>CAYUHZ010000008.1:0-27695 GCA_964444625.1 uncultured Gammaproteobacteria bacterium | reverse complement strand
TTCCTACAAGGTAACCTCGGGGCAAGCCCACGAGGAATTAGTGATTAAAAATTTATTTTAAAAGCTCGTCCACACTTACATTTAGTGCTTTGGCTATTTTTAAAAGTGTATCAATAGTCGGATTTTGACTTCCACCTGATTCAATCTTTATTATCGTATTATATGTAACGTCAGCCATTTTTGAAAGTCGATCCTGAGATATACCAAGCTCATGTCGTAATTTTTTAATATTATTTGGAATCGCTAATTTTTTATTCATTAACATCATATCAATTTAATTAAAATACTAGTATTTTACTACTACTTAACATATTACTATATTAACAAAAAATAATAAAAAAACAAGGTTTTTTTATAACCCTGTTTTTTAAAATTCTTCGTGCTAGCACGATGATGCGGAGAGAGAGGGATTCGAACCCTCGATACCTTGCGGTATACGCGCTTTCCAAGCGCGCGCCATCGACCACTAGGCGACCTCTCCAATTGTTGAAAATAAATTATTTTTTTATAATTTCATTAATTATAGTTCTTAAGCCCTTTCTGGAGAGACCTTGGCTGTCAATAAAATCATCAAGCGGATAAGCTCCGGGATATGGTATATCATTAATAAAATTGGCAGGCGCACCGCTCACGCCGAAACTCTTTGCTTCTAAAATACTATCTATTATCTTGTCTTGATATTTATCCTGCTCAAAACATTGCCGAAACTTTACCATATCTAAACCGATGGAAGAAGCATTAAGAACAAATTGTTCCGGATAAAATTTCCCCGATTTATTGTCGGCAAACAACAAACGATACATCTCCCAAAACTTCCCTTGTTCGGCCGCGCATTCCGAGGCTGAAGCGGCCGGTTTAGCATTGGCATGAAAAGACAAAGGATAATGCCGGAAAGCAACTACCACTTGATTGTCATATTCTTGTTTTAGCTGTTCAATCGTCTTGAAAAAATCAGCGCAAAACTGGCACTCAAAGTCATTATAAATAATAAATTGAACTGGCGCTGACAGATCGCCCCAGATATGGTCGGTTGAATCAATCGGTTTGACCATTCCTTGCCTAATGCTTTCGGCTATCGCTTGCTGTTCAATCTTTTTAAAATCATTGCCAAGATGATCTGATAAATCAACGAATTGGTTTCGCTTTATTTGCCAAATAGCAACTAAAGCAAACGAAATTAAAATAACTGCGATCAGGCCAATAAATAAGGATTTTTTAAAATTGATCATGCTGTAAATTTTATAAATTTGGTTTTTTAAACTGCCAATTATTAATGCTCTGATAATGATTTCCCAAACGTAAAATAGTCGCTTCATCAAACCTTCGACCGATTAGTTGCAATCCGATCGGCATGCCATCTACAAATCCGCAAGGCACCGAAAGCGCCGGCAAACCGGCCAAAGATGCGCCGACAATGAATATGTCTTCCAGATACATAGCCAACGGATCACTGGTTTTTTCTCCTATTTTGAAAGCTGGGCGGGGCTGAGTCGGCGTTAACAAACAGTCGACCTTTGACAAAGCGCTGTCGAATTCATTTTTTATAATTGTTCTGACTTTTTGCGCCTGTAAATAATAAGCGTCAAAATAACCGGCTGACAAAACATAAGCGCCAAGCATGATTCTCCTTTTTGCCTCTGGTCCAAAGCCTTGTCCGCGGCTTTGGGTATAAATATTTATTAAATCGGTTTTTAATCGTTTATCTTCGTCAACGCTTAAACCGTATTTTATGCCGTCAAAACGGGCTAAATTTGAACTAACTTCCGATGGAGTGATGATATAATAAACCGGAATGCCGTACTTGGTATGAGGTAAGCTTACTTCCGAAAAAATAACTCCTCTTTTCCTTAAACCTTCAACTGCCTGATCAATCGCCTGCTTGATGGCAAAATCCAAACCGGCGCTGAAATATTCTTCGGGCAAACCAACCCTTAAACCGCTGATGCTTCCGGCAAGTTCTTGCTGATAATCGGCTACTTCAATCTCTACGGTAGTGGCGTCGCGATTATCATAACCTGCTAAAACGCTTTCAACCAAACAAGCGTCTTCTACCGTCTTAGTCATTGGACCGGGCACATCGGTTGAGCTGGTCATGGCAATCAGACCAAAGCGGGAATTGCGACCATAAGTCGGTTTTAAGCCGGTAATACCGCAAAAACTAGCCGGACATCTGATTGACCCGCCGGTATCTGTGCCAAGCGCAAACAAACACATATCAGCCGCTACGGCCGCGGCCGAACCGCCAGATGAGCCTCCGGGAACACGATCCAAATCCCACGGATTATGAGAAGCGCCAAACGCACTATTTTCTGTTGAAGCACCATGCGCAAATTCATCCAGATTAGTTTTTCCCAACAATACCGCGCCCGCTTCTTTCAATCTTTTGATGATAGTCGCATCATAGGGCGCAATATAATTTTCCAAAATCTTCGAAGCGGCTGTTGTTCTCACTCCAACGGTCATAATATTATCCTTGGATAAATAAGGAATGCCGAGCAAATCTCCTGATTCTCCAGCGGCTCGCCGTTGATCAGCTTTTTTTGCCTCATTCAAAGCGCTCTCCTCGCACACGGTTAAACAGGCTTTTATTTTTCCGTCTACTTCTTTAATTCTGTTTATACATGACTCTGTCAATTCAACTGAGGAGATTTCTTTATCGTCTAATTTTTTTATAGCCTCAACGATGGTTAATTTATTTGGTTGCATAAATTATAATTTCTAATTTTCAATTTCTAAACAATGCTTTAATGTTTTAATTTCCAATTAATTTTTTCATTCAAAATTGTTTGAAAATTTAAAATTGTAAATTAAAAATTACTCTATTACCCTTTTTACTTTAATAAATCTGCCCTCGCTCTCTGGAGCGTCTTTTAATGCCGTCGCTGTCTCCTCGCTACTCCATTCGCTGATCAGATCATCGCGCAAAACATTGTTTAATCCAGTAATTTGCGCGGTCGGATCCACTCCTTTGGTATCAACTTCTCTTAATTGGTCAATATAATTTAATACTCCGGACAATTGAAATCTGTATCGCTCCAACTCTTCTTCAGTCAATTTCAAACGAGCCAAATCGGCAATATGTTGTATTTCTTGTTTTAATAATTGCATAATAAGCTTAATTTTAATTTTAAAACATTAATCATGAATTCATTATTTAGAAATTGTAATTTTGAAATTAAAAATTTCTCCTATAGCATAGTTAAAAAATCTTCTTCGCTTAAAATCCTTACTCCCAATTCCTTCGCTTTATCAAATTTACTTCCTGGTTCAGTTCCAGCCACTACATAATCAGTGTTTTTGCTGACAGTAGCCGATATTTCTCCGCCCAACTTTCTTATTTTAACCTTAGCTTCAGCCCTTGTCAATCCGACCAAAGCGCCGGTTAAGACAAAAGCTTTCCCTAATAATTTCTGGCTTAATCTTCCTTCCGAATTTTGACGTAAACCAACCCCATTTTTTTCCAGCTTATGCAATAATCCTAAATTACGCTTATCATGAAACCAATCAAAAATGCTTTTAGCTACAATCGGACCGACATCTGAAATATTTTGAAGTTCTTCCATATTTATGTTTTTAAAATATTCCGCAACTTCTTTAATCTTATACACTGTCCCCGAATTTCTAATTTTCAAATTCCAATTTTCAAATTGTTTAGCTAACAATAACGCTGACTCTTCGCCAATATGCAAGATTCCCAAACCATAAATAAATCTCGCCAAATCAACCTGCTTCCTTTCTGCTATCGCTTTGATTAGATTTTCAGCTGACTTTTCGGCGAATCTTTCCAAGGGCTTTAGGTCGCCTTCGGTCAAAGTGTAAAAATCGCTGATATCTCTAACCAAACCCTCTCGATGTAATTGCTCGATGATTTTTGGGCCTAAGCCGTCAATATCAAGCGCTCCCTTTGACGCCCAATGGCTCAAGCGCCTAAGATTTACGGCATAACAATTAGTATTGCGGCAGTGATAAGCGACTGCTGATCCTGCTCTAACCACTTCGCCTTCGCACATCGGACAGCTTTTTGGCGGCATGATCTTTTTCTCCTGACCGGCGCGTAAATTTGTAATTACGCTGACAATTTTAGGAATTACATCGCCTGCTCTCTCCAGAATCACCGTGTCGCCGATTTTTAACTCCAATCTTTCAATCTCGTCCATGTTATGGAGAGTGGCGTGGCTAACTGTCACTCCACCGACAAAAACCGGCTCTAAGACAGCAGTCGGAGTAAGTGCGCCGGTTCGACCGACTTGCCAGACTACCTCAATCAGCTTGGTGGTTGCTTGCTGATTGGCGAATTTATAGGCCATCATATAGCGCGGACCCTTTCCGACAGAACCAAGTTTTTTCCAAAGGGATAAATCATCAACTACCACTACCATTCCATCGCATTCAAAAGGAATATTTTTTCGCCCTTCCTCCCATAGCCGATGAAGTTTCAAAACAGCGGATAAATCAGGACACCAAGCATTCTGTCGCAAAACTTTAAAGCCCAACAGCTTGGCTAGTTCGTGCTCTTGTTCGTGCTTGGTCAAACCAAAATCAGTCACCAGAGCATAAGCGTAAAAATCCAATTTTCTTTCAGCCGTGATTTTCGGATCAAGCTGACGGATTGAGCCAGCAGCCGCGTTTCTAGGGTTAGCCAGGATCGCTTTGCCCTGGCGCTGATAAAGCCTGTTTAATTTCAAAAAAACCTGGCTGGTCATAATCGCCTCCCCCCTGATTTCAATCTCGCCCTGCTTGATGGCTATAAAAACCTGATTAATCTGCTCAGCGCTGAGGCCAATTTCTTCCAACTCTTCCGATCTTGGTTCCCGCAATCTCAGAGGGATGGCTTCAATGGTTTTTAAATTTTGAGTAACGTCTTCTCCGGTTTGCCCGTCGCCGCGAGTTGCTCCTGTGGTAAAAATACCGTTACTATATCTTAAACTCATGGCTAATCCATCCATCTTAAACTCACAATAATACCCTGAATTGGAAATTGGAAATTGATCATTGGAAATTTTTTTCAATCGTTCTTCCCAATCTTTCATGTCCTGCTCGCTAAATGCGTCATAGAGCGACATCATGGGAGAAGTATGTTCCACTTTGGTAAATTTATCCAACGGCTTGCAGCTAATCCTTTGCGTAGGAGAATCAACAACGATAAACTCGGGGTGAGTTTGTTCTAATTTGACTAACTCATTTTTTAAGCTGTCCAAAGCTCCATCACTGATCTCCGGCTGATCCAAAACATGATATAGATAGTTGTGCCGATTGATCTCTTGGCGCAATTTTTCTATACGATTTTTAATACTGTTTTTATTCATAGTTTGCTTAAATATGCAATAATTATAACATAAAACCGCTGTTTGGCAACAGCGGTTTTATTAATAATAATTAATTCCCTCGAGGCAAAACCGCGAGGAACAGGTTAATTTAATAATACTTATCACCTATGTATTGGTTGATTAAATTCCAGAAGCGTTATAAACAACCTCAACCGTTCTCACCACGTCCTTATAAGTTCCGGTTGATTTTATCTGCACCTCCGGGGAGGTTGAGGCGATAACGAGGTTATAACTGGAAGCCGGAGGTAAAATATAGGTATAACTAGACATATCCGAACTGGTAACGCAGTCGGCTGGGTTGGCGCCAAAATGAACTTGCACTCGATCGGGCAGAACGACATTGGTATCGCACACATCTAACTGCGCTCCGTTCTTTCTTGTTTCCCACAAAACCCGCTCCACACCTGCTTCGGATGCGTAATAAGCGATAATAGATTTGCTTTGATAGCGCCCGATCTGTGTTCCGGATATGATTAGACTGCTTGAACCCAAGGCGACAGTTAAAATCGTAGACAAAATCAAAACGGTAATCAAGATAACTGATCCCTGCTGGGCTGATCTATTTTTCTCTTTTTTATTCATAATTTCTGGAAGAAATTGATTGCTGCAATACCATGGTTTGTTTATTTAAATTTTTACCGATGTTCTCCACAACCAATTTCATGGTTACTTTCGGTTGGATAGGGGTGTTTGACATATTCTTCTCTTGAATCTTGAAGCTCAAAGCGCTGATCCTTATTTCATCAGGCGTAATCGGATAAGCAGAGCCTTGGCGGTTGATCATCAGTCGATTGTCAATCAAATAATATCTAACGCACTGGTCTTTCTCGTTTTTAAAACAAAGAAAAGAAGCGTTATCATCTGTGTTGCTATAATAAATACGATTTGCAGAACTAACGCCGCAGAATGTTTTACAGGTTCCGCCTTCATCAACTTTTGCCGTTCTCAACTCTTTGGCCATAATTTCAAAATCATAGCGCATGGTTTCCTGTGTATTGAATGAAGCAATAGCGTAGCTCTGGCCGGCAACGACCAATTGGAAGATGCTGGTAGCGCCCAGCACAACCGTAGAAAAAATACCGATCGCCACCACCAGCTCAATAATAGTATAACCGGCTGATAAATTTCTATTTTGGCTCCTTTGATATTTTTGATAATTATTATTTCCAATCATAAAGCATGGTTTTCGCTTGGTAATTTTTTTGTTTCTCTCTTTCGCGCCAACTGACAATACAGCTGGCTTCAAGGTTATTTCCGTTATTGGCCACGGTAAAATAACGATAGAACTGGGTTGGCGTACCGCTTAGCAAGTGCGCGTAATAGCCATTACCGTCCAAATACAATCTTGACAATGGATCATTCGGACTGGCAATGCTAAAACGACCTCTGGTATAATCAAGGGAAAAATAAGGATTCACATCCGGCACGATTCCTTCAGTAAAGCTTTTTCCTTCCAGCCAGTTGCTGTCTCTTATATTTCTGATCAATTCCATGCCTTCTTGCGCTAGCTGGGAAGCAACCAAGACGTTACGATTTGTCAGATGAATCTGGGTGTTTTGCGTTGACAAAGATATCACTCCGATAAAGCCCATTGCTACTATAGAAGCGGCTACAATTACTTCCACAATGGAAAATCCCTGTTTATGATTTTGCTTTTTTGATTTTATCTTCATTTAATTACATCAACCAAGCCAAAGGGATTGACTTCAATGGTTGAGGTGGTGAAATTATTTTTTTCGCGCAATACAATCAGGGCATTGTCATTTTGGCTGCCATTGACAAAAGTTTGCGGGTCGGGCGGGGAAAAAACTATACTGGCGCTGTTTACAACCGATCCCGCTACTTTGATAGATGATATTTCCAATCTACTGGGCAACTGTATCGTCCTGCCGCCTTTGGATGCGTCCGACTCGCTTGATCCGCTGTATAATTTGTCGGGCGCATCTCCGATATCGGCAAAGACAATATATCGCCCGTTATTGCCGGCGGTGGAATTAAAATACACTCCCCATCCGCCAGGGGGCGAGGTTTGACCATAGGCCCTTGAACCCAGAGCGTACCCCTGGCAAGACCGAATATCTGCCGCTGCCTTATTGGCGGTATTAATTAAATCAGAACGAACTCCAGCGGTGCGGTAATTAACAAAAAACAAAGCTGATATCATGCCGATGATAGTGATGGATACCAGCATTTCGGAAACACTAAAACCATGCTGGCTTAATTTGCCGTTAAACAAATTCATGAAAATATAATAAATTTATAAACCCTTGATTTCTTTCCAAGTGGGCAGGCTGGGACATGCCAAGAAAGCCTTGGAAGGAGTAGAGGTTGCGCCACATTCAGCCGGATCATTATTGCAACCGGTTATCTTATAAGTATGCTTAACCGCACCGTCCGGCACTTGATCGGAATAAGAATTAGTGTTGGCAGTTCCCACACCGTCGTTGCAACTAGAGCCTTCTTTGTTGCAACGGCTGATAATATAATAATCAGCTCCAGCTGTCGCCGCCCATGTTAGATTGATAATATCCGGACATTGGCCAATACCGTTGATATCATCGTTGCTTGGCTGGGAGACTGAATTGGTGGTGCCATTCGCCGGGTCGGAGGAATCAACGCAAGTAAAGGCGTTGCATGCTTTGATGATAAAATTATAGGCAGTACCGCTTATAAGACCGGCCACTAAACCAGACGTGGTGAAAATTTCACCGCCGTTATTTGAGGGATCGTATTTCTGATAAGTTGGGTCAATATTTTTTTTATAATAAATATAATAATGGATAGCTCCCACGTTATTCCAACTGACATCCAAGATACTGTCCGGAAAACTAAGGTTTCTGGCCACTATCACATTAGTTGGCTTGTTCGGTGGCATAATGCCAACCGCATGAGATATTCCTGAACCGGCGCTTGCGCTATTTAAACTAACCCAGCCAATGCCAGAACCATCTTCATTGGCATTCCACATCCAGCCTAGAAATTTTCCATCTGCCGCCATAGAGGCGTTTTCAAATCTTAACCAACCATTATTTCCCAAACTCAACACCTTTGCCCAACCAGTCAAGTTGCCGGAGTCGTAACGCGCGGAATATGCTGGTCCGATTGGCGGATAGGGGCCGTTCGGGGCAAAATCTATCCAGCCGATATTTGGACTCCAGGCATAGCCGGAAAAATTTCCAGAAGCGAGATTAATATTCACTCCGTAATTGACAGCGCTGCCAGTGTCGGTTGAATTGAAACTGATCCAGCCAAAGCTTGAACTCCAAGCAAAACCGACGATATTTTGGTCGGTACCGGCTTGAGTAATATTGACCTGACAATTAAATTGATAAACAATAATCAACAGGCTGATACTGACTGAAAAAATGATAATTAAAAAAAGAATTAACCATGTTTTTAATTTGAAATAATGTTTGATCATAAGTGTATGATAAAAATAAAATACTTAACTTATAGGACTTAATACAACAAACCCCAATACCAAGCCAAAATATTCTTGCCCCAAAACAAGCTAAGCAAACAGCCGACTGTTAAAAAAACGCCAAGCGGAACCTTTGAACTCCATTGTTTTTTGCCAGTTATCAACAGGAAAATGCTTACAATTGAACCGATTATATAGCCTAGAAAAATAGCTAATATCAAATTATTTAAACCAAGGGCTAAACCCATGAATAAACCGAGCCTGACATCTCCCCCGCCGATCCATTTGCCGCGAGAAATTACAAATTGGAATAAGAAAAAACCTGCTCCTATTATACCAGAAATCATCATATCTTGCCAACTATGGCCCAATAATAAATTGAAGAAAAAAACTAACAGGCAAGACGGTAAAATCACGATATCAAGAATCAAATACCAGCGCAGATCATAGATAAAAACGATAATCATGACAGAAATTATAAACAAATCACGGAGCAGTTGAATTAGTAATATCGGATCTTGAAATAATTGAATTATGAATAGCGAGTCATGAATGCCGGATCCATAATTTATAATTTGTAATTCATAATTCAAGTAAAACGCCATAACAAAAAGAACTCCGGTCAAGAATTCCACGATCGGGTACTGCAAAGAAATTCGCTTCCCGCAATGTCTGCATTTTCCCAATCGCAGTAGATAGCTCAAAACTGGAACATTGTCATACCAAATGATTTTTTCATGGCACTTAGGGCAAGCCGACCTATTCCACATACTTTGTCCGGAATGGAGACGCCAGATCAAACAATTAAGAAAAGAACCGATGGTCAAGCCGAAAACAAACACGAAAAAATAAAGTAAATCTATCATATTTTCATGATTATTTTATTTATTAATGTTGTCCAATAATTTAACCGCTTCAACCGGCGGGTTCAATTTAAGGGCTGATTGCTTATTTTGCCGACTCAACTCTGTTTGTCCGGTTCTTTGGTAAAGTAAGGCGAGTTGCAATGGCCACCAATAATTATCGCGGTCTAGCCTTTGGGCGCGTAAATAAGCATTCTCGGCGTTCACCGGGTTGTTCAATGCAAGATGGCATTGGGCCATTTTTTCATAAACAGTTAAATTGTACGGATCGATTTTTAATACATTCAGATAATACTTAATTGCTTCCTGATAATTTTTCAGCGAAAAACTAGCTTCGGCGATTTGGTTATGTATTTGAGATAAATATCCCAAAACAATGGAGCGATGCGTGTCGTTCATCCGCCGATCGTTCAAATCCGGAGTCGCTTTTATCGCGCGCTGATAAACAATAATAGCTTTTTGATAGTCCTTGGCAAGAAAATACATATTGCCCCAATCATAATAAGTGTTTGGCGCAACAGGATAATTATTAATAATCTCGAAATATTTTTTTTCCGCTTGGAGGTAATAATTTTTATCGCTATATTTTCCCAATGCCGCAAGAATGCCGGCCTGTCTCATCAGGCTGAAATAATCCGGCGCTCCTTTTTCTTCTAGCTCTAGCAAGTAAATAAGAGCTTCAACGATCTGACGACGTTCCTCGGAATCGTTTATCAACGGTATGGCTCTTATTAAATCTAACACATAGCTATTTCTATATTCTTGCTCATAGGGGTTTATTGCCAAGGCCTGGCTGTAATTTTTTAAATATTCAACGAATTTACCGGAATCGGGGGAAATTTTTGTCTGTCGAAATGCTCGATCTGCCCGTAATCCTTGAATATTAAAATATACAAAATAACTAGCATAGCAGAAGATAAAAAACAAAATAAAGTAAAGCAGGGCTTTATAGGCTGGACGAAAAGAATTCAGATTAACAATTTTTTCCTTTCGGTCAATAACAAATACCAAGACAACAATCAGCCAGAAATATAGCCAGGTTTCGGTTAAAGAAAAGCTGAAGCCCAGACTGATTAAGTAGGCCGACAAGCCGGACAACAAAATAATCGGACCGCGATCATGATTGCTTGAGGAGAAGACAAAATTTCTAAAGCAAAACGAAAATAAAAAGTATAATAACCAAAAAAAAGCGCCAAACGTCGCTACTCCGCCGATCAGCAATAGGTCAAGATATTCGTTATGAGCGCGATCAGGATAAACTCCTAAATTCTCAAAAAGCGACCACTCAGACTGATATTGTTTGATAAAAACATCTCTCTGATTCTCCGGACCGTAGCCGAAAAGCGGTTTTTCGGCGATTGGCGCAATCGCGCTTTGCCAAATCATTAAACGCAAGCCAACCGAACCGATAGATAAATCAAAGAAACTCTCCAGGCGATTTACGATGTTAAGCGGGATTCTCCTGTTTTGCCATAAATTATTCTTGATATCGTCTTGAAAAAATGAAATAAATAACAAAAACACCACCAACAAACTAATCGCTAAAATAATTAATTTTTTAAAACCTCTGCGCTGATAAAACTTTATCGCAAACCACAGCAAAAAACCTCCGATCAAGCCAATCCATGCTCCGCGAGTATAGGTAAAGATCAGGCAAAGCAATTGGCAAGCCAAACTAAAAACCACCAAATACTTGGGTAGTCTTTTATTAAATATGGTTAAACCGTAGAATCCCAGAGTAATGGAAAGCAGTAAAAAATTACCTAAAAATACCGGCTGTCCCATGGTAGATCCCACCCTTCCGCCTGGATTTATCTCCCTTGACCAAAAAAACACATCATAACCAAACCATTCAACCATACCAATGATAGCGACCAAAGTACCGGAAAGAACACCAGCAAAAACCAGATGATTCCATTGCTTGCGATTGCTTAAATTCAAGGCTAACAAAATGATAAAAGCCAAAAAATGCAGATGGGTTAACAGCCCTTGTTGCCGCAGGTAAGAACCGAAAAAACTTTTCTCTGGATCAACCGAGAAGATGGTAACGAAAATCAAGGCAAGAAAAAAAGGCATGATAGCCAAGAACAATTTTCGGTCAAAAGAGGCCAACCTGCTGGTGATAAAAATCTTGAGGATTAATAAAACAAGCAAAATATCCACCAACAAACGAAAAATCATAGTCTTCTCTAGCGCGAAATTATAAGGCATACCGGAAAAATCAAAGACATAAAACCTAAAATACAAAGGCACTAAAAAAATAAGCGAATAAAGCAAGACGATAGACGATAAATCTATGATTTTATTTATTTTTTCTATTTTTTCTCCCATGCCATAATTATAGCACAGAAAAAAATAAAGCAGATAAGTAAAAACAAAAAAATCTCCCGCAATTAGGCCTTGAAAAATTAACTTCAAGAAATAACCAGGGAGATTTTTTTAATCTTTAACTAGGATCCTTTATAAAGATTAGGAAATTATTGAATGCCAGATGGGGTGGCTGTTCTTAATCCAGCAGGTAAACTACCGGTTGCACCGCCTAAACAAAAATTCAAGGTATAGGTCGTGCCACCAGTGCTATTGGCAAAGGTGTAGCTTGCGAGCTGACCGCAAGAAGTTCCGTCATTCGGGCTTGGGGGGGCCGGGATTAGGGCCATAAAAGTCCCGAAAGTCGTGCCTGACGGACAGCCGTCATTTGCGGTAGTGGCCAATGCCGAAGGATACCTGCCGCAATCATTAAAAAAAAGCTCCATCGCTGTCTGAATCTGCTTGATGTCTGATACGCGCTTAGCGTCTCTTGATTTTAACCTTGCGTTATTTAATGAAACCACGGCTAATGTTGATAGCAAACCGATAATGGCGATAACTACCAACAACTCTACTAAAGTGAAACCTTTTTGTTTTTTCATAACTCACCTCTCTTTCTAGAATAGACTAACCGCTAAGGTTAATCATGAAAGTTTTAATTATTAAATTAATTATTAGTTGGTTAAGCCCAACGGTGTGGCATGTATACCTGGCGCAAGATTACCGTTTTGGCTTCAAACGTATAGGCAATATTGTAGCTCTCGTAATCAGATTTTTTTGATAAAATCTAAAAATTCCTTACGTTTTTTATTATCAAAATCAACCATGATAATTCGCTACTGTTAATATCTTAGCACAAAAAAATAAAAATGTTAAACTTGACTGCTCATGCTATACATCGGCAGAATAATAGCCGCGACCATAATTCCAACAGCTATGCCAATAATCACCATGATAATCGGTTCCATCAAGGTCATTAAGTTGGCGATAATATTGTTGGCTTCACGGGTGTAAAAACTAGCTAAACGGCCTAAAATGATATCCAAACGGCCAGTTTTTTCTCCAATATTGAGCATCTGAGAAACCATTTTTGGTATTTCTTTGCTTGTAGAGAAAATGCTGGAAATAGAATTGCCTTCCTCAACCTGTCTAACCGTTTTCTCGATTAAGTCCTTATAAACCTGATTGCTGACCACGTCGCCTGCTATTTTTAAACTTTTTGATATGGGAATGCCGCTTATAATCAAGGTGTTCATGGAACGACAAAACCTAATCAAATAAATTATACGTAACAATTTCCCAAAAATTGGCAATCTTAACATCAATAAATCAATCATTCTTCTGCCGTCAGGACGAGCTATGTAAAGCTTGGTTAAAATAAGCAACAATATCGGCGCAATTATTACTACCAACCAATACTTTACAAAAAAGCCTGATACAGCAATTAGTATTTTGGTTGTCAACGGCAATTCAATTCCTGATTCGATTAAGATCTCCATCAATTTTGGCACAACATAAACCATCATTACTATGCCCACAATCAGCAAACCTAACATTACGAACGCTGGGTACATCATTGCTCCTTTGATCTTGCTCGCCATGTCATAATCCTTTTCCGTTTCATCGGCTAAATAATTAAGCACTTCGTCTAATTTTCCCGATGCCTCTCCTGATTTAACGATATTTACGAAAAAATCTGAAAAAACCTTGGGGCGTTTAGCCAAACATTCAGATAATTTTTCACCGCCGTCAATCTCGTCAGCCATTTCTGATATAATAATCTTTAATTTAATATTAACGGTTTGCTCGGTTAGAATCTTTAATGACTGCACCATTGATACATTGGCCGAAATCATCACAGCAAATTGTCTGGCAAAAATTACTATATCTTTCGCCGTAATCCTATTAAAAATATGCACCCCGCTTGACCCGGAAACCAAAGTTGAAGATAGGGAGATTATATCATATCCTTTTTCGCGCAAAGTTTCAGCTGCCAAATCTTCACTCATCGCTTCCACCAAACCTTCTTTCATGGTCGCTCCGTCCAGTACTTTGTATTTAAACATTGGCATAGCTTTTCAATTAAAACTCATTTTTTATTTTCGCCGCTTCTTCGGGCAATATAGCGTCGGTTTCAACCAGCTCATCGATTGCCTTGCTCATAAGCATCATTCCCTCTTGTCGCGAGGTCTGCATAATGGTCTCTATCTGATAAATTTTCCCCTCCCTAATCATTGATTTCACTGCCGAGTTTGCTATTAAAATTTCAGCCGCAAAAGCCAACCCGCCACCTCTCTTGGGAATCAGTTTTTGAGCTAATACAGCCAATAAAACATCAGATAAAGCATGTCTAGCAGACTCTACGGAAGAGCTGTCCGACAAAGAATCAAGCACTTTTTCTATTACCCTGGTAGCGCTGCTGGAATTTATCTCCATTATAACCAAGGCGTTTCCGGAAGCCAGATCAACTGCCTGTTGCATGGTTTCCTTTAATTCCCTATCGGCGCTACTTACATAAACGACATCGCAATCTTCGCTTAAACAGTAGGACAAGCCTTCGGCTGAATTTTTGACATCCAAACCGACTTGACGTTGTTCAATGATGCTTTTTTTACCGACAAACAGATATTCGATCGGATCTTCAATGGTGACGACATACTTCCGGCAACTACGGTTTATCTCCTCTACGAATGAGGCTGCGGTGCTTGTTTTGCCTGAACCATACGATCCAGTTAATATTATCAAACCGGTATTATTTTGCAAAAAACTTTTAAAAATCGGCGGTAATTTATAATCAGCTAACGGCTTGATCAATCCGGCGATATAATGGAAATTAACGCTCGGTAAGTCTTTCTGATATAAGACGTTAATTTTAAAACGGAAATTACCGGCAATATTTTTCGCTATGATAATTTCTCGATTTTTTTTCAGCCGATCAAATTCATCTTGGCTTAACAAAGAATCAATTATTTTTTTCAGCAAATCAGCCGTTACAATGCTCGCTTCATCAACGGTTCTTAATTCTCCGTCAACCCGGATCATCGGCAGACTGCCAACCGATAGGTGCAGATCGGACGCTTTTTTCTTTGCGACTTCGGCTAGCAACCGGTTTAAAAAAATAGAAGGGACTTCCATAATTTCAGAGAAAATAATAAATAATGTTTTATTTTCCCAAAACTTTTTTTATTTTATGAACAACTTCAGAGGGCATAAAATGCGCCTTGACCAAATAATCCTTGGCGCCCAAGGCTATTCCTTGGTCAATTTCTCCTTTTTGGCTAAGATTGGTTAATAATATCACTGGAATTTGAGCGGTAGTGCGATTATTTTTTAATTCCTTAAGCACTTCAAAACCGTTCATCTTGGGCAACATGACATCCAGCAAAATAACATCTGGCAAGTCTTTTTGCGCGATTTTCAAACCCCTTTCCCCATCTTCTGCCATCAACACCTTGTAGTTTTCCAATTCAAATTTTGTCGCATACATATTTAATAAAAAAGAATCATCTTCAATCAACAAAATTTTAATTTTTTCTTTGCTCATATTATTAACGAGTTATAATTTATTAATTATTAATCACTCTAAACATCTCTTCAATAGAGGTAACGCCTTGCAGCGCCTTGATAATGCCATCCTGTTTCATAGTAATAAAATTTTGCGTTGCGGCAATGTCTTCTTGTTTAAGGTTGGCGTTTTTTATCATTATCAAGTCGCGTAAATCTTCGTTTATATCCAACACTTCAGCCAGAGCTATCCTGCCATTATAACCGGTATTTCCGCAACGCGGGCAACCTGCTCCTTTATAAAAAATTAATCCGCTTTTATTTATTTCTTTAATTCTCTCCTTTAATAAATTACGGGGGATCTTATTTGTCTCCTTCTCTATTTCATTGGCAATATTGTCCGGTAAGCGGCTCGCAATTTTACAATGCAAACATATTTTCCTAGCCAATCTTTGAGCGATAATGGTGTTTAAAGTGGATGATAACAAAAACGGCTCCACTCCCATATCAAGCAATCTAGCAATCGATCCGATGGCATCATTGGTGTGAAGGGTTGAATAAACAAAATGACCGGTTAGACTGGCATGGATAGCTAATTCAACAGTTTCGTGATCCCTAATTTCTCCTACCATTATAATATTTGGGTCTTGGCGCAAAAAAGACCTTAGGCCGCTAGCAAAAGTATAGCCTATTTCCGGTTTAACCTGAGACTGATTAATGCCTTTCAGAAAGTACTCAACCGGATCTTCCAGGGTAACAATGTTGATATTTTCTTTATTAATTTTGGTTAAAATGGAATAAAGAGTGGTTGATTTTCCTGAACCGGTTGGACCAGTCACCAAGAATAAACCATCGGTTTTTTTGATATTTTTTTTAATAACGTCAAGCGATTGCCCTTCAAAACCAAGCTCCTCCAAAGTAGGGGCACCCTTGGTGATATCTAAAATTCTCATCACAACCTTTTCCTCGTTTATCAAGGGCAAAATTGAAATGCGCAAATCAACTTCTTTGTCATTAACTTCAAGCCTTATTCTGCCGTCTTGCGGCAATCTGGTTTCGTCTAATTTTAAATTAGCTAACACTTTAATACGAGAAACAATGGCGCTATGCACGCTTTGCGGCAAAACTAACGAGGTGTGCAAAACTCCGTCAATGCGATAACGAACCCTGGTTTCGTTTTGCAATGGTTCAATGTGTATATCGCTAGCCCTACCTTCAATTGCATGCCTCATTAAAACCGAAACAATCTTGGCGACTGGAGCGCTTTTAATCACCTCTTCAAACTGAACCGATTCTTTGCCTTTAAATTTGGCTAAATAGTCATCATTTTCTTCCTGTTTTGCTTGCAATACTGAAGAAATCTCTTTATTAATCGACTTGTATTGCCCGAGCGCATCGGCCAGGCTCAAAGGAGAAATCAAATAATACTCAGGATGAAGACCTTCTTTTTTTGCTAAAAAATCAATTGCCTCAATCGCCTTAAAATTGTCCGGATCAACAATACCAATCTTAATGATTAAACTTTTCTTTTCAAAACAAATTACCTTATAGTTTTCAGCTGCTTGAGCTGGAATGATTTCCAGATCAGTAGTGATTAATTTCTTCCCTGACAAGCTTTGATAAGGCAGGCCATAAACATTGGCTTTAATAATCGTGAGCTCTTCGGCGTCAACGATGTTTTTATCAATCAGAAATTCTTCAATTGTTTTGTTGGTGTGCGATGACAGCTCTCTGGCTTCCTTTAGTTGTTCTTCGCCAACCAAACCATAACGTTGAAGGAGTTCTAATAATTTTTCCTGTTTTGTCGCCTGATTTGTTTCTTTCATTGTTATAGAATTTACTTATAAGGGTCAAACGGATTGTTTTTGCCCTTTATCAGTTCTTTCTTTTTTTCGATGGTATTATGCTTAAGATCGGCAAACCTGTCATCGCGCAAAAAATCATCATTAATCTGCCCGACAGTCAAAAACAACCCCAATAATTGCAGGGACGTAGTGGACAAATCATGCCTAAAATCGTCTGGAGTTTGAGTGATAAAACTTCCTTCTTCGGCAATATTCATAATTTCCACAACCTGCTTCTCGCCAAAAAAATTAGTAAAAACAAACCAGGCAGCAATAATCAAAACAATGGCTAAAAAGAATAGTTCTTTTATTGTCTTTTTTTTGTCTAGTTTTGCCGCAATCATCTTTTTAATTCAAAAATTTTATTTATTTAACCGCATAAGTAAATACTTCCATTGAAGTGCTGTTGTCGTCAGGATTGTAGGAAATGCTATTTATGTCTATCAGTGGCAGATTTTTTTCAGCTGCCGCGATAAAACTTCGCAGATTATTGTAATTACTTCCGGTTAGACTGATATTTATCCTAATCTTAACAAGATTGTAATTACCGACATTAATAAAGAGGGCTTGATTGGTTTCTGCTCCTGATGGTTTAGCTTCTGTCGCTATTTTAATTGATACAAGCACCATGCCATGTTGGCTGGCTAAACGGTCAAACTCCAAAAGTACGTCTTGAAATTCAATTTTAGCCGGCAACAACGCAAGCATTTTGTTCCGATCATCTGGTTTGATTTTTTGATAATCTTCTATTAATCTAACAATCTTTTCGTATTCAGTTTGATGGGTTTTTAAGTTTTCCTGCCTTTGCTGATATTTAATGTTTGCCAAGTAATTAATTTTTTGATACTTTGGCCATAGCACAAACCAACCGCAAGTTAAAAATAACGCCAAACATAAAACAATAACCACCTGTTTGAAATTTTTAATAAAAAAGGAATTTAAGTTTTGCCCTTGACTTGTATTATTTCTTATTTTATTAATCTTGACTTTGCTATCCATAAGCTATTTATCAATTTTATAAAAAATATCAGGATTTAATGAAATTTCCAGAATAAAATTAGCGCCGCTTATTGCTCCAAGCTCGGCTCGGCCATAACCCACTTCCTGAACTTTGGTATAATTTAAGATTCCTTTGTTCAAATTATTTGCTTCCATGAAATTTAACTGTTCGGCTACCGTGTAATAGTTCCTGGCTTGAGCGCTTAATTTATAATTACCGGAAATATCCCCGGAAAAACTTTGAAAATAAACATCGGCTAAGGTGTTCTCCTCTAGCCAATTGAAAAAATTGCTCCAATAAATATGTTTATTAAGCAACTCTCCGACCAGAGACGATTTATTTTTAAAATCAATTATTTCATTGATAGTTTTTGCCTCCAAAATGATTTTTCTGTCCAGTTCAGAATAACTATTTTCAAGTTCTTTGATTTTATCAAAATGGCTCTTCTCCCAATAAACCAGACCGCTATAACCGAGGGCGAGAAGAAAAACGGTAGAAACCAAACCGATAATTGCGATCAGCGCGTTTTCTTGCCAATCAAAGAAAAAAACCATCTCTTTTTCTATTAAGTTTGTTTCCAGCGCTGGCTGGCTCTGCCATTTGTCCGTCTCGGAGTTTGGCTGGATAATTTTTTTATCCGCTTTGTCGGTTGTTTTTTTTGGCCAAATTTTTCGCCACCAACTTATTTTTTGCGCTTCAACGGCTAAGTTCTTCGCTTGATTCTGATCTGCAATTGTCTTTTTTGCTTCAGCCAAAGGCTCAATCGGCTGCTTGCCATTATTTTCTGCCGTGATTTTGGTTTCGGCAATTGACTGCTTAAGACGTTGGATGTCTTGGCCTATTTCAGTGGATAATTTTTTCAAAGGGGAAACTATCGCCGGAGATTCTGTCGATAAAACCGGCTTGATATCATTATCAGGCGGCATCAATCTTGGACTGGAAATATTTTTGGTTTTGGCAATGATATCAAAAGACTTCTCCTTGTTATTTTTTGACAAAGGAATTGTTTTTTCGGCAATCTTTGTTACTTCTCTATTCTGAGCGATACTTTTCTTGCCGCCAAACCAACTGCCAAAAAAAGAAATTTTTGCCCTTGGCTTAGAACTGTTTTTTAATTCGTACTCTTTGATCAATTTCAAAACTTCGTTACGGGAACTATTGATCTTGTCCAAATCAATTTTTGTATTAACCGGATTTTCAGTCGGATTATTTTTTTTCTTAAAAAAAGACAGCCAACCTCCTTGCTCTTGGTTGGAATTATTTTTTTTATCCTCCTTCGCTGGTGTTGACCATTCAATCTTAGGTGGTTCTTCTTTCGGCTTGTTCTTCTTACCGTTTTTTTTCTCAGCGATAAAATTAATTTCACCCATAAAAACACTAAATTCTTTAAATTAAACTACTCTAATTCCCTCATCGCTAAACCGACAGAGATCGACATTTTGGGACCGATTTCTTCCAGTAGGGGTTTTAAATCAACCGGATAAGAAACGCGAAACCAAGGGTTGCCGATCGACACGTTGATGTTTAATAATTTAGCTAAATAATTATTAAAATTAATAAGCAATGACGAACCGCCTGATAAAATAATTCTTTCAACCTGACGATTGTTTTTTGTTTGAAATAAGCTGATGGCATAAGTAATTTCATTCAAAATCGGAGTGATCGACTCAATAATGGTTTTGGGAATAACATCCGATTGGGACTGTATATTACTGATGCCCAGGTCGTATTTGAATTGTTCAGCTCTCTCCAAACCGATGTTTAAATTATTAGCAATTGCTTTGGTGATGGTAAAGCCCCCGATATCTAGGCTTCGACTTAAAATCGGAACTCCGCCGTCAACAATGGCCAAGTCGGTAGTGTTGGCGCCCATCTCAATAATCATAATCGCCGACTGATCATTGCCAATCAACGATCTGCTGAGGGCGAAAGTTTCCGTTTCCAGGCTTAAAAGATTTATTCGGCAATTTTTAAATATATCAATATGCCTATTAACTAGTGTTCTCGGCGCTCCGGTAAGTAAAATTTTCAAATGATTCTGGTTTGCTTCCGTTTCGGTCTGGTTTTGCTTGATTACCTGCCAGCTTAGTATCATCTCTTCCAGCGGCAATGGTATGACTTTCTTTGCTTCCCAGTTAATGGCAGAAGACAAGTCTTTTTCGTTCATTTTTGGTAAATTGATAATTGAACTAAAAACAGAAAAAGTTGGCAAAGCGGCAATAGCATTTCTTGACTTCATGCCTGATTCTACGCAAATCTTGCTAATAATTACGGAGAGTTGTTTATTGTTTATTTTCTCAAAACTAGGCAAGCTTTCACTGAAACCATATGTCAATAGGCTGATTTTTCCGGATTTTTTTTTTAATTCAACTATTTTAATGCTGGTTGAGCCAATATCGACGCCTAAGAAACTTCCTGTTTTTGATAATAAGGCCATAATATATTCCAGAATTTTTTAATTTTGACACTGCAAATATTTATATTATATAATAAAAGCAATATCTATTTTATGCCAAATAATATTTTGAGCTGTTGATAACTATAATTATAACATAATTATTTATATTGGACAACATAAATTATGAACTTTTTTTCCCGCTATAAAAAAATAATTTGGCTAATTGTCTTCATTTTTTGCTCTATTTTAATTGGCTATTTGCTTTATTTAATGTTTTTTAGCACCCCAGAAGAAACGACGATTCCGGATCAAGAACCTGCCGCTACAAGCTCGCAAGGCTCCTTGCCCCAGTCTGATCAACGTGGCGGCAATCAACCAATAGACGAAGAAGGACAATGGTCCTTGCCGGACTCTTCTTTAATGCCAAAACAAACCGAACCTATCGATAACATTGCTCAGGGCGGATTAACGCAAACAACCCAATTAAATCAAGTTCCAAGCCTGTCCATGACTCTTGATAAAAACGGTAACGGTGTCCAATACTACGACAAATCTGACGGTAAGTTTTATTTCATTAATAAACTGGGCGAAATATCGCTTTTATCAAACACCGTTTTCCCTCAAGTTGAAAATGTTGTATGGTCGCCTAATAAAAACAAAGCGATAATTGAATTTCCTGATGGCGCCAACATCATTTATGATTTTGAAAAAAAAGAACAAATCACCCTACCGCAACATTGGGAAGATTTTAGTTATTCACCTAACGGACAGCAAATAGTTATGAAAAGCATCGGACAAAGCGAAGAAAATCGCTGGTTGGCGATAACCAGTGAAGACGGTTCTAGAACCAAGGCGATAGAGGAATTAGGCGCAAATCAAGACAAAGTCATCACTTATTGGTCTCCCAATAATCAAAGCGTAGCGCTGTTTATTGAAGGTGTCAGCTTTGATCAACAGGAACTTTATTTTGTCGGAAAAAATCAAGAAAATTTTAAATCAACCAAGATTGAAGGGCGTGACTTCCAACCTAAATGGTCTCCTGCGGGCGACAAATTATTATATAGCGTTTATTCCAGCAAAAACGATATGAAGCCCTCTTTGTGGATTGTTGACGCTCTGGGCAATCAAATTGGCAATAATAGAGTGGCGCTAAATATTGAAACTTGGGCGGAGAAATGCGCTTTTACTGATGCCTCCACAGTATACTGTGCCGTGCCAGAAAGCCTAGAAGAAGGCGCGGGCATGATTCCGGCTTTAGCTGACAACACCAAGGATCAACTCTACAAAATCAACTTGCAATCACGAACTAAGTCGCTAATCGCTATTACTGAACAAAGCTACAATATTTCTAATCTGGTTGTTTCAGTTGATGGCTCTATCCTATATTTCACAGACAAAACCAACCAAAATATACACCAAATTAGATTGAAATGATGCCAAATATCCGGAAAAAACAAAAATATTCAGCCGTTTTACTAATGGCTTCGGCTTTTTTGAGCTTGATGTTTGTAGCATTTTTTTTTATTTCTATAAAATCATATCTAGCCGATTCGAATAATTTTAAATATCAAATAATTGCCGATGAGCAAAATCAAGGCTATGACACCAAGGATCAGTTGATGACCAAAAAGATACAAACCAAACAGCTATCAGCTCCGATTATTAACGGACAAGATCCATTATTAGGAGAAAAAAATGCAAAAATAACAATTGTTTTATATTCTGATTTCGCCTGCCCGGCCTGTATTAGGCAAGAGGAAAATCTACGCCAAATATTAACAGAATATCGCGGCATAATTCGGTTGATTCGCAAAGATTATCCTGATCAAGATAAAAATTCCCTATCTTATAGAGCCGCGTCGGCTGCCAGGTGCGCTGAAGAGCAAAATAAATTCTGGCCATTTCATGATCTTTTGACGCAACAGCTCTCCTTGGCTGCAAATCCGGACCTCTACACGTTAATCAAACAGGCAAAAATAAATAGCGAGCAATTTTATAGTTGCCTAGAACAACAAAGAAGCCAAACAAGAATCCAAGCGAACATCGCCGAAGCAAACCGATTAAAACTTCCCGGAGTTCCTTTCATATTTATCAATCAGCAGGAAATATTGGGGCAAGCTTCGTTGGCAGATTTAAAACATGCGATTGAAGCCGAATTAACAACCAACCGATAAGCTATATGGCCAGCAAAATTTCTACCATTTATACTTGTTCTGCTTGCGGCGCGCAATCCCCCAAATGGAGTGGCCGCTGTCTGGAATGCGGCAGCTGGGGCGCCTTGCAAATGCAAACAATTGACCAACAACCACCCAACAAAACTTCTGCCGGAGCTCTGCCGGCTCCTACTATTGATTTCAGTCGATTGGAAAAAATAAATCTAGCCAGACTTGAAACGAAAATTGATGAAATCGATCGGGTGCTGGGAGGAGGGCTGGTAAAAGGTTCTCTGGTGCTGTTCGCAGGCGAGCCCGGTATTGGCAAATCAACTCTGGTGGCACAAATCGCTCAGGCTATAAATGCCAACAATAAAAACAGTCTTGTTTTTTATGCTAGCGGCGAAGAATCGGCGGGACAACTGAAGAACCGGCTTGACAGATTGAAAAGCAAAATAAAAAATTTAAAATTTATCGGAGAAACCAATTGCGATAAAATCATAGCGGCAGCGGTTGAAGCTAAGCCCTGTTTATTGATTGTCGATTCTATCCAAACGGTATATACCAACGACGTTCCGACTGAAGCTGGCAGCGTTAATCAAATCAGATCAACCGCCGTCAAATTATTAGAAATGGCCAAACATAATGAAATAGCGGTAATGCTGGTAGGACATATCACTAAAGATGGTTCAATTGCCGGGCCGAAATCGCTTGAACATATCGTAGATACGGTTATTTATCTTGAATGCGAAACTGCCCATAACTACTGCTTACTGCGTTCATCAAAAAACCGTTTTGGATCAACCAGTGAAATAGGCATTTTGGAGATGACTGGTACCGGCTTTGAAGAAGTAAAAAATCCATCATCTATTTTTATTGAAGAAACGGATGAAAAGCTAACCGGTTCCGCCTTAAGCGCCATTATGGAAGGCGTGCGGCCTTTTTTGGTTGAAATTCAAGCTCTGGTCAGTAAAACCATCTTCGGTTACCCCCAACGCAAAGCTTCCGGCTATGATCTGAACCGCTTGCAAATATTATCGGCCGTATTGACCAAAAAAGCCAAAATTAATTTAACTAATCAAGATATCATCTTAAACATTGTCGGCGGCATGAGATTAAATGAACCAAGCCTTGATCTGGCTATTTGCGCCGCTATTGTCTCGTCCCTGTCTAACCAATATCTTGATCGCCAGACATTATTCATTGGCGAGGTCGGTTTGGGCGGAGAAATCAGACAAATTCCAAAATTAGATGCTCGCTTGAAAGAAGCTGAAAAGTTGGGATTTGCCAAGGCGGTTATTCCGGCAACAAATATTGAAACAAAAAAAATAAAAACTTACCCAATAAAAAACATACAAGAATTACTTAAATATTTACAAATTAATTAAAGTTTATAACTATAAAATTTTGCCCTGAGCCGGTATTATCCGATAAATTTCTAAATAAAAAACCTAGTAAAATAACTAGGTCTTTTTTATATTATTGTTTATTGGGGTGAATATCCACGATTACTATTCCTGGCAAAATAACGATAACGGCCATTACTAAGAAAATTTCCAACAAAGTAATTCCTCTTTGATGTTTTTTGAAAAACCACGTTTTTCTTAATATATTTTTTTAAATAAGTTTTATTAACTAGAAAAATAGCCAATAATTATGCAACTACATTATTTGTCATACCACAGTTTTAAAAAAACCAAATAAAAAGGGTTGATCCTGAGACCAACCCTAGAAAAACAGTCAAATCAATCTGGCAAAGCCAGATATTTTATGCCACCACCGCTCTTTTTAGGAGTTTAACCTCCCCATCTGGCGATGTTTCCATGCTATGAAACATCTCACCAATTTCATAATAAAGAGTGTGGTCGTCTTCACCTGGCACGCCATCTGGCATCAATAGCATGATGCCAGGGCCAAGATTGGTTAATATTTTGATCGGAAGATTTTCTTCCGGTAGAAATATCACCAATTCACTAATGAACTGGAAAGCCGCTTCAATTGGCTCAGTAACGGCAACCACCACTTCTCGCTTGCCTGTTCCGCAAGCTATTTTTTCTAAGTCTATTATTGAATAAACAAGTTTCAATCCGTTACCATTGCCGTTTTTAACTGCTTCTTTTGTCATTTCCCCCCTCCTTATTAATGAAATTAATTGAACCAAACAATTTTCTCACCATAATTAAATCTAACATATTATAGCTTGCTGTCAATATTCATATTCAATGGTTTTAGATCAATGAAAATAATAAAAATAACTAAAAATTAGCTAATAAAAAATAAAAAATTAAATTCAACCAAAATATAAAATATTATTCTGATTAATGGGATTATTAGCGAAAAACCGAAAAAAACAAACAGCAATAAAATCATCATGCCATAATTTTCCAGTTGCGCAAATCTGATCTGCCACGAGTATGGTAAAAAGGGCATTAATATTTTTGATCCGTCTAATGGCGGAATAGGCAAAAGATTAAAAACCATTAATGTAATATTAATAAAAACTACCACCGCAAGCAATTGAACGGATAAGGAATTTAAAGGTAAAAAACTAGGGCCAAATCTTAAAACAAGACTAAAAAACAAAGCGGTTATAAAATTTGCTGCCGGTCCGGCTAGCGCCACTTTGGCTGCTCCGTATTTTTGATCGCGCAAATTATAAGGATTATATGGCACTGGCTTAGCATAACCAAAGAAAAAATTGCCAGCAGTAGCAAAATAAATCAATATCGGCATTGCAATCGAACCCCATGGATCAATATGAGCCAAGGGGTTAAGGGATAATCTTCCGGCATCTTTGGCTGTAGAATCTCCCAATCTGTCCGCTGCCCAGCCGTGCATATATTCATGGATTATTGCGGAAAAAAGTATTACAATTAAAGAAAAAATTAATTCCATACCGCTCGAAAAAACGAAAATTATAAAAATATATTATAGTTTAACACAACTTGCTATTTTTAGCAAAAGATGATAGTCTCAACAATATAAAATAAACTAATAAAGCAAAATATTATGGCGAAGAAATGCGAAATTTGCGGACGCTCAGCCTCAACTAAGGACGCTAACCGCTCTCACTCTAACATCAAAACTATCAGACGACAGTATATCAATCTTCAGGTTAAAACAATTGAAGGCAAAAAACAAATTGTCTGCGCCAAGTGCATTAAAACTATGGCAAAGGCTAAATAACTTTTGCACATTGACGATTTAAAAAACCGACAGCATTAAGCTGGCGGTTTTTGCATATTCAACAAACTACCCCGCAGCAAGCTGACGTGGTATTAGATTGAATATCGTCAGCTGTTGCGTATGTATTTGTTTGTAATCTTTTAAACCTTGGTTCTTTATATAATCCTTAAAAAAACCGCCCAGAGCTATCCGAGTTCTGAGCGGGTTTTAATTTTATTATTTAATCTTGATAGCGCAAGCTAAACAGCTTGTCCATCAAATTTTCAAAGCTTACACCGGCAAATATTTTCCCGGCATAGGCTTTCATGACCAGGTACTGCCTGGCCACTTTCTTCAAGTGATTCTCCTCTCTCTCGCTTCCCGGAGGAAAATCAGTATCCCAATGCAGGGGATCTTTTCGGCCGACAAGCCCCCATCTGAAATCATCGCCATATTTTCCCATGAGCCGGAGCATGGCGTGAAAATCCTCCATGCCAGCCAATGGAACGGCGCCATATTCGGCGGTTTGTACTGTTTCGCCCGTGCCGTTGCATTCCGGAGCAAAACCTCCGATATCTTTAATCGCGTCCGTGCGCCAGAGGCAGGCGGTATTTTGAACAACATTCCATTGCGGTTTTTCCCACCACCGCTTCCTCATGAAACCGACGAGCATCAGCTTTTTTTCATCAGCCAGATTGAGGGCGGAAATTATTTTATAGCCGTCCATTTCAATTTCCGGCGACCAGCACATTACCCACTGGCCGGTTGCCAAAGCGATACCCTCGTTTAAAGCGTTGCCGCTGCCCGGGTTCTTGCCCCAATCAGCACAAACACGAAGAATAATTTTTCCGGAAGAAACTTCGCTCGGAAAAACTTCTTCAAACGCCCTGACCGTCGGTGTCTTGCCATCCGGTCCGATTATTTCAGCCAATTTATTTCCTGCTTCGCCGTTAGTTGTTACAACGATATTGCCAACAACCTCAGGAAAACGCAGGAGAACATTTATCGGCTCTGCTACTTTTTTCTGGAACTGGGACATGTCAAATGATTTACCTTCAAAACCTGCTGCCCCTGCCTGAAAACTTCTTGTTACCACTGTTACTGTTTCTTTTTTTTCATTTTCTCCCTCCTTGTATTTTGTTGTTTAATACCACTAATATAATCAACACAAACCCCGCAACCATCAAGATCGCGCCAGACAGCCTCTCTCGCAGGCCATTTTCCTTGAAAACATAGTGACCTACAATTACCGAGAAGATAATTGACAACCGCTTGATGGAAACAACATAAACGGCCGCAAAGGATTATAAAGTTGTCAAAGATCTAATTTTTAACATAAACATAAAATATTTATTTTGTCAATGTTATTTTATTATTTTGGCTTATTTTATGATAATAATTCACCTAAACTGACAAAATAATCATCTTTATTTAAAGGGTTAAATATGATAGATTTAATATATGAATAATTTTTACATTGTCGGAAAAAAATGGTTTAAAGAAAATTATTGGCATAATGACGTCCTCCCCGCACTCAAAAGCCGCCCTAACGGGACGGCTTTTTTCATGCGGGGTTTCCTCTGCTCCATTCATCCCCGCCCTCCTGCGGCGGCTCCTGGACCAGCCGCCTTAGTCGGGCGGGGTTTCCTGTTAAGATATAAAAAACAGGCGAGCAAAAATTTGCTTCGTCCTGTTTTTTTATTAAACATGCGC
>CAYUHZ010000007.1:0-29476 GCA_964444625.1 uncultured Gammaproteobacteria bacterium | reverse complement strand
GCAGCGGGGAATAGTGGCTGGGGTTGGGCATTACCCTGATGGCGATGGCGTCGGGCGAGGTGGAGGCAATGATGGGAGAGGTTATTATAAATATGAAAAAAATAAATGAACAAAGAGAAATTGTAAAAAAAACAGATATTAAAAATATAATTTTAATAAAAAAATAATTCAATGTTTTATTTGCTAAAAGCATAAAAATTGATTGGAATTTTATGTTTAATATTATAACATTTTTTTTAAAAAAATCATAATTTTACCGAATTTATTATTATTTAAAAATAATAAAAAACAAGGTTTTAATTGGCTCTGTTTTTTTAAGTTCTTCATGCTAGCATGATAATGTGGAGAGAAATCAACCGTATCCGAACCATTTAATTTTAATTGTTTATCATTTTGGCGGGACAGAGTGATTAGTCCTGTGTAAAGGTTTTTTGAGATGTCTTATTTATGTTGAATCAAAGTGTCGAATCAAATAATTTTCCTATTTTAAAAAAATTTTAAAAATGTTTTGTAAAATATGTTTGCTATGATATAATTAATCGCATATTTCATCCTGTATTATTTTTTTTAAATAAACTAATATGTTAGATCCCTTTTCACAGTTTAGTTTAATTATTGTAATAGTATTGGGAATTTCTGTAATAATCAGAATCTTAAAACAGCCTTTAATTATCGGCTACATCCTTTCCGGCATCGTGGTAGGACCGTTGTGTCTCAATCTCATCCAGGATACAGAAACTTTTTCTATTTTCTCGGAAATGGGCATCGCTTTTTTGTTGTTTATAGTTGGTCTTCATTTATCTCCCAAGGTAATCAACGAAGTTGGGAAAATTTCTCTAATTACCGGACTCGGACAAATTGTTTTTACTTCAATTATCGGCTACTTCATTGGCATAACCTTGGGGTTCTCTCCAGTTGCCACTATTTATATCGCAATTGCGCTAACTTTTTCTTCCACTATTATCATCATGAAACTTCTTTCCGATAAAGACGCGCTGGAGAAACTCTATGGCAAAATTTCCATCGGTTTTTTATTAGTCCAAGACCTAGCGGCAATACTTATTTTAATCATCATTTCCTCTCTGGCCGCCGGCTCAGGCACTGGTAATTTGCTTTTTACCACCCTAATAAAAGGCGGATTGCTAATCGCAGTTTTATTGCCAATTAGCATCTATCTATTGCCCAGACTGGGAGACTTCTTTGCTAAATCTCAAGAATTTCTTTTTCTTTTTGCCATATCTTGGGGCTTTGGTCTCGCGTTTTTGTTTCTCTACGCCGGTTTTTCAATCGAAGTAGGGGCTCTTATAGCCGGTATTATGCTTTCAATATCTCCTTATAGTTACGAAATCGGCTCCAAATTGAAACCATTGCGAGATTTTTTTATTATCTCCTTCTTTATCATTCTTGGCAGTCAGATGATTTTTACCGATATAACGAATTTAATCATACCGGCAATCATTTTTTCTCTTTTTATTTTAATAGGCAATCCGCTGATTGTTCTGATATTAATGGGCTTGCTGGGCTTTAGTAAAAAAACCAGCTTTATGGCAGGCTTAACAGTAGCGCAAATTTCCGAATTTTCTCTAATTTTAATTGCTTTTGGCGTGAAAATTGGAAGCCTAAGCCAAGATATTCTATCGTTTGTCGCTGTAGTCGGACTAATAACGATTGCCGGATCGACATATATGATTATTTATGCGGAAAAGATTTTTAATAAAATTTCAAAATATCTTGTTGTTTTTGAAAAAAAAACAATCAACGAAAAAGAGGTCGCCGAGTGTTGTTTTGATTATGTGTTGTTGGGCTATAATCGTATCGGTTTTTCAGTGATTAAAGCGTTCAATAAAGTTACAAATAATTTTTTAGTGGTTGATTATAATCCAAAAATTGTAAAAGAATTACATCAAGAGGGATTGCGCGTAATCTACGGCGACGCAGATGATTCGGAATTTTTAGAAGATCTGGGGATAAGCAAGGCCTTGGTGGTAGTCTCTACTATCCCGGAAAAGGAAACTAATCTGCTTATTTTAAACGTCTTAAAAAGAAATAAATCTAAAGCGGTTTCGATTTTAACTGCCAGGCAAATTAACGATGCTTTAGAGTTGTACCAAGCCGGAGCTGATTATATTATCCTGCCACACTTTCTTGGCGGAGAATACGTTTCCCAGTTGATTGAAAATGCCAAGGATGATAAGGAGCTTTATAATATAGAAAAAAATAAAGAAATAAAAATCTTGAAAGAGCGCCTGAAAAAGGGTCACGAACATCCAAAAATCGATCGCGATAATGGTTAGAGGGTTATAACAATAAAACAAGGATAAATTGTTGCTTACAAAAAAACCAGATAAACTGGTATTTTTCATTAAAATTATTCTAAATGCCTCTCGCCTCGCCCTGATCCTCATCCGGTATTGATTTTATCCAAGGCAATCGACGTTTAATTCCGTGCCAAAGATAAAACAATTCTTCGCTGCGTAAAACATAACAAACGCCTAAATAAACTGCCAGACCCAAAATACCCGCTATCAAACCTTGGGATAAAATACCCCAAAATCTGGTCATATCAATCAATGGTGCCAAAAATATTTTCATGCCTTGAATGGTAGCTCCGCACAAAAAAGCCGCTGCTGAAAATTTAATAATTGACTGGATTATTCTATCTTCATCTAAAAATCCTATTTCCGCGCGCAAAGCAAGCCATAACACCAAGAGGTTTAATATTGTTGCTATAGAAAAAGCGAGAGCCAAGCCAGCGACACCCATTTTTGAGCCAAATATAATAGAAAGGAAAATATTAGCCACGGCCGACATTAAACCAATGTAAAACGGGGTTTTGGCATCGTGCCTGGCATAAAAAACTCTAGTCAACAAAGGCAAAGTGGCTTGAGCGAATAATGAAAAAGCAAAAAAACCCAGAGTATCAATAGTTAAAATAGTATCTTGCCAGCCAAAGTCTCCAGTTCCCAAGATAACGCGAATAATCTGGGCGCGCAAGGTTAGCAATAAAACCGTGCAAGGCACAATAAAAAAAAGTATTTGCCTTAAAGACGAAGAAATACTTGCAACCAGCTGTTCTCGATCAAATGCCAAGCCCGATAAAGCGGGAAAAGCCGCAACGGCAAAAGAGATGCCGAAAATACCGACCGGAAAGGACTGGAGGTTGTTGGCCAAATTAAAAACCGCCAATGATCCGTTATCCAAGGTTGAGGCAACGATAGTTATGACCAATAAATTGATCTGCGATATTGCCAAACTCATAGTGCGCGGAATCATCATGGACTTAATTTTCTTCAATGAACTGTCCTTTAGGTTCAATAAAAATTGGTAACGATAACCCAACTGAAAAACGCTTGGCGCTTGAACTATTAAGTGGAAAAAAGCTCCCAAAACAACGCCCCAAGCCAAACCATAAACACCCCAAATCGGAACAAAATATAAGACACCGATAATTACTCCTGCATTATAAAAAATTGGTGATAGCGAATAAACGAAAAACCTTTTATAAGACTGTAAAATTCCGCCGATAACAGAAGAAAGACCAAGAAGAATCGGAGAAAAAAACATTATCCTGGATAAATTTGCCGTTATGATTAATTTTTCCTGAGAAAAACCGGGGGTTATAATTTTCATCAACCAAGGGGCAAAAATAATTCCCAACAACGATAACGCCAATATACTAAAGCCTAAAACATGCAATAGATTGTTAGCCAGCCGCCAAGCTTCATTGTTGGTTGATTTCTTGTTTTCTTTCAGCAGACTAGAGAAAATAGGAATAAAACCGGCTGATAACGCTCCTAAAACCAAGAGGTTAAAAATTAAATCTGGTATTCTGAAAGCGGCATAGTACATGTCTAGAGTATCTCCAGCTCCAAATTGTCCGGCAAGAATACGATCGCGAAAAATTCCCAAAAAACGGCTGATCAAAGAAGACAGCGCTATCAAAAACGCTGCTAATGTTATGCTATTGATTTTTCCATTTAATAAACGTCTAATCATAAACAGCTGAATAGTTAAATACTTTTCACAACTTCACGAACGGCTATTAACTACTCGTTTGGCTTAATAATCAAAGTTTTAATATGGTCTAGATATTTTAATTTTGACATCACTTTATTTCTAATAAAGTAACTATTTGAACTAATTTGCATATTGCCATACTTGATAACATCTTCTGAGTCAGATATCAGTTTATATTTAAAAAAATCGAATTAGAGTTGATAGTCAAAATAGACATAGAATTAGTTAAACTAGATCTTGATTAAGCTTCGACCGGTCATTTCTTCTGGTTTTTCTAATCCAAGTAAATCTAAAATCGTAGGCGCTACATCTGATAATATGCCTTGCGGCTCGACTAAGCTTAAATCTCCTCCGGGAGCATCGCTTACGTTTAAAGCCAGGCCCTCAAATTTTTTACCGACAAGGATGAACGGCACCGGATTCGCTGTATGTTCCTTATCGATCATACCAGTCTGCATATTAAACATTGATTCGGCGTTTCCATGATCAGCTGTTACTAAAACTACTCCGTCTTTGGCTAGAACCAGGCGCACTATCTTGTTTATACACTTATCCAGGGTTTCGATGCCTTTTACCGCAGCCTGTAAATTTCCAGTATGGCCAACCATATCAGCGTTCGGATAATTTATTAAAATAAAATCGTAATAATCGCGTTCAATTTCATTTAATAATTTATCCGTAAGATCCGCGGATGACATTTCCGGTTTTTGGTCATAACTGGAAACAGCCGGTGATGGTATTAAAACATGGTCTTCGCCTTGGCATTTTTCTTCTTTGCCACCATTGAAAAAGTAAGTTACATGGGCGTATTTTTCAGTTTCCGATATTCTTAACTGCTTGAAACCGGAACTGGCTAAAACTTCCCCCAAGCTATTGCGAAGTATTTCTTGAGGGAAAGCGATGGTAACCGGCAGATTATTTTCGTATTCGGTAAAACTAACAAAAAATAAATTTTGACATATTTTTTTACGAGAGAACTTTTCCAAACCAGGGAGGACCAACGCTTTGGTTATTTCCCTGGCGCGATCAGAACGATAATTAAAAAAAATTACGGCATCATTATTATCAATAACTACTGGTTGTTGATTCTCATCTGTAATTACGGTTGGAGAAAATTCTTCGTCATATATTTTTTTGTCATAGCTTTCTTCTATTGCTCTTATAGGATTACCATAAACATTTCCCTGTCCTAGAACCATGGCATTATACGCTTTTTCTATTCTGTCCCAATGATTATCCCTATCCATGGCATAAAACCTACCGCAAAGAGTGGCTATTTTGCCCACTCCGCAATCATCAATAATTCGTTCTATATCCTTGATAAAGCCCAAGCCACTGTTATAAGCTGTATCACGGCCATCTAAAATACAATGCAAATAGGCTTTGTCTTGTTTATTTTCTTGACAAAAAGCTAACAAAGCCTGCAAATGTTCAATTGAAGCATGGATGCAGCCGCTTGAAGTAAGGCCAAGCAAATGAAGCTTGGAATTGTTTTTCTTGACATGAGCTAAAGCTTCTAGTAAAAATTTATTTTGAAAAAAACTATTATCACTGATTGACTTGTTTATCCTTGGCAAATCTTGATAAACAATCCTGCCCAAACCCAAGTTTAAATGACCGACTTCGCTATTTCCGACTTCGCCCCAAGGCAAGCCAACTGCTTCACCAGATGCACGCAACGTCATTGCCGGGTAACGGCTAATCAAATCTTTAATAAAAATGGTTTCTGCTTGGCTAACAGCGTTGCCGCTATAGGGCTGGGCTATTCCCCAGCCATCTAATACTACCAGCACGATCGGTTTTGGGTTATTATTTTTTCTTTTGACATTCATAATTAAAATAATGGTTTTCCGGACATGGTCTCGGGCTGTTTTCTGCCCATCAGCTTGAGAATGGTCGGGGCAATATCGCATAACGAGCCGCCCGATCGTAATTTGATATTATTCTTAAGATTTTTATTGATTATTATAAATGGAACCGGATTGATGGAATGCTCGGTGTCTATTTCCCCGGTTTCTAGATTGACCAATTCTTCTATATTGCCGTGGTCTGCTGTCACAACGATCGTACCGCCAACCGCTAAATATTGAGATGTTATTTCACCCAGGCATTTATCAACCTGGTGGCAACACTCAATACTTGCCGGTAAATTACCAGTATGAGCAACCATATCGGGAGCGGCAAAATTTAACACCGTAAAATCATACTTCTTGTTTTTTAAATTTTCGTTTACTTGCTTAACCAGATCTTTCGAACTCATGGCTGGAGTTTCATCATACGATTTTACATCAGGCGATGGCACCATATGCTTATCTTCGCCTGCCACCGCGCCAGCATAACCACCGTTAAAAAAATAAGTTACGTGAGCATACTTTTCACTTTCGGCGATATAAAGTTGCTTTAAGTCAGCTAATTGAATTGGCAGAGTATCTTTGATATCGTAACTGGGATAAGCTGTTAAAATATTATCCAAATCGGGGCCAAAATCAGTCATCGCAACAAAGCATAAATTCTTAATAATTTTTTTTCTTTTAAAGCTTCCTGGGTTAATTTTATCGAATTCTTTTTGTACGAATACCTTTGCCAATTGCCTTGCTCGATCAGAGCGTAAATTAAAAACAATAACACTGTCATTATCCGAAATCGTTTTAACGGGTTTTTGTTCAACTGTTATCACATATGGTTCGATAAATTCATCGCTCTCGCCGCTGTTATAAGACTGGGTAATAGCCGATTCGACGTTTTCAGCCGTTCTGCCTTCTCCCATTACCATAGCATTATAAGCTTTTTCCGTCCGATCCCACTTTTTTGTCCTTTCCATGCCATAAAATCTTCCCATAATAGTGGCGATTCTAATTTGACATTTGTAATTAACAAAATCTCTGGTTAACTGCTCGGCTAATTTAAGAGCGACATACTTTGGCGAATCACGCCCATCCGTAAAAAGATGCAGATAAACCTCTTCAATGCCGTGCATATCAATAAATTTCAATAAGGCCCGCAAATGTTCTGGATCGCTATGGGCGCTCATGCCATTAGACAGCAAACCAATTAAATGAAGGCTGGATTTATTGTTTTTGATATTATAAACCGCCTCCATAAAAGCTGGATTTTTGAAAAACATGCCGTCTTGAATACTATGAAAAATTCTAACCGCGTCTTGCTCAACCAAGCGGCCAGCTCCGATGTTCATGTGTCCGGCTTCACTATTTCCGTCCTGTAATTCTGGCAAACCAACATACTTGCCATGAGCGTGCAACAAGGTGAAGGGGTAATTTTTTTTATAATCATCTAAATTTTTCGTGCTAGACAAAGTAATGGCATTTCCCGGATTCGGTTCGGTGATGCCCCAACCATCCAAGATGACAAGAATTATTGGTAAGATATTATTTGTTAATTCTTTGTTGCTTTCTTTTTTAGGCATAATATAAAAATTTCCAACCCCCAATTCTCAATTTCCAAAAATGAAATTGATATTTGAAAATTGAAAATTATTTTAAACCTTCCTCGATTTCCATCAAACGATTGTATTTAGCCAAACGTTCACCGCGCGACAAGGAGCCTGATTTAATGAATTCCGCCCCTACCGCTACAGCCAAATCGGCGATAAAGTCGTCAGTTGTTTCCCCGCTGCGATGAGATACCATCAACTGATAATTATGTTTTTGCGCCAGCTTGATGCAGGCAATCGTTTCGCTCAAAGTCCCAACCTGATTTGGCTTTATTAAAACCGAATTAGCGACTTTTTCTTTCAAGCCACGACGCAAACGGTTGATATTAGTAACAAAAAGATCGTCGCCAATCAAAAGCATCTCCCTGCCTAGCTCTTTCGTTAATTCTTGCCATCCTTGCCAATCATCCTCCGCCAATCCATCTTCGATTGAAACAATTGGAAACTTTGACAGCCATTCTCTATATAAACTGACTAAAGTGCTGTTGTGGAATCTGGCCTGGTCTAGTTTAAAAACATATGTTCCGTTCTCTGGATTATATAATTCTGATGAACCGACATCTATCCCGAGACCGACGTCTTTTCCTGGCTTATATCCAGCATTAATAATCGCCGCGACAATTAATTCTATCGCCTGAATACTAGAGACTATGTCCGGAGCATACCCTCCTTCATTTCCGACATCCGTATCAAAACCAGCTTTTTTCAAAACACTTCCCAACTCATGAAATATCTCCGATCCCATTCTTACTTTTTCGGCAAAAGAAGCTTTCTTCAGCGGAAGAATCATAAATTCCTGAAAATCTAAATTGGTATCAGCATGTTTGCCGCCGTTAAAAATATTAAATGACGGAGTCGGCATTTTATATTTTTCGGAAAAATTAAAAATCTTCGCAATATACTCATACAATTCCATGCCTCTGTCAATTGAGGCTGCTCTAGCGCTAGCCAAAGATACGGACAATATCGCATTAGCTCCCAATTTGTTTTTGTTATTTGTGTCATCAAGCCTAACCATAAAATCATCTATTTCTTGTTGTTTGCTGACTATCATCCCTTTTAATTTTGGAGCAATTTTGGTGTTTACATTTTCCACTGCCTTTAAAACGCCTTTTCCTCTGTATCTTTTTTTATCGCCATCACGAAGTTCCCATGCTTCATGCGCTCCGGTTGAAGCGCCGGACGGCACGCTAGCTTTAGCGCTAACGCCGCTATCCAAAATAATTTTTGTCTCAATTGTCGGATCACCGCGTGAATCTAGTATCTCACGAGCGAAAACACTCTTTATTTTTGCCATATTATAAAATTTCGTATTCAACAGTAGCAACAATAACAAAATCAGTGCTTCCTGCTTCAACTGAAGGCGCGCTGCTGGCGCCACCAATGCCATAAGCTTCTTTCATGGCATAATCTCTAACAATGGTCGCGGGATAATTACCAGATTCGCTAAATGAAATAATCTTACCCAATTTCACTCCGGCAATATCTGCCAATTTTCCTGCTTTTAATTTGGCTTGCTCAAGAGCTATCTCTCTCGCTTCTTGTTTTATTTTTTCAGGATCATCCACTTCAAAAAACAAGCTTCCAATCTGATTCAACCCGATTTGTCCTGATACGTCCAGTATTTTACTTACTTGATCCATCGCCCTTATCTTTACCTCCAAACTCTGGCTTACTTGATAACCGCGTAATGTCTGTTTATTATTACTCCAATCATACTGAGGATAAATATTATAACTGACGGTTTTAATATCTTTCTGGTCAATGCCAAAATCTTTCTTCAACTTTTCGTTGATTGCGTTCATTTTGGCGCTGTTGTCTTTTTGGGCATCGGCAACTGTTTTCTTCTCGGCCGAATAGCCTAGTTGAATTTTGGCGATATCAGGCACAGCTGATACTTTGCCCTCGCCAGTTATGGCGATGGAGTGGCGTTGCTGTTCGCTCACGCCGATATAATCATGCGCTTTGATGGCGTTCCATGATAAAATCGCCAAATACAAAGAGCCGAGAGTTAAAAAAACTCCGATAAAAATTGTTACAATTTTGTTGGGAATCATACGTTTAGTTTAATTTTAATATTTAGATTATAAAACTCCTTTGCCTTTCGGGTTGTAGCCGGCGTTCACTTCGACACCATCTTTATAACCGTCACCGTCAGTATCGGCTTTTTTAGGATCAGTTCCGTATTGTGCTTCCATCTTATCAGATAACAGGTCTCCGTCAGAATCTTCCTCCCTGGCCGCGCCTGAATAAGTAATGGCCTGCATCATATTCCAGTCTCCCGTGGTTTTCGGGTTATAACCGTAGATCGCTCTGAAAGTCTTAATACCGGCATTTTCACTGTCCAAATTCCTGTTTTCTGCTTTCTGGCGCAAACCATAGGCCATGACTTTGATAGCTGCGCTGTCTTTAGCATCATTCATATCAGCAACCCTCTTATAGATCTTGATAAATTGGTCTTTGGCGGTTTTTTCTGCCGTATCGCTGGTCAGAGACGGAAAACGACCATTGGCGATCTTGATGGCATCAGTCAGCTCGGCTTCAGTCTCTGGCAGCTTGTCGAATGCTGCTTTGTACGAGCTGATGACTGCCGCTCTTTCACCAGCGCCCAATTTCTGAGTGTTAGCATCAACACCGTAGGTGATGAAGTCATTGATGGCTCTCTTCATCTTATCTGATACATCTCGCAAATCAGCGGTCATAGATTTTAAATACTTGATTTCATTCTGCTGTTCTTTTATAGTGTTGCGCAATTGTTTTAACTCAACAAGTATTTCATCATATTTGTCATTTGCTATATCCTTGGCATTATTAACCATTTCTGCCCCGGCTGGAGTGCAATCAAATACGGCGTAGTTGTTATTGCCATCCATTTTCGTATAAGCATAGCCGCCGCAGGTGCTTTTCCAAGTGATTTTTTCCCCTTTCTTCTGTTCAACTTCTACTATGCAAGCATCTATACCAGAACAATTTGGCTTTTCATTGTTGGCTGCCATATAACATTTCTGTTCGGTTTGCGAACCTTTAAAAACGCATTTTACCTGTTCGGATACTATTGGCGCTTCAGCAACGACCGTAGGAATACAACTGAAAACAGCGCTCTCATCCTGGTCGTCTAACATTGTATTTGCAGTATTCTGACAAGAGCTTTTCCAGGTCAATTTATTTCCCTTTTTACCCGACACCTCAATAGTGCATGACGCTAGCCCAGAACAAGAAAAGTGGCCATCATCTGAATAGCACTTCTGCTCTGCCCGAGATCCTTTGAAAACGCATTTTACCTGTTCGGATATTGTTGTTTTTTCTTGGCAGACATATATATCACATCCATTTGTATCGATTTTGTTGGTATTATAAGTATTATAACCATCGTTACAGGTAGGAATTTTGCATTGTATTGGGGTGCTAGTTCCAACAATGATCAGGTTGAATCGCTTACTTGCAATTTGCGCTCCTGAGGTTACTTTTATAGTAACAGGATAGGTGCCTGCGCCTGAGCTAATTTCAGCCGTACTGGTTGCTGCTGGCGTTCCATAAATCTCGCCTGGCGCCTGGCAAGAAATTGTATTGGCGATACATGCTCCACCTCGAATAGATAGGCCGGCAGGCAGATCGCTTGCTGACCATATATAACTAGCGTTTCCGCCCGTAGCGGATAGGGAAGTTATATAAGGAACGCGAATGGTCCCGTTTGGAATTGCTGTGGTTGAAATAGAAAGATTGTTGGCAGAAATAATTTTAAAATGATTGTCGCTTGAATTGCAAATATCGGAATTTGTCTGGCAAATATTTATTTTGTAATAACCATCGGGAGCAAGAGAGTCATACAACTCATTAATCAACCCCACAGTCCAGGTAAACATATAACCATCAACTCCTTTCGCAACCACATAGGGTGCTATTGATGGCGCGGAACAAGATGTTAGACCGTTGCCTTGATCAATGCAAGTAGACTGGTTATGGGTTACTAGTTTGATGTCATATAATCTAAGCGGCGGAATGCACGCTCCACCAGTAGGACAGTCAGGCAAAGGTGCGCTGTCTTGCCATTTGATAATTTGTTTTGTTCCCTTTTCCCATACTTCTCCTCCATTAGGCGATATAACCGAAATAAAAGAAGTGCTAACAGCTCTGGCATAGGAAACCATCATTATACCAGCAATAAATATCGCCATCGACAAGATGGCTAATGGAAAAAATTTACTACTAATTGATTTTATCATACTTTTATGAAGTTTTTAATGAATTACCTCGGGCAAGCCCACGAGGAGTTAGTGATTAAAATTAATTTTTTACGATACCTTTTAGCCCTGGCATCTTCTCTCCGCCTAGATAAGATAGCATCGCACCCCCGCCGGTTGATACCCAATCAACATAATCAAACATCTTGGTCAATTTCAAAGCTTCCACCGTCTCTCCGCCGCCAACCACACCAAAGGCCCTTCCGGTTGAACGGGCTGCGATTAGCCGAGCTAAGGCCATTGTGCCATGTTTAAATTTTTCGTTTTCAAACATTCCAATCGGACCATTCCAAACTATAGTCTTTCCTTGTTTGATATATTTAGCATAGAGCTTAATGGTCGCTGGTCCGATATCAAAAATTGAATCATTTTTGCTTATTTTAATCAGTTCTTTTTTGGCAACTTTTTGTTGGGCTTTATTATTGCCCACTATCGCATCAATCGGCAAAATAATCTTTTTGCAATCAAGTTTCCCAGCCAATAAAATGCTTTTCTTATCAACTAATGACCTGCCGACCTCGAAACCTCTGGCCGCTAAAAAACAATTGGCTACAGCTCCGCCCACCAGGACATAATCAGAAATTTTTAATAAATTTTTTATCAAACCGGTCTTGGTTGATATTTTCGCTCCACCAATAATAGAAATCAAGGGCTTAGCCGGTTTCATCACCCGATGCAAACTTTTAACCTCGCGCTCAATCAAACTCCCAGCAAAAGATGGCAAATATTTTTTTATTGCGCTGACTGAAGCGTGATTACGATGACTGACGGAAAAAGCATCATTAATATATAAATCAGCGCAAGCAGACAATTCTTTGGCAAATTTTTTATCGTTTTTTTCTTCTTCTTGATAAAATCTTAAATTTTCAAGCAACAAAATATCTTGATCTTTCATTTTTTTCGCAGTCTGTTTAACCTTTGCTCCAACGCAATTATTGATAAACCAAATTTTACGATGAAGCAATTTACTGATTTTTGCGGCTATCGGTCTAACGGAAAATTCTTCCTGATTGATAACTTTCTTATGTTTATCAAACTTCGGCTGGCCCAAGTGAGTCATGATAATTATTTTGGCTCGATGCCTGAGAAGATACCTAATTAAGGGCAACTCGGCTACAATCCTAAAATCATCTTTTATCTTGCCGTTTTCTATCGGAATGTTAAAATCAGCGCGTAAAAGAATGGTTTTTCCTGCTAATTTTTTTTTCGTTCTGATTGATTTTATCTTTATCATAGGCCGTATTATAACCTCTATATTATAACACAAAAAACAAAAGTTAAAAACACAACAACAAAAGTCGCGCAATTCATAATTTTTGTTTATCTCTGACCGCAACCCAAAATATAAAGTAAACAAATTTCCCTTATTTCAGTTCGCCTAATTTAACGGAAATATTGTTTTTCTGGCCATTTCTCCAATAAAACAAATTTACCATATCTCCAGCGGAAAAAGATTTGATTAGGTCAGCTAAAGAATTTCCGGCAGAAATTTCCAGATTGTTTATTTCAGTGATAATATCGCCCTCTTTCAAACCGGACAAATATGCCGGGCTGTTTTTTTCTACCGCAACTCCTTGTTTATTTTTTGCAATTAGCGCGCCGTATTTTGGAAATAATAATTTTTCCATTCCAGAATCTTGAAAAACAATTTTTGATAAATCTACGCAATTGATTCCCAAATTCGCCCTCCTAATTACGCCTTCCTTTAATAAACTTTTTAACGCCCCGGAGAATAAAGCAATCGGAACTATCCTCCCCTCCTCGTCAACCAAACCATAGACCGATCCATTCAAACCAAACAATACCGATCCTTTTAGATTTTTGCTTATTGCCTGATTAACTTCAAGCAAACCGATGTATCTATCCGCCGAATAAACAGAATTGTTTCCTTTAACACTATTAATATGCATTATATTATTTCTTCCCGACCATTCTAATAATAAGGCTAACTGGCCTGGTTTTATTTCTTTAATACTAGATAATTCTTTTACCGGCAAATTATTGGCATCAGCCAAATGCAAGTAGGCAAAACCGGTTAAAGAATCTCTAGCCACTCGGTCTATCTGGTAGATTTTTTTATCTCGAGTTATTACAACATAGTTTTCCCAGGCTGATAGGACAATTTTTCCTGATTCAACGCTCGTCTTTTTTATTTTGTTCAAAGACTCGGGCCAAAATGAAGTAATCGCCCAACCATCACTGGTAATAATCAACCCCTGTCCAACCGAATCTTCAATTTGGTAATAACTTCCAAAATCAAACCGAGATTGCTCTGGATCGTTATTATTCTCGGATTTTATTTTTTGATATATTCCGAACAAAACATTCTGAGAATTAGCTATTGTTTTCACTACCACTTTATCTTGTTCGATTACCATCTTGCTTGATCGGCTTGAAGGCAAAATGCTGTAATTGAGATTATTTAAAAAATTCATATAATCATTTGTTGGCAGCCCCTGACTGTTAAAATTTGACACAACAAACAACCCAGCCGCCAACCCCCCCGCTAAACCGAAAATAACAGCTAAGAGTAATATTATAATTATTGAATTCTTGGAAAATTTTAATAACATTTAATTATTTTAAAACCATTTAGAGCTCGCAAAAATGATAGCCAAGCCCACGAAACCAAAAATCAAATACGATCTAATCGTCTGGTTATCCAACTGATCGCTTAAATAATTTTTAGTCAAACCAATTATAATATAATAAACAATTGAGATGGTTAAAGCGCTGATATTAAAATTAACCGGCAAAAAAGAAATTAACCACATTAACTCTATAATTATTAAACAAATGATAAAAATATAAGACAATGAGCCCGGTTGAGAGATCTTGCTTGACCAAATATTTTGATAAACCAAAAAAACAACCAAAAAAAGCATGGCAACAGCAGATAATGCAACAGAGAAATTCAGAAAAGACTGCAAGCCGTAAATTATGGCTGCAATCAGAAAAAAACAAAATAAATTTGCTGCGGAAGAAATATTCTCAATGCTAAAAGCTTTATATTTTTCCGGCTGAATCAAATAATAATAAACCGCCTTGATATATGAATAAAGAATGATTGAATTCAAAATAAACAAAATCTGAATCAAAATTTTGTTGGTCAAAAAAATTGAGTAAACAGTAAGGGCAAAGGATAAAAGAACTGGCAACAAAAAATAATCCCACCATTTTTTATCAACTTTCGTCTCTAAAGATATGCGCCAAAAAACAAAGAATAAAACCAAGCCGGAAAAAACTAAAACTATATACAAAAATTTCGGAAAAAAGAAAAAAACCTGATTCAAGCAAAAAATAAAAATCGGAGCTAACAACGGCAATAGTCTTATCAGCAACATAAATTAATTAAGCCATTGATAATTAACCAGGACCTTGTTGATAAGTTGTTGGCTTTCATTGGCTAGCTTCTGGTCCTGTTTGGCAAGGGAATCCTCCGTCTTAGTAAAAGCCAAAACCAAATCTAAATGAAGATCTTTGAATTTCAAAGGAACTGTCAGTTGCAACAACCTGCTTCTTAAAACCGATATTTCCGAAGAGGAAATACTGCTTAAATTGGCTATTTGCCTATAATCGGCCAAAATCATTTTTGCTTGTTGTTGATATTCATTTTCCAATTGAATAATTTTTTTTGATTTTTGGCTTTCTGTCTCCAACTTTTTTTCTGGTTGATACAATACAAAGGATAAAACCAATAAAAAAGAAAAAATTATCAGTCCCAAACTAAAATTTTTTAATCGCTTGCTCATAATCTTTAAGTTTAAATTAAGGAGAATTTTTTTGCGTCTATCTCTTGCCAATCATCCTGTTCCTCGTCCCAGCGGTAAATTTCCAGTTTGTAGTTCCGCTCGCTATCGCTGTAAACATATTCAACCGTGCTCTCGGAACCTATTCTTCTGGAATAAATAGTTTTTTTATCCAGCACTACCGGCCTTGAGACATAGTCTAAACGCACTCTGCCCAACGGGCTTTCAAAAATAAGGTATTCGATATCTGCTCCGCCTTGCTCATCTTCATGCCGGTTGCCTTGCTCTTCAATGGAAAAATTATCCAATATTTTTCCTTTTATTTCTCGCCATTTTTCTGGTTGCATATAATAAAAGCTAATAATAAGTGAACTGATTATTCAAATCCCGACGGCGATTTTTTGCCGTATCTTCATGGATTAAACCTGCTTTGTATAAATTTTCAACCGCTTTATTCATGGTAATCATGCCCTCCTGATAACCGGTTTCGATGGCGGAGTAAATCTGCCCGAGCTGATTTTGACGGATAAGATTGGAAACTCCTCCGGTATTAAACATGATTTCACGCGCCACTATCAAGCCGCCGTCCTTTTTTGGCAGTATCTGTTGAGTTACTACCGCTCTAAGCGCCCGAGACAATTGGCCCAACACTTGACTATGTTGTTGCGTGGGAAATATGTCAACAATGCGTGAAATCGTCTCAATGGCGGTAGAAGTATGAAGAGTGGAAAAGACCAAGTGACCCGTTTCTGCGGCGGTTAAAGCCGCTGTCACAGTATCAAGATCTCTCATTTCTCCAACCATGATAACGTTAGGATCTTGTCTCAACGCGTATTTTAAGGCGGAATAAAAACTTTGAGTATCACGACCGAGTTGTCTTTGTTCGATTATACTTTTCTTATCGTGAAAAGAATATTCAATCGGATCCTCAATGGTTATGATATGAGAATTTCTTTCTGAATTTATCAAATCAATCATCACGGCTAAAGTAGTTGATTTACCAGCGCCCGAAGGACCAGTCACCAAGACCAAGCCATCATTTAAATGGGTTAACTTATAAATAACTTCATTAAAACCCACGTCGGCAGGGCTTGGTATTTCCCGAGAAACGAATCTAGCGCTTAACCCGATCTTACCTTCTTGAAAATGTAAATTTATTCTAAATCTGTTTTCGGAAAAATTTAGGCTGATATCCAGGTCTTTTTTGCGTAAAAATCGTTCTTTTGTTGCTTCATCAATGATATTAAACACAGCATATCGCAATTCCCCGGCTGGAATAATATCCAGACCGATACGTTCTAATGAGCCGTTAACCCGCATTGCGGGAACGCTACCTTCAACCAAATGAAGATCAGACGCCTTAGCTGATACTGCTTGATCAAAATAGTAATAAATATCCATAAACAATCAATAATAATTTAATATAAATTGATAGGCCTGTATTTATTATAATAAAGAACAGACAATAAATCAAAATTATGCAAATAAATTGTATTTATAGTGCTTTATTGTTTTATGCTATACTCGCATCCGCAATAGTTTTGGCGATACAATCCTAGCTCGCGAGATAATAAAATTGATTTTTTAAAACCATCTTGCTTCTTGAAATCTTGATCGAAAAAATTAATGCCAAGATTATCCGCCAATTCATTGCCAATCGCACTGATGGCAAGGGCGTTTTTATACGGACTGATGGTGAGTGTTGTGGCAAACAAACCATATTTTTTCGCCTTGGCTAATTTTGCCGTTTCTGCCAAGCGCCAACGATAACAAATTAAACACCTTTCACCTTTCTCGAGAGCATCCTCTCTTCCTTTTATAGCCTCTAGCCAATCATTGTATTTATAATCTCCGACTAATAATTCTAGGTTAAACCTCCCGCAAACCTTCTTAGTTTCAGTTAGCCTTTTTTCATATTCTGCCTTGGGGAATATATTGGGATTAAAATAAAATAAAGCGACTTCAAGCTTCTTGCTTAAAAGCTGGCTGATATAAGCTCCGCAACCGGCACAACAAATGTGTAGCAGCAATTTTGGCTTATTGTTTTCAGGCATAAAAAATTTGGTAAAATTAAAACTATTTTACAGCTTTTGCGATTGCGGCAATCTTCCTTTCCGACATCAGGGGCAGGATTTTGTCTTTTTTCGGCTTGATAGAATCAGCCAATGCCTCAGCAGCGGCTAATTTAATCTTGGCGGTGACTTGCCTTACTTTATAATCAAGCAAGCCACGGAATAATCCAGGAAAAACCAAAGAGTTGTTGATTTGGTTAGCGAAATCAGAACGGCCGGTACCGACTATCGCTGCCCCGGCTTTCAGCGCCAAGCCAGGCATTATTTCCGGTACAGGATTTGCCATGGCAAAAATTATCGCTCCTTTATTCATGGTTTTTGCCATTTCAACCGTTAGCAGATTGCCCTTTGATAGCCCAATGAAGACATCGCGTCCGACTAAACATTCAGCCAGACCGCCTTTGAAATTTCCCCTATTTATCAGTTTGGCGATTTCAAGTTTGGCGCAATTCAAATCTGGCCGACCTTCGTAGATAGCGCCTTGCGTATCGAGCAAAATTATATCTTTCGCGCCATAGGTTAATAATAATTTAGTCACAGCAATGCCGGCGGCACCCGCGCCATTGATGATGATTTTCAGCTTATTTATCGGCCGCTTAACTACCTTAGCGGCATTGATCAAAGCCGCCAGCACGACAATTGCCGTGCCATCTTGATCGTCATGAAAAACCGGTATAGATAATTCTTTTTCCAAACGTTCTAAAATATCAAAACATCTTGGCGCGGCTATATCCTCCAGGTTTATACCGGCAAAACTCGGCTCAATCTGCTTGCAAAATCTGACAATATCTTCAACGTCGGTGGTGTTAATACACAAAGGCATGGCATCTATACCGGCGAATTCTTTGAAAATTATTGATTTGCCTTCCATTACCGGCATGGCTGCCTCCGGACCGAGGTTGCCTAAACCCAAGATAGCCGTACCGTCAGAAACGATCGCGACCTGATTAGCGCGATTGGTCAGCTCCCAGGACCTCTTCTTGTCTTTGCCGATCTCAGCGCATACCGCACCAACACCTGGGGTATAGGCAATCGACAGATCGTTCTTGGTTTTTAAGCTTACTTTCGATCTTATCTCGATCTTTCCCCTTTTCTTCTTGTGAAGCTCGATAGATTTTTTGTTGTAATCCATAATATTAAAATTAAATGAAAAATGACTGATTCTAAATGTTAAATCAAACTCCAAATCATAATGCCAAAAATTATAGAATTAATTTCTCATTTGTCATTGGAAATTTAAAATTAATAAAAAAATAAAAAAATTATTTAATATACTTTCTTCCTTTCAATTTCTCCGGCAAGTATTCTTGCTTCTCTTTATAATTATAATCTGGTGAATATTTGTAATTATTACCGTAATCCAACTCTTTCATCAGCTTGGTCGGGGCGTTTCTAACATGCAATGGTACGGGTAAATTTCCCTGTTCGCGCACGTCGCGCGCCGCCTGATTATAAGCAACATAAAGCTCGTTTGATTTTTGGCACTTGGCTAAGTATACCACGGCTTGAGCCAAAATCACGTTGCACTCGGGCAAACCGATGAAATAACAGGCCTGATATGCCGCGACCGCCTGTTCTAATGCTTTGGAGTTAGCAAGGCCGACATCTTCAGAGGAAAAGCGCACCAAACGGCGCGCGATATAGAGCGGATCTTCTCCGGCTTCTACCATGCGGGCAAGCCAATAAAGCGCGGCATCAGCATCCGAACCGCGCAAAGATTTGTGCAGAGCCGAAATTATATTATGGTGTTCTTCGCCGTCTTTATCGTAAAATAAATATGATTTTTGAAACGCCTCTTTGATGGCATCAACGTTTATCTTTTGACTGATTGAACTGGCGTATTCTAAAACGTTCAAAGCGACGCGAACATCGCCGTTGGACATCTGGGACAGCAGTAAAATATCTTCGGGACTGATTGATATGCCCAGCTTGCCCAAACCTCTTTCTTTGTCAGTTATTGCCCTGCCAATCAAAACAGCTATCTCTTCGGCTTTTAACTGTTGTAAAACGAATACGCGGCAACGCGACAATAAAGCGCCACGCACCTCAAAACTGGGATTTTCAGTGGTGGCGCCAATCAATATCAAAGCGCCATTTTCAACGTGCGGCAAAAGAGCGTCTTGTTGCGCCTTGTTCCAGCGATGAATCTCGTCAATAAACAATATGGTTTTTTTTTCGTATAGCGCGTTTTCCTTGGCTTTTTTAATAATCAACCGCAAATCTCGCAAACCGCTGGTTACAGCGCTAATCTGGACAAATTCAGCCTTGGTTTGCTTGGCAATAATATAAGCTAAAGTCGTCTTGCCGCTACCGGGTGGACCCCAAAATATCATGGATGGCAGATTGTCGGCGACAATTGCTTGTCGCAACAATTTGCCTTCGCCGATAATATCTTCCTGTCCCAAAAATTCCGCTAAAATTTGTGGCCTCATCCGATCGGCTAGAGGAGTTTTTTTTGTTTCATTTGTCATGCACCAAGCTTAGCAGGTTTGGAGTTATTTTTCAATAAAAAATCCATTCTCAGTGGAACGGATAAATTTGTTTCTAAGGCAAATTAAAAGTTAATCATATTATAATTCCAATCAATCCCCTCCAAACCTTCTTTTTCTCGTCGCATACTCCTGTAAAACATGCTCAACATCTGATTCTTCAAAATCTGGCCAGTATTTTTTCAAGAAAAACAACTCGCTATAAGTCGATTGCCAGAGCATAAAACCGGACAAGCGCTGTTCCCCTGAGGTTCTGATGATGGCATCCAGATCAGGCAGGTCGCCATGATAAAGGTATTTTCTGATCATGCCTTCGTGCACTTGCTCCAATTCTATTTTATTTTTGAGAATTTTTGCCACCACATCCATGATTTCAGCTTGTCCGCCGTAATTCAAACAGATATTAATGATTCCCGCGGAATAATTCTTGGTTGCTTCAATCAGCTGGCGACAACTATCTGGCAAATCTCCCGGCAACTCATCAATGCGTCCGCTAATTAAAATGCGATAATTTTTCTGCCTACTTTCTTCTGTCTCTTTTTCGATTGCTGATTTCAAAAGCTTCATCAGGTAGTTCACCTCGTCTCTGGAACGTTGCCAGTTTTCTGTTGAAAAAGCATAGACCGATACCGCCTTAACGCCGCGAGCGAAAAACCAAGCTGGCATTTGCCTCATTTTATCATAACCTTTCAAATGGCCCTCAAAAATAGGCAAGTTCCTTTCTTTTGCCCAGCGTCGATTACCATCCATAATAATACCAATATGCGCGGGGATGTTTTGTGTTTTTGTTTCTGCCATAATTCAATTAAATTTAAATATCAAAGTTAAAATTTACACTCTTTTTTATCTTGAATCAAAAATTTCTGATTCAACTAAGATTTAGATTTTACGATTTTTATTAATTTTATCCTTTTAGTTGCTCCGCTGATTATCTTAACATTTTTTGCTGATACGTCAAATTCTTTAGCTAAAAAATTTACTAATTCGTGATTTGCCCTCCCTTTTTCTGCCGGAGCAGCGATATCGACTTAATCGTTCCGTCTGACATTAAATCTTTGATTTGATTATTACTTGATTGAGGATGAACTTTTATTCGAAGATAAACTTCTTCTTTGTCAGTTAGTATTTTTTGAAAATCACCTATGCTTCCCATAATTTTTGATTAGTTTTTATTTTTTGAAAAAATTATCGCGTTGGGCACGTCCCGCCCCGGACCAAGCATATATTCATCGTTATAAAACAAAGCAGTGGATGCGCCGGCGTCAAGATTCAAGGCATACTCGACTTTGAGAACTTTCAATACATCAGCCAATTGCGCCAATGTCGCATTGTTTACCGAAACCAATAAAACATGGTTATCGCGGTAGGCTATGGCGTTCTTCCGGCTTTTGCCTTTTAACTGTTTGGCGTCCAACTCCCACTCGATCATGGCATTCATATAATTTTCAATCAATCTCGGCTTATTGCCAAGCAATGCTTGCAATTTAACGTTATTGCGGGATTGGAATGATTCTTGACTGGCGAAATCCCGACTGTCTTTAAAATAATAAAATTTATTATTCTGATCAAAGGCAACTAACGGGCCGGTTGTCCACCATTTAAGCTGATCTTCGTTAATCAGCCTTTCCGCGACAGTCTTGTATACCGGATAAAAAAAATAATTTTTCGCACTGCAACCGTTTAAATCGCAAAAATAACTGCCGTTTATTCCGGCAAAACCATTGTGGGTGAAAATATAACTATCAAGCGGCTGGGCCCGACAATCATTCCGGCAAGCGAAATCTTCGGCGGTATCTGTAATAATTTTTAAATCAGGATCATTTAAGTCGATATCTATGATCTCGACTTTAAATTCTCCTGTCGGCAAAGCAACTGTTTTGTGTTGGTACGAACTATATTGATCAAGGCTTTCATCCATTCCTGCTTTGTGGATACGAGCCAAATTGGCGCGAGTGATGCCCAAACCCAGCTCCCGCATCACCCGGAAAGCATCAGATGGGCGGCCTAAATAATATTTCTTTAAATCAACCGGGTTGATGTACCAGGCTTCTCCGTTTTTTTCGGTTTGAATTACAATTCTGCCGGCTAGCTTCCTGGCAAGCTCCAGATCTCCGGTTATTGGCATGCCCGCCTGAGCAAGGCGCTGAAAATTTAACTCGCTAATACCGAGACCGAGGTTGCGCATCGCCAAAAAAGCGTCTGCTGGACGTCCAAGATAATATCTTCTTTGATCGATCGGATTAATATACCAAGCCTCGCCATTTCGCTCAATATCGAGCACTATTCTGCCGGATAACTTTGAACTCAAAGCAGAGGCTTGTGCTTGATTAAAGTCTAAAAAAAGGCAAAAAAATAACAGAACAAAAATAATTTTTTTTCTTTTTTCCATCCTCATTGTTGTTAAGGCTTTATTTTTGTATTATAATAAAATTGACGGCAAATTGACAGCCCGGAATTCATTGCCGTTTTTATTTATTTTTTAAAACTATGCCTGCCGGTTATTTACAATTATCCAAAGAGGAACTAGAACAAAGAGCAAAAAAGGCTTGGCAAATTTTTTCCTCCTGTTCGCTCTGTCCCAGAAAATGCGGCGTCAACCGCTTGGCCAATAGCAGGGGATTTTGCAGCCAAGGGATTGATCTTATTATTGATTGCGGGCAACCAAGGTTTGACCAAGAATCTTTGCTGGTGGGATCAGGCGGAACAGGCGCTATTCTTTTTAGCTCGTGCAATTTAAAATGCATTTATTGCCAAGAATATCGAATAAGCCAATTAAGGAGGGGTGAAGCATGCACCACGGTTGATCTGGCAAAGATGATGGTAAATTTACAATACAAAGGATGCCATAATATCAATCTAATTTCACCAACCATCTGGGTTCCCCAAATACTTCATGCTCTGCCAGAAGCGATAAGACGAGGCTTGACAATACCTTTGGCTTACAATACAAGCGGGTACGAATCCCTGGAAACCTTAAAATTGTTAGAAGGAATTGTCGATATTTATCTGCCGGATATCAAATATTCCAATAATATTTCAGCCGCCAAGTACTCTCTGGCCGGTGATTATTGGATCGTTGCCAGACAAGCCTTGCTGGAAATGCATCGTCAGGTGGGAGATTTGGAAATAGCCAACGGACTTGCGCAAAAAGGTTTGTTGATTAGACACTTGATCCTGCCTAATAATTTATCAGGCATTGAAAAAATACTAAGTTTTATCGCTACTCTTTCGGAAAAAAGTTTTCTTAATTTGACCGACGGCTACCGACCAAGCTATAAAACCAATCTTTTCCCCGAATTAAATCGCTTCGTTACCGTAGAAGAGAGAGAACGCGCTTTTGCCATAGCAAAACAACTGGGTCTGCATCGTTTTTATGGCTAGAGAAAAATCGGCCAATCTTTTCTATCTTTTAATTCAACTAAATAAAGCTTGCCATCAGTATAATAACCACCTCCTGGCTTAACCGGATCAACCAAACCAATCTTTTGATAATAACCAATCACCTGCGACTGAAGTAATTTTTGAAAAAAATCCTCTCTTTCTGCGTCAATATCTGGATGCAATTGATGAAATAGGCTAAATTTTTTTCTTGAATCAAAATTAATACTGCCGAAATATATTTTTTTTCCCTCCGGTGTAATGAAATCGGAAAGCCAAAACCTTGCCTGGCGACGAGCTTTTTTGTTGCCGAAAGAATCCGGCTTTTCAAAGGCAAAGCTATTAACTTGGTTATTCCAAAAAGCGGCTGACATCGGCGCCGTGGCATATCTTTCATTCAGGCCAACCGCCTTGATCAACCGGACTAAAGCTTTAAAATCCAATTTGTCCGGAATTAACCAGCCAACCCTATTCATTACTCCAACTAATGCTTGATTATCATCTGCAATAATCATGAAATTCAAAGGCTTCTGTTTTTTTCCATTATAATTTTCAATTTGCTTTGGCAGGCGATAGATCTGCCATAAATCTTCAACTTCCTCGACAATTATTTTTCTACCGGTTTGCTGCGGTATGAAAATCTTCCTTTCCGGCTGACTATACGCGCTGATATAAAAATAATAAAATAAGAAAAATAAGAAAAATAAGATGGAAAAAAACTTTCTGGCTTTGACGGAAATAATTCTTGGGGAAAAAGTCCAAACTCTGGTAGACAGCCATTCCGAAAAACTAATGCCGATTATCAACCAAAGCGAACCGAGCAAAAGCCCTCCCAAGATATCGCTCAAATAATGAGCGCCCAAATAAAGACGACTGAAAGCAATAGAACAGATCAATAAAACAGCAGCCGACAAGAAGTTAATTTTTGCTTTCCATGAAACGGAATTTCGCCAACAAAAATATGCCAAGAAACCATAAACCACAGTTGAAACCGCCGTATGTCCGCTGGGGAAAGAATAAGTGGGTTCAATAAAAAAACTTGCTTCTGGGCGCGGGCGATGAACCAAATATTTAGCTAAAATAGTAAATAAAGCGCTCCCCGAAGAAGCTAAGAGCAATGGTAGAATATAACGGTAATATCGCCAAAGATAAAAAATCAAGGCGACGCCAACAGTTATAATAGCCAAAAAAACTTCCGACCCCAAAATAGTTACCCAGGAAAATATTTTTACTAGAATTGGATTGCGAAAAGCATAAAAAAGGTTGCCGATATTTATATCGCTAGCGGAAAAAATATCAGCGTTAATCAATCGATCTCCTATGCCAAAAAGAAAAACGCCTACGACTAAAAAAACAATCAATAAAAAAGTCCATGTTAAACCAAAAAAATCGGTATAGTCAAAACGTTTTTTGACAAAATCAACAAGCCGGGGATGGTTAGATAAAAACAAACGCCAACAACGATTTTGAAAAATCGGCCGGAAGATATAATTTGCTATATTTTTTGTCGACTCAATCGCTTGCCTGCCTTTCTTGATAGCTAACCAACGCAGGGCATAAAAGATTAAAAAAGAAATAAACAGCAAAAAAATAAAAATACCCGCTCGGCTTGTCCAAAGCTCGACTAGATGCCAAGCCTGACCGAAAAAATATCCAAGCAATAAATAAGCTGCTGCCCAAATAACTGAAACTAATAATTCAAAAAATATAAATAATTTAAAATTCATTGAAGAAAGGCCGGCGATAAAAGGAATAATCGGCCTTAAGGGTCCAACAAATTTACCCAAAAAAATACTTTTTACTCCATGGCGAATAAAAAAATCTTCGCCTTTCTTCAAATAGCTTGGTTTAAAAATTTTGTTATTTTCAGAAAAATATTCGCAACCCCTTTTTCCCAAAAAATAACTAAGTAAATCGGCCAAAAAAACACCGGCCGCCGCAAACCAAATCAAATCACCGATGTCCAGCCAACCATTAGCTGAGAGAAAGCCTATTAAAAAGATTAAAACGGTGCCCGGAATTAACAAACCGATGAAGGCTATAGATTCGCTGAAAGAAATCAAAAAAACCAACCAATAGCCCAGCAGGTTTAAATTCTCTAATTTTGGCAATATAAAATTGGCTAAATCCATATGTTTGTTCGTTCTGTCAGTTTATAGTATTTTAGATAAAAAATAAAGAATTATTCCCTCTATTTAATAACAAAAACACCCTTTGCCAAATAATAATTAACTGCTATAATGTAATTGCAGTTTTTTTGACTGTTTTTTTATGCCTATGTTTAAAAAAATCTTAAAAATTATTTTTGTTTTGTTAACCGGAATAATAGCTATCCCGGCAAAAGCAGTTTGTCCGGTCTGCGCAGTCGCGGCCGGGGCCGGTTTGGGACTAACTCGCTGGCTGGGAATTGATGACACTATCACCGGCGTATGGCTCGGCGGGCTTTTGATATCAGTTACAATCTGGACCGTAAATTGGTTTGATAAAAAACAAATCAATTTTAAAGGCAAAAAAATTATAACCGGTTTGTTTTACTATTTAATTACCATTTTACCTTTATATTTCACTGGCGTTATCGGCCATCCTTTCAATAGAATCTGGGGGGTTGATAAGCTCATTGTTGGCACGATCTTGAGCACGATTTTTTTCGGATTAGCTGTAGTTTGGTATTTAAAATTAAAAAAAAGAAATAATAATAAGGCTTATTTTCCCTTCCAAAAAGTCGTAATGCCGATTAGCGCCTTGCTGTTTCTGAGTATATTTTTTTACTTTTTAACCGAATAATATGGAAAATAACATTAAAAACTTAAATGACTTAATAAGCAAAGTTGATCAAATGAAAAAACAGGATAAGCTGGATTTATCATCTGATCAGGATCTGTCTATCGCCATTATGAATCTGGTAAGCATTGAGGAGCATTTTTTCTTTACCGGAGCAAAACTGAACAAACCGGAATATTTTGATCTGTTGCAGGAAACAAGAAAAATGCGGAGAGAATTATTAAGAAAGATTGTCAAAAACCCAGAAGGTGAAGAATGGTGCATCTCCAAACACCTCCTAGCAGCCTCGATGAGGTTAATGGAAGTTGGCACCAAACAACAAGGAATGGGAAAAAAAGATGAAGCGCAAGATTTGTTTCAAAAAGCCTATGATCTTTACTCCCTCTTTTGGGGCATAAACATGAAAGTAGTTGGTCTGGAGGATGTCAAGCAAATCGATAGCCAAGCCGTAAATAACCATGATACTGAAAAAAAAGGATTTATGGGCAAACTGGGAGAATTGGTAAAAAAAGCGATTGACTGCTGTATTGAATAATAAACAATAAGAAGTCAGATTTTTGTCTGCTTCTTTTTTATTTAAATTACCAATAAATGCTCAGATCCATTTGCTCGGCCTCGGATAAGTCTGCCATGGTATTAATTGATTTCCAAAAATCGGTTTTGATAACTGTTATCTTTCTCTGCTTAATTAGTTGGGTTATGGTTTGGGGCAAGCCAAATTCTTGGTTAGCTGCTGGCATCGGCTGGCAGCCAAAAACACCTTGATCTAACAAATAAGCTCCGGTGTTAACCAAAGCTCCGGATTTTTTTGATGGTTCGCCAATTCCGGAAAAATTTCCGGCTCGATCAACTTTGATAGTGCCAAAATTTCCGGTATTTTTCCCTTTATAAGCAAGTAAAGCCAAATCTTTAGCGATGAGCCGAGCCAAATCTAGCGGATGATATAAATCATCTCCGTTTATAACCAAAAACCTATCCCAGAGCATCCCCCTGGCTTGCCACAACGCTCCGGCGGTTCCATTCAATTCTTGCTGAAAAAAATATTTAATTTCTTTGCCATGATAGCCGTTGCCAAAAAATTTTTTAATAATTTCTCCTCGATAGCCAACGATAATTAAGACATCTGAAACCCCCGGTGGCAAAGCTGACAGGCAATATTCAAGAATAGGCCTGCCTCGAATCAAGAGAAATGATTTGGGCAACCCTTCGGTCATTTTTCCCATTCGGCTCCCTCGACCAGCCGCTAATATCACTGCTTGCATATCAAAATATTAAAACTTGCCTTATCATCATTATAATACTTAAAAAATAGCTCGGAGTAAAGTCCGTTAAGAAAAAAGAAATGTTAAATTTCGCCATTTTCTTCTTGTCGCAATTACTGAACGAAGCTCGAACCTTTTTTGAACGAAAAATGCCGGAATGATTGCCGCGCGCCGTGTGGCAGGAACAAAGCTTTCCGCTCGGACTGGTAAAAAGGGGTTAGAAGAGGAGTTTTGCTCGCCCGAGCTTTCCGATTCTTCCGCCACTGCCGAATTTCATCTATCAAACTATTTGCCAAATAAGCCGAGGCAAATATTTATTCCTATAAACATAGCATATATCATCAATAAAATCATTCCTTCGCGACGATCCATTTTTTTTCCGCTGTGATAAAAATATACAAACAATGTCAATATAACTCCCAAAAATAAAGCCACTATCCAAAAGGCTGAATCGGTATCAAAAACAATCGGACGAAGAAGGGCCAAAACTCCCAAAACCAACACATTGGTGAATGACGAGCTGAGAAGATGGCTCAAAGAAAGCTCAGACGATTTTTTGCGCCACGAAGTAATGGCAATGCTTATTTCCGGCAAGTTCGTGCCAATCGAAAAAAATATTAGTCCGATTACCAATTGACTAACTTGAATATGCTTTAGCAAATCTAAGGTTATGCCAATAATCCAATGTGAAGCAATGAGAATGCCTGTAATTCCGGCAATAGCCAAAACAACCGCCCTGCTAACTCGGTTGCTATCGATTATCTCTATGTGTTTATGGTTGTTAAAATGATTTAGGCGATACAAGTAAAAAATCAGGCCAATATATAAGCCAATCATCGCTATTCCGTCCAAAAAACCATATTTGCCGTCAACTCCAAACAGGATTGAAGAAAAAATAACTAAAACTGTCGGAATTAATGGGGCTAAGCGCCCATCGGTGGCTATCTTTCTATTGAGAAGCAGGCTTGCGCCCAAAACAGGGCCAAGCATAACGATTGTTCCACCGAGCAAGTTGCCGACAGATAAGGCCGTGGCGCTATCAATCGTTGCGTTTATGCCTAAAGAAAGTTCGGCTAAGCTGGTGATAAGGCCAAGCAAAATTCCAAAGGCGAATAAACGGATTTTTAAAACAGCTCCCAAATACTTGATATTTTTTACAGCAAAATTTGCCGACCAACCTAGGGCGATAAATAATAATAAAAGTTTTAACGAATCAAGTAAAATAGGCATAATTATAATTTTTCAATCTCTTTTAAATCCTGATCCGGCAGGTAGAGAATAATCAAGCCGACAACAATCCCTGCCACGGCCGTCCAAGTGTGGCTACCATCAAAAAACCATTTATCAATGCCGTCCAAAACATACCAAGTACCGCGCCAAATAAGCACCAGGCCGATGACGATAGAAATATTTTTCGCCAGATATTGCAATGTTATTTTGTGTTTTGACATATTTTTTGATTATTTACTGATTGCCTTTTGCCCGATTGTGGGTTTTACACAACATTTGGCAATTCTTAATATCGCTTTTTCCGCCCTTGCTCCAAGCCGAAATATGGTCGGCGTCCATTTCGCCAAAACTCCAAATTTTCGTTTTGTTCGCGTCATGCCCAATAGCGCAAAGGGGGCAATTTGATTCGCCTTTTTTCTCCGCTTTAGCGGTTTGTGCCGCGTAAACCGCTTTTTTGGTTGCTTCATCAAAAATCCGAACTTCAAGCAATTTCGTATCCACTAAACCGCCGAGAATATATTCAAAAATGCCTTTGCGATTCTTTACATACGGATCGGCGTAAAGTTTTTGTACTTCCGCTGACACTTTCGCGGGATTAAACGCTTTTTTGCGATACTCCTCGTAAAGCCGTCCCCATTCAAGACCGCGCATCTCGCTTTCAACATCGTCAAATACGCCGGAAACCCAATCAATCACGCTGTTAAAATATTTTTTTAATTCGTTGATGTTTTTGTCAAAACGATGGCGGCTCGTAAATTACCCTGCGGCAGAGACCGCAGGGCGTTAAAACTCACAAATCAAAGAGT
>CAYUHZ010000006.1:0-33027 GCA_964444625.1 uncultured Gammaproteobacteria bacterium | reverse complement strand
AGCAATGTCTTATTGTGGCTTTTGAGAATATGTTCTGACATATTCTCAGTATGCCACTTTTCGGCCTTTCAGGATAGTGCCTTGGGAAACCTATGGTTTCCCAAGCTCTTCCTACAAGGTAACCTCGAGGCAAGCCTATGAGGAATAAATGATTAAAACTATCTCGGTTAAACTCCAGCGACTTTTGGACGGCTATCTTGAACAGGTTATTGAGCAGGAAATCTACTGAAGCGAAAAAGCAAAATTATTGAACGAGAAAAAGTCGCTGGAGGAACAATCAATCCGTCTTGAACAAAAGCGGACTGGCTGGCTTGAACCGATAGCGGAATGGATAAAAAAGGCAGAGAATCTGCCTAAAATCGCACAAAAGAGCAACTTTTTTGAGAAAAAGGTTGCTTGCCGAACTTTGTTCGGTTCGAACTTCGTTTTGACGGGCGGACGGGTGCGCGCCGAAGGCGCGGAAAGCGGCGCGAATACGGCGCAAAACCAGTGGGCGGCACAAAGCGCCGCCTGTGATTCAGTCTCTGAAAAACGCTTGAGCTCTATTCTGGTGGGCATAAGAGGACTTGAACCTCTGACCTCACGGATGTGAACCGTGCGCTCTAACCAACTGAGCTATATGCCCAAAAAAAATTTATTTAACAGCAAGAGTTTTATCAATCGCTTCGTTAACCAAGCTGTCTGCTATACCGTTCTTTTCTCTTGGAATGTGACGATATATTATTTTAGTAAAATCAGTAGACAAGTTATGTATTTTTAAAAAAAGCGGCGCCAGATCTTTGTGTTTTACTTTGTACTCCCTGTTTAATTGTTTTACTACGAGCTCACTATCCAGAAAAAAATCAAGCTCTTTGGCTTTAAGCTCTTTGGCTTTTTCAAGGGCGAAAATAACTGCTTGGTATTCGGCTTGATTATTCGTCGTTTCACCAATATAGGCGGAGATCCGACAAACCTCGTTTCCTTGTTCATCAAGCAACAGACAACCAATACCAGCTGGTCCGGGGTTGTTTCGCGCTCCGCCGTCAGTATATATAACTAGCTTATTGTGATTCATATTGCTTGGTCGGAATTTAAAAATTAAAATTATTTCCCAAGGTCTTCAATTTTCAATTGTATCTCTTGACGTCCGTTAAAATCATTTATTTCCACGGTATAAACCATATCAATTATATCGCCGATACGCAAATCCTCCCATAATTCAGCGCGATTAAAAGCTACTGCCCATAAGCCATTGAATCTTAATTTTATATGTTGACCGTTTAATCCCATGTTTACTATATCCTTGATCTGCAAATTTCGGCTAATAAACTTTGGCTTAGGATTTCCTTGTCCAAAGGGTTCGAATTTTTTTAAAACATCCATTAAATTATCGTCGATATCCTGCAATTTAATCTCCGCTTCAATGTTTATCCGCGGCAACAAATCAACGCCTTTTAACTTGTTATCGACTGATTTTTTTATTGCTTGTCTAAAATCATTTAAAACCTGTTGGTCCGACAAAGTAAAACCGCAAGCCGCGGCATGACCTCCAAATTTTTTTAGCAGATCTTTATTTTCTTCCAAAACCGAGGTAATATCAAGCTGTTCAATACTCCTGCCGGAACCTTTAATCTCGCCCTCAGACAAAGTTAAAACCAATACCGGACGATAAAATTCTTCGCACAATCTCCCAGCCACCAAACCCAAAATTCCATCTGGCCAAGCCTCTCCTCCCGCTATTTCAAGAGCTGGGCAAGCTATGATAAAGATGTTTTCTCTGGTTAATCCTTGCTCTATATTTTTTCTACCTGCAATTACTATTTCTTCGGTAATTTTTTGACGTTCCGAATTCTTTTGATTTAAAAAGATCGCGATCTTTGACGCCTCCGTTTTGTCTTTGGTTGTTAAAAGATCGTAGGCCGAATTAGCATGATCAAATCGGCCAGCGACATTTAATCGTGGCCCGATTTGCCAACCAACATTCCAAGCATTCAATTCGCGCGTTTTGATCTGAGCAACCTCAACCAGAGCGTTGATTCCTATTCTTTTGCGTTTATTCAAAACAGACAAACCGTTTTTTACCAACACCCTGTTTTCTCCGATTAAATTAACACAATCAGCTATTGAACCGATTGCCACTAAATCCAGAACCCTGTATTCTAGTTTCTTTTTTTCTTCAACCGTTAAAGTCGACTTACTAATCAAGGCCTTAACTAGTTTAAAAGCTACGCCTACTCCAGCCAAATTCTTAAAAGGGTAAGTTTCACCGCTGATATTGGGATTTAGCAAAATGCACCCAGGCAAATCTGATTCAAGCGGTGGAGCTTCATGATGATCAGTTACGACTACATCCAACCCTAATAATTTGGCTTCATTAATTTCTTCTTTATTTCTAATTCCAGTATCCACAGTAATGATGAGTTTAACGCCATTTTTAGCCAATTCTCTAATTGCGTTTAAATTTATTCCATAGCCCTCAGTAGTCCGATCTGGCAAATAAACCGTTGTTTTCCCTTGTAAAACTTGCAAAATTTCTGTTATAACAGCGGTAGCAGTTATGCCATCAGCATCATAGTCTCCATATACAGCAATCAAATTGCCTGCTTTAATATGGCTAACCACCAGTTCAACGGCGCTATTCATCTGTTTAAACAGAAATGGATCCTGATCATCGGTATCATGCCTTGATTCCAAAAAAGATTCACAGTCTTTTTGGTTAGCCAAACCCCGATTGAATAATAATTGAGAAACCAAACGAGTCAAGCCGGTATAATTACTCGCTTGCTGATCGCTAATTTTTGGCCTGATTCTCCATTCAGCTTTCATAGTTTAATAGATGAAAACTCCTGCTGTCCAAATTACCATGGAAAAAATAACCATCAAGGTAACAAAAACCCAAATAACCTTTTGAATTGTTTTTCGTTTCATATAATCAAGCTAAAATTAATAACAATTATTGTTTCAAAATCTTTACAAAAGCATCGGAAGGAATCTCTACCCTTCCCTTGCCCGCCGCCATCATACGCTTTTTGCCCTTCTTCTGCTTTTCCAATAATTTTCTTTTTCTGGTAACGTCTCCACCGTATAGCTTGGCGGTCACGTCTTTGCGCATAGCGGATAATCTTTCGGCGGCAATTATCTGTCCGCCGACAGCAGCTTGAATTTTTACCACAAACCATTGCCGCGCAATAGTATCTTTTAGGGCGCTGACTATTTCCCTGCCGCGGCGAGTAGCTTCATCACGATAAACTATGGTAGCCAATGATTCAACCGGATCTTCGGCAACGAAAATATCCAATTTGACCACATCGGCTGAACGATAACAAAAATATTCATAATTAATAGAAGCGTAGCCGGAGCTAACACTTTTTATTTTATCATAAAAATCTGTTAAAATAGTCGCCATCGGTATCTCATAATGCAAAATTGCTCTCGTCTCATCCAGGAATTCGGTATTTTGATATACACCGCGTTTCTCTTGAACTAAATTCATTAAACCGCCCAGATATTCTTTCGGAGTAACGATATCTATTTTAACCCAGGGTTCTTCTATCTTTTCTATAGACGAGGGATCGGGTAATTTTTGCGGGCTACGGACTATGATTGCTTCATTTTCATTGTTGCTAATTTGATTTGATAAACCCTTTTTATAAATTCGATAAGCTACGCTGGGAACAGTGACGATCAATTCCAAATTATATTCCCGCCTTAATCTTTCCTGAAAAATTTCCAAATGCAGCAAACCGAGAAATCCGCAACGGAAACCAAAGCCCAGTGCTTGAGACTGTTCTGGTTCATAAATCAAAGCTGCATCGTTTAATTTTAATCTGGAAATCGCCTCTCTTAACTCTTGGAACTCGTTGCCTTCTCGAGGAAATATGCCGGCAAAAACCATCGGCTTAGCCTCATTGTATCCCTTAAGCGGGGCTACTTCATTTTTGGTTTTTTGCAAAGTAACGGTATCGCCCACCCTGCATTCGCTAACTTCTTTAAAACCGGTGATAATATAGCCAATCTGACCGCAATTTAAGTACGGGCAAGAAAAATAGTCAGGCTTAAAAACACCGATGTCTAAAGCTTCGCTGGTTGAAGTGGTAGACATCAGGCAAATCTTTTCACCCTTTTTAACTTGACCATCAAAAATTCTTATATAGGCGACAACGCCTCGATACTCATCAAATGCTGAATCAAAAATCAAAGCACGCAAAGGTTTTTCTGAATTTCCTTTCGGTTGAGGTACCCGACTAATCACTTCATCCAAGATAACTTCAACGCCAACGCCGGTCTTGCCTGAAGCGCACAAAATATCCTTTTCTTCGCAACCTAATAATTTAATTATCTCCTTCTTGGTTTTTGCCACGTCAGCAGCCGGCAAATCTATTTTATTAACTACTGGAATAATCGTTAAATCTTGTTCAATCGCCAAATATAAGTTTGCCAATGTTTGAGCTTGAATCCCTTGCGTACAATCAACCAACAGAACAGCCCCTTCCACTGCAGCTAAGCTACGTGAAACCTCATAATTAAAATCAACATGCCCCGGAGTATCTATCAAATTCAAACTATAACCTTTATATTCCATGCTAACAGGTTGTAATTTAATGGTTATTCCCCTCTCACGTTCAAGATCCATCCGATCCAACATCTGATCCTTCATCTTTCTTTTTTCAATCGTACCGGTAATTTCAAGCATCCTATCGGCTAAAGTGGACTTGCCATGATCAATGTGGGCAATAATACAAAAATTTCTAATCAGATTCATAAAATAATAAAAAGGGAGTGCTAGATTCTACAGCAACCCCAGGACTTTTTTTGTTTATATATTGGCTGTTTTTATAAAAATTAAAGTAAGATACATCGAGCATGGACATATCTTTTACGTAAATTTACTGAAGCGCAACGTTCATGTATAACATAATTAGCAAAAAGCCAATAATATAAAATATATGAGTTATCAACACTTCTCGAATTTAACCATCTAATTTGTAGTTTTAGCCTTTCCGGTTGAGTCATATAAAATGTAACTGAAATCTAATTAATTAGGTTACAAATATGACTAAAATAGCAATTAAGGAGCTAATTAAAGCCTCAAAAGAGAGAAATTTCAAGGCTGCTAAAAAAACAAATATCAGAACAATACGTCGTACTGGAAAAAGAAAAACCGTCGTAGCCAGCTCCATTAATGAAATTAAGAGCTGTCTGCCCTTCGACCTGACAGGAATGGATTGGGATTCCGATTAGAAATTCATTAGTTGGCGTCTGGTCAGATGCTGCCAGAAAAATAATCTGGGCTTCACGCGGTCTCGTCCTGACCGCAAAAATGACAATGCTTATGTCGAAGAAAAAAACAATACCCGCGTTCACGACTGGCTGGACTACGGACGATTCGACACGAGAGAGGAGCTCCGCGGTGTTAATAATCTTTCCCGGAATGAATTCATGTCATACCAAAATTTTTTCTGCCAGTAATGAAAATTCGGTCTAAAGAGAAAATCAATAATTCCGTTTTCCGGAAAAAATACGACGAAGCCAAAACGGCTTATCAGAGATTAATGGAATGCGATCAAATTTCAGAAGAACAGAAACGAAAATTATATCACTTGTATTTAACCTTGAATCCGGTAAAATTAAAAAGAGCAATAGGTGAAAAATTAAATATCTTAAAAACTTACAGGCTAAGAAAAGTAACAAATTAAATGTCTCAAACGATGTGCCAAGGCTACATTTTTAGATGTCTAGGTGCGAGCCCTTCAAGGATATAGTCGAGCCCATGATTGAGTGGGATTCTTTATCTGAAATACCATTGACGTAGGAACCTTCCGAATCGCCGCCATTAAGGGAGATACGGAAACCATCGGAATCGGTCGCATTAGTCAAAACTTGTTTATCGCTAAGCAATCTTTCATTATTGTTCAGAAAATAGATCAGAATATCATACAAAAATTCTGACGGATTTTGTCTGGTTAATTTGTTCAACTTTAGCTTGCTGATTTCCGGTTCATATTTGCTCCTGTCGCCTTCATTAAGCAATTTCTTAAGCAGAGTTTTCTTTGAATTTAATTCGTCAATCGCCTCTTTAAATTCTTTCGGAACTTCTTTGCCTTTAAATACCTCGGCTTCTAAATATTTGGCAATCTCTTCGGTCTGTTGCAGATAATTCTTGCTGGTTGAATTTGGAATTAAATCCTTGGAGGTCAACGCCCAACCGAACTTCGGCATGGAAAAATCAACCGGCTTATTATCTTTACCTCCGGTATAAAAATCTTCTTCGCCATACCAACCGACTTCATACAACACCTTTCCCTTGTCAATACCATCCAGTTTTGGCGCGGTTATTTCATAAATCTTTCGCATAGTCAAAGGTTTGCCATCCGGAGCGAAATCGGCTCGAAGCACCAAAAATAGACCAAGCTCCTTCGCCCTCTTTAATTCTTCCTTTGAAAAAGGGATAGGCGGGATTGATTCCGGCTTTAATTTTATGCCAAACTCCCTCTCAACTTCTTCCGGCCCCATAACTTCCCGATTGCCCATAATTTCCTTAGCCACCCTGATCTGCTCTTTGAATTCGCCAGACAGCTTGCCTTCAGGAGTCGGTTCCGAACTTTCCGTCTTTTTTTCTTCGCCATCTTTCTTGGCTTTTTCCAAGCTAACCCCGAGATAAGCAACGCTGTTCTCATCTTCTTGGATAGGTAAAACCTCTCGCTCGTCTTTTTCCGCTTCGGGATTATTAAAACTTTTTTCTCCAAAATTTTCAAATTTAGGCCCCATCATACTTGATATATTAAACCAGCTTGGGATAAAATGTTATAACCTTTTTCCCTTGAAGCGAATAAAGTGCATTTAATCGCTAAAAATAAAAAACTGGTATTTTTATAATTCGAATTCAATACATCCGTGGTTAAATTCTTTTTATCGTAAATCTCAACCTGACCGGTAGGATATTGAACCGTAAAATCGTAAATGTCTTTTAGGTTATCGCTATCTTGCACGACAATGTATTTCTTGTTAATCGTCTTTGATTCTTTCATCAAATCCTTAACAGTCTTTGCCTGTTTATATCCTGCTTCTTCAACAATGATCTGACATTCCTTAACCTCCTTATTGTTTTCGGCAATTATAAAAACCGGCTCTTTTTGAGAGTTTGCTCGGCTTAAAAATAATTCCAAGGTTTTAGAATTCTTCATATTAAAATGATATCAAAATTTATCGTAATTTTCAATAGCCTCCCTAATCACGTCCGCTAACTTTCGCCCCATTTCCTCAATCGGTATATTGGCAAGGCTTGAGGGGTAATATTTTTCAACATGTTCCGTGCCACGCCCGATGCCCAAACCGATCAATTTTTGATCAGTTTCATCAAGAATTCGTTTGATTTGGGCGCTTAAATCGTAAGTCGAACCCGAATGCTGGGGCGATTCTTCCGGCAAACCGTCGGAAAGCACGATTAAAAACTTTTCATTGGCTTTCTGAGTCTTTCCGATGCCTGCTCCAACGCCCAACCATCGTCATTATAGTTGGCTCGGCCACCGTCAAAATTTGTAACCTCTTTAAGCATCCCGCCCATGGACTGTCGCATTTCTTTCGACATATTATCTTAAACATTCTTCTTTGTCAATGGGGGGGGTGGGGCTCTACACTATATAGTGTGGCGGAAAACCAAAAAGCAGTGGTAAGACTAGCTTGAAACCCGAGTTTCTCAACTCGAAGGTTAAAAATATAGATATATAAGCAAGGCGAAAATTACAATAGAACAAAAACAAGTCATTTCCAGGTTGATCAATGACAATGCCAGATTGCGATCAAGGGTAAACGAGCTGGAAAAAGAAAATAAAGATTTAAAGGAAAAATTGGAAACCGCCCTTCTTCGTATGGTCGAACTGGAAGAGATAATACTTGGCAAGAAAAAAAGAAGAAAGACAAAGATGAAGACGGCGACGATAACGGCAAAAATGGCAGTGGCAATGGCGCCGACAACCGTGCCATCAGATCGGCAATGAAAAAATTACAATTGGATCATGGTCTCGGGCAATACCGAGGAAGCGGTGCTTCTGATCGGCAAAAACCGAGGCAAGGGCAATGCGTTCAACCTGCTCCATGGCTATACCGGCGTCAGGGTTGCCGATTGTTATCCCGGCTACAAAAACATGCCCGGCGACCAGCAGATCTGCTGGTCGAATATCATCCGGAAAGCCAGGTACCTCCGGGATAACGGCAATTTGGATAAAAATAAAAGAGAGTTTGCCGGAGTGATCCACGAGGAATTGAAAGCGATTCTTCTACAATCTAAATTTATCAATTCTCATTTTTCAGTAAATTACCAATTTCCAATTACCTCACATCGACTAATTATAAACTTTCTCTGAATCTTAATCCTTCTGTTACTGTTTGAAAATTGCCTTATTGAAAATTCAACGTAAATTGTTAACTGAAAATTGTAAATTATTTCTAATTTTTTATATCGTCATTATCTCGCCTTCCTTCTTATCGCGGATAGCTTTTAGCTCGGCGTTTAGCTTGACCACTTCTTCGTCTAACTCCTTAATGAAGCGGAATTTGTCGTCCTCGCTCACTTCCTTGTCGTCAAAAGCTTGCCCTACTTCGTTTTTGGCTTCTTCGCGCACTTGGCGCAGTGCGATTCTGGCTTCTTCCATTTTTTCATTTAATTTCTTTACTAATTCGCGGCGGTTCTCTTCGGTTAATTGCGGCACGGTTACCCTCACTCTGCCGCCTTCGTTAACCGCCGAAACTCCCAAATTAGCGGCGGTAACCGCTTTTTCAATTTCTTTCAACGAACTCTTGTCCCAGGGAGCGATAACGATGCTTCTGGCCTCCGACACGTTGATGGTGGCCAAACCGCTAATCGGCATCTTGCTGCCGTAAACCTCCACCATAATACCGTCCAGGATAGCGGGATTGGCGCGACCGGTGCGCAAAGTCGCGATATCTTTTTGAAAAAATTCAATCGCTTTTTCAAAATCCTCCTGCTTGCCTTGCAAATATTTATTCATATTTTTATTGTAGCTTAATTAGATCAAAAACAAATTATTTTTGCAGTTTCTTGACTGATAAATACAAAGTAGTGGGCGTTTCATGGTCAATCAGCAATTTCCAGCCGGCTCGTCCGGATGGCAATTTCTTGGTATTCCAACTCTCTCCTCCGTCCAACGAACGATAAAAAGTGGTGTTGGTGACATAATATATTTCCTTGGCATTTTTCGGATTTACTGCCAGCGAATTAATGGTAGCATGCTCTTCCGGAGTAAGTAAAGATATTTTTTCCCAACTATCGCCGTTGTCGGTTGATTTTAGCAAGCCGTAATTGCTGGCCAAGAATACCAAGTTCTGCTCGGCGGCTGGCAGGACAATTTCCTTGAAAATATTAGCGCCGTCAAAATCACGATAGTGCTCATTCAAATTGGTCCAGACATTTCCGCCATTGTTCGTGCGGTGCAAGCCGTCACGCAAGGTAGCGACAAATATAACTCGATTGTCATGCGGACTGATGGCAATTCGGCTGACTGCTCCGGCAAAACGGTTTAAAGTCTGCCAATTTTCTCCATAGTCAAAGCTTCTAATGATCTCGCCGCGCGAGGTGCCTATGTAAACCACTTCGCTTTTCTTGAAATCAATGTTAATCGCGTTGATGGTTACCGTCAAATCGTTGTCATAATAAATCTGTTTCCAGCTGCGGCTGCAATCGTTTGACTTCAATGCTTTGTTATCAACCGCGACGTAGATCAAACAGCGGTTCTGCGGATCAACCGCGACTGCGCGCACCGTCACTTTGCCCAAACTCTTGGCCAATTGCCAAGTATCAGCGCCGTCATAAGTAAAAAACAGGCCGTTCGCCAGCGAACCGTAATAAAGCGCCTGCCGATCGCCCGGGTCAATAATAAAAGAAACATTATCTAGCGCGCCGATGCTAACCGGCTTGCCGCTGATGGTCGGCACGGCGTTTTTTCTGGACCAAAGATCGCCTTGATTGGTTGATTTAAAGATGCCGCCGGCTGATTCGTTGGAATCACTGCCTCCAGCATTGAAGCTGATGGAGCAAGCTGAGGTGATAAGGATTAATGCGCAAGCCAATAATAAAATTTTCACTTTGGTCATCATATTTTTATGTTATTATAAAAAACAAAGGTTAAACGCCAAGGGCCGCCAGCTCCAAGACCGCTCGCGGGCTGACATTGGCCTGCAAATATTCTCGAGACAACGCCAGCGATTGGTTTATGGACAAAAGCTTAGCCAGGGGCATCTTTCTGATCAACTCTTGCAACTGAGGCAAATAAAACTGGTGCTGAACCAGATTCTCTTGATTGGCTTGAAGCAGGAGCAAGTCGCGGACTATCGCCTGCCAAGACTCAAGAATCTTAGCAGCCACCCTGGCAGCGGCTTGTCCGGAGGCTTTAGCTCCCAAAATGTTCTCAATGCCGGACATTCTGGCATTCAGGTCTTGGCTGTGGAAATCCAGAAAAATCTTGGCCCGCTCTTGATATGCTTTAAAAAAATCCTGATTTTCCAAAAACTTAACCGCCAGCGCCGGCTTGCCCGAACAAAGATGGGAGAAATTTTTGGCTTCGCTACGCTTGGCCTGGCGCTCTTTTAACAGATAGTCGTAGATTACTTCGGACGGTACCGGCTTGAATTCCAAAATTTGGCTGCGCGAAGCGATCGTCGCCGGCAAAGCCGACAAATTTTTTGCGATCAGTATGATAATCACCCGACTTCTCGGCTCCTCCAAGGTTTTCAACATGGCGTTCGCCGCTTTTTCACTCAAGGCCTCGGCGTCCTTGATAATGCCTATTTTATAGGAATTGAAAAACGAGCTCATACCCAAACTATGGATAAAATCCCTGACTTGCTCAATGCTGATTTCTTTCTTGTCATCTTCCAGTTTGACTTGGTAAATATCGCCGTAAACACCAAGGTTGATTTGCCGGCAGGTGTCGCACTTACCGCAAGGCAAACCATACGGCTGATTTCCGTCTGCCGTCTGACAAACCAAGCTATTAGCAAAATAATTAGCCGCAGTTGTTTTTCCCAGATTATTCGGACCGTAAAAAATATAGCTGCCGCTAGCAAAGAAACTGCTCTCCGTTCTGCTTTTGGTGATAATCTTAGACAAATAACCGGCAATCTGTTGATTGCCGACCAGTGGCCAATTAAATTTTATTTTACTGTTTTCCATAGAAATATTATAACAATTAGACTGAAAAATAGCAACGCCAATAACCGCTATAATTATCTTTTTAAGCGTTAAAAATGCCTAAAAAATCTGTGCTAATTTTAGCAATTGGCGACAGTCCCGTGTTGTATGGCAATAATGCAATTAATAAGTGTTTAATATCAAAGCGACGGAAGAGGAGCAAAGATCAGCCGTTTAGTTCAAAATTCGCTTGAGCAAAGTCGTATAATTCCTTCAAAAAATCTTATTTAAATCAGTGCCGAATCCGCGTCCCAGTCTGAGTGGTCTCGAGTGCGTATTAGCCAACCTGTTATTCAGATAGGGCAGGTCAGCCAAACGCGGTTTTTATTTTATTCAATAGCCGGCTTATAGCTCGCCTGTCAGATAAATATTCCGTACTTGAACCGGCGTTAAAGCTCCTTGCCAGATGGAGATTTCGTCAAAAGTATATGACCAATTTTCACCAACAATTTCCAGGCTGGTCAACGGGCTGTTAAGCCAAACCGCTGGCTTTTGATAAATCTCTTGTCCGTCTAAATAAACAAAAAACTTATAACGATAGGAATCGTAAACAATGGCATAATGATGCCACAATTTATCATTGAACAAAATACTTCCTAAATATATTGAGCTGTTGTCAAAATAATAATAACCGGTATAAATAGAGGGCATCAAACCGAAAATTTTCTCGTTGCGAGCGTTTTTGAGGACGATCCTTCCCCGCCCCTCATCAGGGTGCGCCGTATTGCGATACCAAAAATCAAGCGACAAATCGCGGCTGGCAATCGGCCGATCAAACTCCGCATAAATATCGCGGTTAGCGCCCCAAGTATGCCCCAAGCCTCCGCCCGTTTTTCCGTCCTCCCACCAGCCATTCATCGGCAAAGCCGTCAAACCGATGCTGTCGGCTGCGGTTGCGCCCTCGCCTTCGGTAAAGCTCCAGCGATGGGCCAGCTCGGGCGCCGTCTGCGATTTGCGCTCTTGGTACGGATTAAACGGCCGTTGCGCTGAGTAAATTTCGACGATTTCTTCGGCGCCAAAAGCCCTATTCCAAATAGCTAATTCATCGCGCTCTACCGGAAAATTCTCGCCGGCTATTTTCAGGCTGGCGATGTCGTTTAGATTGCCGCAATCGTGGAGCGAGTGATAAAATTCTCCGTCCACATAAAAAAACAATCCATTCTGATCATAAGACAAAAATATCTGATGCCAATTGTTGTCATTCGGCATAATCGTCTTGGTGCCGTCAGGCTCAACATCGAAATAATTCGTCCTATGAACTCTAATGCCGCAATACAAGGTAATATGATAGCGCGAAGGCGCAATGCCGATCATTATCTTGCCGGAACTATCCAAGAGATAAACATGCCCCCGCCCTTCTTCCGGGTATAAATAATTGCGCCAATAATAAGACAAAGACACCTGATTGCCGGAGATCGGCTGGCTGAAGGTTTCGACGATAGCGTATTCTGGTTGCCACGATTGACGGCTGGCGCAGCCCCAACGTCCGGGCGTCCAAAAAGTTTTCTGCCTAATAGTTTGGCCGCCGACGCTATCGTAAGCATAACCGCCTTCGCATTCGTCAAAATGCCAAAGATGAAGCAGGTTATCGGCCGCGCTTCTGGGTTCGGCGGAGTTGGCCCCGGCTTGCGGGGCGGGAATTGTTTTGACGAAAAAATCCCGGCTGTTGTCATGGCTGTCGTAACCGTTGCCCAAATTTTCGTGCGCTCCGCCTCTGGCCATAGTTTCCGCCGTGGATGTAGCGACGGCTTTGCGTTCAACCATGGCTCCGGAGGAAAAATCGCCCTTAACCGCCATTACTATCGGATTGGCGGCGGTGCCATAGCCCAATCGGTCTATTTCTACGCCCAAATTATTTACTAGCCTCAGATGGCCCCCTTCGTCAGACAAGCCCCAGTTGGCGCTATGGCGGTAATCGGGACGTTGCGCAAGGCTGTAGCCATTTCCGGCTAGCAGATAATATTTATTAGGATATACCAGACCGCCGGTCAAGCCGTTGCTGCCGGCTTTGTTAACCCAAACCGTGCCGGAAGCGGATTGATACTGCAGTTTCCAGCCGGTCAAAGCGATGGTGTCGGCGGTTGGATTGTAGAGTTCCACAAACTCATCATTGGCTCCGCTTGGGCCGCGAGTTGCCAGTTCGCTGATTACCAGGTGGTTGGCGCGATGAGTGGCCAGACTAGTGGTGGCGCCGGCGCACCAGCTGGAAATATTTCCGGCATTATCGCGAGCCCGAGAATAAAAATTTATCAAAACGCCCGGTTCCAGCGCCAAATCAAAAATAGCGCTGGTGGCGGTTGTGGCGCTAATCCAAGCAACCCGGCCAAAACCGCCGGCCTGGTATGCTATGTCGTAGTCGGCTAAACCGCTGCCAATATCTTCACCCGACCAAGACACGGCAAAACCGGTTTTATCATACTCGCCGGGCATGGAAGCAAGAGATGAAGTTGGCGCCACGGTATCAACTAGCCAGTTATATAGATAGACCAGGCTTTGATTGCCGGCTCTGTCGGTTGCTTTGATGTAAAAAGCGTGGGCTCCTTCTGCCAGCTGGGAAACGGTGGTGCTGGCTCCGCAAATTTGCAAAACGCGGTCGTCCAAACGGCAGGAAAAATCCACCGGCTCTTCGCTTGAAGAAAATAAAAAACCGGCCTCTGACGAGCTGGCAATCAAATCAGGTCCGGAAACCAAGCCGACAACAGGAGCTGTTAGATCAATCTGCCAAACATATTCGGCCGGTGTCTGGTCTTGGTTATGGATTCGATCAACGGCTTTGACTGACAATTTGCGCTCGCCGGCTGACAAGTTGCTAAAAATTGAATTGGCCGGACAGGCAAACCAAGCGCCGTCATCCAGCGAGCAAAGAAAAGTCCCCTGTTCATTGGAAGAAAAAACAAAGCCGGCTTCACTGGAGCTGGCAAAAAGCGGCGGCTTGCTGATAATAGCTGTTTCCGGGGCAACCGCGTTGTTGCCGGAAAAAAATACCGGCTGGTTGGCTGTCCTCTTGGATTCGGGGTTGATCAATCCAAGCAAAGGTTCGTCTGCCAACGGCGCCGGCTGGCCAAGCGGAGCGATGCTTGCCGGACGGCTTTCCTCTGCGGGATTTACGGCGGTATTTTCTCTGATCTGAACCGATTGGGGCAGATTTTGCCGTGGCAAAGATTTGGTAACCAATTTTACGGCATTTTCAGCCAACTCTTGGCTGATTTTTATGCCTAATACCGCTGCCTGCTCTACCGTTTCCTGATTTGCTTCCACAAAAAAACCGACTTCGCGCGCGCCGGTTTTCCCTGTTTTTATAGTCCAACCTACTACATTGCCTACTTCAATTCTTCCCGCCAGCAAGGTATCGCCCCAGCCATACCGCAACTCGGACCAAAATCCGCTAACTGCCGACGTTAGTTGATTGGACAAATTGCGCCACCAACTTAAATTGGAAATGGCTTTTTCTTCTTGGTCAACAGCTCTAAATTTTTTTTCAAAATAATCAATTACTCCGGCGCTATACCCGACCGCTTGAGGATAGAGCATGTTCCAGTAGTCAATAAATAAATTTAAATCATCGTCAATCTGAAAAATTGGATTAATTGAATCAGGATTTTTTGAATAAAATAATATATATGATTTATTGCCTATATTATTTAAAAAATACAATCTATTCTTACCGTCAACCAATTTTATGAAGTATGAATAATTATCTAAATTATTAATATTAATTGAATCTTTGCTAAAAAAATTACTATTTGTATAACCAGCCAAACTATCAAAAGCGCTATTCAAGTCAGCTACGTCAATAAACTTTAATCTTGCCTGATTGACTTGTCCGTATTGTTCGGCCCAAGCTTCATAAGGATCGCCTCCCGGGTGGGCATCGTTTCTGACATGAGCCGGCACCGCCATATCTTGAATCAAGTGCAACTGATGGCCGATGCCTTGATAGGCGCGGTTCAGATTGCCGGAGCGGTAATTTTTCAAGATCGCCTCCTCGGAATAATCTCCGGTCGCGCTGTCCTGCTTGATCGCCCATGCCTTGGCCGGCAAACCGGTGAAAGCGCCGTCTGACAGGCCTTGGCCGGTAGTCGGATCGTAGAAATGGTTGAGGTATCTCGGGTCGGCGTCTTCGGCGATGGATCCGGCTATGATCAAGCGGCTCTGTTCGGCGCTGATTGCCCGGCTCGCTTGGCTATTATACAGTTCCACTGCCGCCAGGCTCAGCGACGGATGGATCACCTGATTGTCATAACTATCGGCCAAGTGAAAAAACCCGAGCATTAAACAAACAAAAATCAAAATAAATTTCCCTCCTTGCATATTTTTTATTTTTTAATCTTATAAATAGGACTTACGCGTTTGATGCTATTTTTATAACTTTTTAAAAAATAATCTAATTTTAGATATAAAAATAGGCTGAATTTTTATAATTTATTTCAGAAATTACTTCGCATAATGTCAAACGCGTAAGTCCTAATATGTTTAAAACAATAACTCCAAACTAAATTGAGTCTATCTTCCAATAACCTTTGTTGTTTTTTAAAAAAGTTGTCGTATTTTTATTTTTAGTATTCATATCAATGTCATAATTAGCAAGATTACCGTGCTTATTTTCTAATTTAATTGTCGCGGGCAATTTTTTAACCCAGACATCAAATTTTTCTTTATTCTCAAAAGCATTCCGATACTGCTCCTGTTTTTTCTCAACGATAAAACCAAGAGCTGTTTCAATTTCGCCATCAAGTAGGGCCTGCCTGAACGCGGCATAAACTTCTTCCGGTGTATTTTTTTCCGGCACATCATAGACTTGAGGCGGATACTTGGCCGCCAATTGCTCCTTGGCATACCATTGGTTGTCCCATTTTACCAGCTCGCCTTGGCTGATTAGGTATCTGATATATGCCAGATAGCCGACTAACAACAACGCTGCCACGGCCGCGACGATAACTAAAATTTTGAGGCTTTTTTTCATAAATTTATTTTTAAACAAAAATAACCACGGCTTGACGCAATGGTTATCTTGTCCCTCCTTGGGGCATAGTTTTTAATAAAACATTATATAAGGCCTAAAAAATTTTTTTGTCCTTTTGTCTGGTCTCCCTCAACTGCCAAATTAAAGCCCTCTGATAAATTGCTCCGCTTGATCCTTGATTGCCGGATCAATCTCGGCCGCTTTTTGCGCCGCCGCCTTGGCCTGCTCCTTGTCTCCGATCAATTTGAACAGCTTTGCCAGATTGACATAGTTATCCGCCACATTTGGTTCAAGCGCGATCAACTGCTTGAATAGCTTGCCCACTCTGTCATATTCTTCCCGGGCGGCAAACTGATTGATAACGCTCTTCACCAGCGACGCCGGCGAAAGCCGATAAGCTCCTCCCAAATCAACGCACTTCCCTATTTCTTCCAGTCCCCGTTCTTCCTGCTTATAGAACAGCAGGATCTTGCCCAAGTGGCAGCGCGATTCGCTGTAATTTTCGTTCAAACTGACAGCGTATTCCAAAGTCTTGATCGCCTGCTCCATGTCTTTTTTATTCAGATAAATCTGCGCTTGATAATAATAATTGGTAACTCTGCCCGGACTGGCGGCAATGGATTTATTTATCGCTTCTTCGGCCAGCTTGAGATGTTTGTCAAATTTGGCTTGGTCCTGGCTATAGAAATCGGCTGCCAGATTATATATTTGTGCGAGCATCAGCTGGTTCAAAGTGTCATGCGGGTTATAGTCAACATTGGCTTGAGCCAAACCGATGGCATATTCCAGGTTAGCCTCGGCCTTGGACCGCTCCATTTTTTGCAAAGCGGATAAGTTGCCGACATAGAGCCTGATCAGGCTGGTTCGGCTGTCGCGGTCCAAACCGGTTTTATAGCTCAAAGCCTGGCGATAAACCTGGGTCGCTACATCCAGATTGTTGGCTGAGCGCTGGCCGTCAATCGTACCAACCAGCATTTGCAGTACTTGATAATTATAATTATAAATAACTAACAGCGACAAAATTCCAGCCACCGCCAAGGCTACGATTTCCTTATTTTCAAAGGGACGATTGTAAGCCTTGATCTCTTCTTCCTCTGCTCTACCCAGCCAGCTAATCAATCCCAGGGTGATCATCAGTCCGATATAGGTTGCCAGCGAATCAAATACTGCCAGATTCTGGACAAAATACGCCGTGATCAAACCGGTCAGCAGAGAGAACTCGGCCAAAGTCAAGCGATCGCGGCGATAAGCTATAATCAAATAATATGCCACAGCGACAAAAACCGACAAATACGCTATTAGCCCCAAGATGCCGGTGGTGGAAACGATATCTATCAGGTTGTTGTGCGCGCGGTCAAAATATGTCTCGCTCTCGGAGTGGGTGTAAAATTTCGGATCAAAATACTTATCAAAAGTAACGGCGTAGTTGCCGTGGCCGGTTCCCAGCAGCGGATGGTTGGCGAAATCACGGTAAGCGCCGCGCCATGAAATCAGGCGCGTCTGGAAAGTATATTTATTAAAAGAAATATCCACCAAAATCTTGCCAATAGTAGTATTCTTGAGCCACGGCTCTTGGCGGTTAGCGAAGAGAAAGCTGGTTAGGGTGATCAGGACGATGAAGGCTCCCAGGAAACCGAAGCGCAAGCGCTTGTCCTTGGCAAACAACAAGATCACGGAAAACATCACGGCAATGCCAGCCATCATGCCCACGGCCGCTCCGGTAGTATCGGCACGGACAAAAGCCTGGAGTAGCAGTGGCAAGGGCGCGAGATATCCCCAGCGCCATACCTTGTTCGGCTCGCGCAAAAACAACAGAACGGCGAAAAACATATTGAAAATCAGATAACCGGAAACATAAGCGGTATTGCCGATAGTCATCCAAGCTTCCGTCCTGCCCATGCCATAGATGCAGTTCAAAGCCGCCACGGCCACGGAAAAAATCAATAGATTGCGCCAATCCTGCCACCGGCGCATTACGGTAATTAAAATAAAATAAAAAATCAAAAAATGCGCCAAATGAAACCAGCCAAGCATTCGCTCAATATCACCCCAGAAACTGAGATTGAAATCAACGCCGGTAAAGCAAGTAACCAGCACGATGGCAAAATAAGCGAGCAGCCCCCAACTGATTAGGGATTTTTTGGGCCGCCACTCCGGATATTTAACGATCAAGGCGATCCATGCTACCGCTAATACCTCCAATAAAATATTAAAATATATTTGCTTGCCCGTGATATAGGGAAAAAGCAGGCGCGGGGCTACGATAAAAACTGAAAACAGCGCCAGCCACGATCCGGCGCGCAAAATCCAGAGATATATTTGTTGGGTCATAAAAAATTTATAAAACGATTAATGCTATAATCTTAGCAAAAAATAATTTTTTTAGCAAAACTATGAATTTCAAAAGGAAAAGCTTGGAAACTTAGGTTTCTCTATATTCTATCTCCTCTTTTTTCTCTTCCTTCCTCTTCCCTGAATCTTTAACCACTGTTTTAACATAATCGCGATAATCGGAAATTTCGCTAAACTCTTTTAAGATAATATTTTTATTGGCCATTGTTTGGTTAGCTGGCCGGCCAAGATAATCCCCATAGCTGCTCCAAAGATATTTTTCCGCCCGGCCGATCCGGTGGATCTCCGGGTTGCCGTGGATATAGGCTGACAAATAAAGCAGTTGACTGTCTGATTCAATTTTTACGACCTTATACTTGCCCTGGAACAAAACGCCCGATCGTTGGTATTTTATATTAAAATAATTGGTATAGCCTAAACTAACCTTGTGCATAAACTTTGAAACGCCTTTATCGGTTGATTGCTTCAGTATTATATGAAAATGGTTTGGCAATAAACCAAAAGCGATAATTTCAACCAAGCTTGAACTTGGAAACGAGCTTGGGTATCCGATTCCCAATTGGGAATCGGATCCCAATTGGGAATCGGATACCTTGGTATTAATCTTGCTATTTTTATGGAATTTCAGCTGATATAAACTGCCGACTACTTCTTTTCTGTTAAATTCCATTAAACTAAATAAAAAGCGCGCATAATCCTTCTCGTCATTGAAAACAATTCTCTTATCAACTCCGCGGTTATAGATATGATAAAAATCTCCATTTTGAAAATTTATTTTTGCCTTTGGCATAAACAATATGCTTAAGTACCTATTTATAATATTATCATAAAAGAAAATAGAGGTGAAACCTCTCTGCCGTCCCCCGCCTTTCCTTAAATAAAACCGACCTCGGCCTATTGCTAGACCGAGGTCGGAGTGTTCGATTTTAGCTATCGAAAAACTTATATAGAAGTGCTAATCTATTACGGTTTCACCAATGATCCGCCATACTTGTTTCCGCGCAGGGTGATGGTACCGGTATTATAGTTACCAGTTCCGACAATACCCCAGATGAAATTGGAATTAAGTGAATCATTTAATGAAAGCTGGACTGATTTACCAGCGATAGACAGAGAAGTGGTATCCAGGTAAACATCAATTGCTTCAGTAGTGCCAGCGCCAACAGATAAGGCCTTGGTTGCAAAATTGCAATTAAAGAAATTTTCTGTTGAAGAGGTGGCAACGGTTCCGCTGCATAGAGTTTCACCATTCTTGTTTTTGACAGAAATGGCTTTGCCAAATACATCTCCCTGAGTAGCGGTGTTGACATAGATTCTGATCGAACTTGAAGAAGTAATGTTCGAGAAAGTTATATCGTCACCACCATCAGCAGTGATATTGATCTTGCCAACATGCGTATTGGTGGCTGGAATCAAAGTGCCTGATGGAGTGTTTGAGGCAAAAGCAACGGTCGGTACGCTCTTATATAGGGTCATGGCCGCTCCTGTTGCGGCAGTTGCGCCAGAAGAAACGGCCGTAATGTCACCTGAAGCAGCTGAAGCCTTAAAGTCTGCGGTAGTATCTACGGTCAAAGCTGATGCATTTTCATTGGCTGCTCCTCCACCGATGGTATTCATGTTGCCCAATACGGTTACGACCGCAGTCTTGCCGCTATCAACATAAATGCTCAATCCGGTGAAATTTGAAACTGTACCAACGAAACTTCCAGCCTGAGTCTGGGTAACGCCATTTTTATCTACATATTGCAAAGCAATAGAAGTAAAGTTGCTGCTATTAGCGCTGTTAGTAACTCTCAGTTTGCTGATAGTGAAAGCTTCTTTGGACGCTGAGAATTTCACTTTAGTGAAAGGAACTCCCTGGGCGCCAGCTAACACTAAATTAGCTACTGGAGTGCCGGCATCAAGACTCATGGTCAAGGTACCGCTGTCAGTAACAGTCTGAAAAACACCTGCATCTGGATTGTTATTACTTATACCAGTTTGTGCAGTCAAGTTTGTGCCTGATCCGTATTCAGCTACTATGCTTCCTACAGCGGCGATGTCCAAAGCGATGATGTCGGTTCCGTCGTTATTAACGAAACTATTTGACAAATCAACCTTGGCAATCAAAACTTTGGAGGTGCCTTTTGGCACAACGAAGCCCAAACTATCGAAAGTAACGGTGATATCGGTTGCTCCGATGGTCAAAGCCTTCTTCGGGGCTAATAAAGTGTCCGGGGCGGCAGCATCATAGATGCCAACGCTGGTAATCACAGTTCTGGCTCCTGAAGTTTGATTGGTTACCCAAGCGGCAGTTGAACTGCTCTTGAGGTAAGCGGAATACTTCAAAGAAGTAATCTTGACATCAGCGGCTGGACCCGCAGTGAAAGCGAAGCCGACAACCGGGGCATTGGTGGAGTTCTTAACGAATGTCTGGCCAGAAGCCGGGCTTGAACCTAGATTATAGGTCAAAGTAGCGGCAGCAACGGTCATAGTCTTGCCGATAATATCGCCAGAAGGAATAACTTCAGTTATCGTGTCGCCATCATTGGTTTTGGCAACAAAATTTACAGTATTTGTCAGATCTCTGACGGTTGCAAATAAAGTTTCATTACCAGTGGCTGAAGTTGTAACATCAACAACGATTTGGCCTTCAACAGTTCTGCCGGCAGGCAGGCTAAAGTTTTCGGTAAAGACATTGTTAGTAGTAGTAGCAACTGTTGATTTGGTTCCGACAATGACGCCGTCGATCATCAGATCCAGGTTTTCAAGGTCGCCAGAATGCAAATTCGTGCCGCTTACCGCAACAGTAAACTTGGAAATATCCAAATTGTTCTGCGCGGTCAAATTGAATTTCATCAAGACCACGTTGTTAGTGTTCTTTGATACAGTGGCCGCGTTTGGAGCAGTCCAAGCAACAGTCAATTGACCGGCTTGAGCGGTAGTAGTATTGCTTGACAAAGCGGTAACAGTGCCGGTAACAGCTTCATCAACATATGAAGCCGTTGCGTTGCCGCCTATTGTTCCGTCTACGGTTAAATTATAACCATAGGTTTTGCCAACCACGACCACATCGGCGCTATAACGCACATATAGGGTGGCGGTGTCGCCCTTACGACCGCCGATATCACCTTTGACGGTGAAGGTCGCAGATTGACCCTTGGCGATTTCATAAGGCGTGGCCAAGGTAAATACGAAATTGCTTCCGCTCTTTACCGCGGTGGCCACCAAATCAGAACCGCGATACATCTTTAAATTATTCAAGATATCGCGTCCACTGTTGTACAAAGTAATGCCCTTAAACTGGGCATCCTCTGTATTATTTACATTAACAGTAAAACTGGCAACATCTACATTGGTTTCGCCAATTTTTTTGCTATTATTTGAAGTGTTTGATTCAACATCGGTTTTACCAACTGAAACAGTGCTGATTGACATGGCATTGCCAGTAACCGGGAATGAGCCGGAAACACCAGCGCCATTGGTGGTAATAGCCGAAGCTGAAGCGATGCCCAGGGCATTATAACCGCCAGTTGCCGCAATATCAGCCACCAAGGATAAAGTCTTGGTAGTGCCTTTCGCAATCACAATGCTCAGGTTGTGGAACAGCGCTTCGTTAGTGCTTGCGCTGATGGATTTTCCGGTGGTTAATCTGGTTGCGCCATCATAGATGTAGACTTTTGGCAAGTCGTTATATGCACCCAAGGCCGATCTTTTGACAACCAATCCGGTAATAGTGGTATCGCCATCTTGGGATGCGGTGAAATTCACTTTCGTGAACACAACGCCGGTTGCGCTGTTAGGGATGTTGCTGGTGGCTGGCGTGTTAGAGGCCAATGAGACCATAAGACCGGTGCCAGCGCCGGCGGTTCCGCCCGCGCCAGATGACGTGTCAATAATGCTCGCGACAGCGCCGGTAATATCTGCGCCAGCGGCAGGCATAGCGACTGAGGCTGGAGCAGTGTTTACATTGTTCCAGTTGAAGCGATTGGCTTCAAAAGCGGCTTCAGTAGCGATCTTCTGGGCTTTGCCGTCGGCGCTAATGTAGTAGACGTCGGCTGAGCCGGCCCATTTAACCAAACTGCCAGCCGGATAAGCGGAAGCGCTTACCTGCGATGAAGACACGGTGTAGTTGGTGAAGAAGGCGTCTGGTATGTCAACAACTCTCTTGGCCCAATTGGCGCCATACAGAGCGCTGGCTACCGCTTCGCTCGGGACCCAAACCAGGCTGCCATTCGGTTCAACGGCGTAGACCTTGGGGTCGGTGGTAATCTTAACTAACTTAGTTCCTGATCTCATGGCGACGTTCTTGGCCAATGGATAAGACTCTAACTCGGATTGAGGAATAGTCTTAACAGAGGAGAAATCGCCGTACCAGGAAAAATATGTTTGCTCATTAGGGAAAACGTATCTCTTGCCGCCAGACAAGTAATAAACGGATGATAGTCCGTCCATTTTAATCAAATCACCATCGGCAGCGGCAGCGCCTACGTTTGGCGCTACAACTACGCTCATTGACAATACGGTGGTGAAGATTATGCCGGCGACAAATGCTTTTCTTAATCTTTCCATAGAAAACTTCCTTTCGTGCTATTTTACCTTTTGGAAAAACCGCGTCTTGGCGGTTGAGCAAATCAACCGGAATCCCGTTCCCCCGCCTCGCCTATCGTCAAAGACGGTTTCGGCGGGAAGTAAATGCATGGGAAGTACTGCCCGTCCGCTGCCTTGATGGCAAGTGAAGCGGGGAAGCTTTGTTGGTTTACTCTTCTTTTAAGACGTTTATTTTCGCAAAAAATTGTAAAAAGCAAGTTTAATTAGTTTTGGTCAAACCTACCGCCAAGGGCGGAATCGACCTTGCTAGTCTAACCCAATCCGCTTAACGCGGATTAATTCTCCCGCCTATTATAGATGGAAAAATTGATCGGCGCTAAAGTTTAATTTACAATTACCATTTTCCAATTTACAATAAATTTTCAATTATTTCCTTCCCTCAAGGTTGAGATAATTTTCTGAAAAATCATTGTTATTCCTTGAACTTCTTGCCAAATTTTTCTCAAATCTTCTTTTCTTTCCGGAACACATTGCGACATCATCCTGAGCCAATGTTTTGTTTCTTGGGCTTCTTTCTTGCAGATGAAAATTTTATCCTTAAAATCCTTCCTTGAGCTGGCATTATTAGCTTCACAGTAGTTTGCTCCAATGCTAGTACCTGAACGTATCAGTTGGTTTGTAACTGGCTTGTTGATTATATCTAATTTAATACTCTTGCAAAATTTTATCACCTCTTCACCCAATTTAGCGGTACGTTCTTCCATGTTATAATTATTATTTGAAAATTGCATCATTGAAAATTCAATGAAAATTGATAATTGGAAAATGAAAATTACTTCTGGGTTGAGGTTGCGTCCGTCTCTCCTGCTGCCTTCGACTCCGGATTATTGATAATCACTTTAGCTTCATCCAATTTATCCAAACTGCCTTGAATATTTTTTTCTTCTATTAATAATTTCTCGGCCTCTTGCAATACTTTCTCAATCTGAGCGGGCTTGGCGGTAGCCGGCTTGGCTTCTTCGGTGGAGGTGGACTGCTGGCTTGGCTTGGCTTCCGCTGCCTGAGGTTTGGCTTCGGAGCTTACAGTTGTGATCGGTTCAGTTTTTTGCTGTTCAAATATTTCCATTCTCTTGTTGTCTTTTCCCAGATTAGCTCCGAAAACTCCTATTTCTTCGGGGTTTGATTTTTCTTCCTGGTTGTTTTCAGCCGGCTGTTCATTCTCGGGGGTTTGCTTGGCGACCTTGGCTTTGGACAAGCGGGTAATGACGGTGGAAATTTCTTTTTTAAAATCGCTCTCCAGTTGCTTGACCTGCTCGGCTTGCGCTTCTTTGTTGTCGGATGGTTCGGCCAGGATTTGCGTAATCTCTTTGGCGCGGTTGCCGGCGAAAGTCACTCCCAGCTTGGCCTTTTCCGTTTCGTTGAAAGTAACGGCCAGATGCGCCTTCTCGCTGATCATCTTGGCGACATAGAGGGAATCGCCCGGCTTGGCGTTGCGCGAGGCATAGACGCTCCCGCCGATGCTCAAGGTGAAAACCAAAATAATGGAAGCCGCTACCCAAGCCGGCTGGAGGAAAACCGCCGAAAATCTGCCGGCGGCATAATCCAACCCGGCCGACAAACTAGCAAACAAGCTCTCCGGATTTTGGGGCGCGGTTGATTGGCTAAAAACCTGACTATACAAAATCTCCCGATTCTTGGCTTGCCAATTTGAATCTGGTTCAATCTGTTTTAAGCTATGCAATTGTTTGATGATATCTCGTTCGTTCATTTGTTCAATTTGCTTTGGTTGATCAATTCGCGCAGAGCGCCTAGCGCCCGGAAAACCAATACGCGGGTATTGCCGCTGGTCTTGCCCAATATTTCAGCGATCTCGCCGATAGAAAGCTGATTAACAAAACGCAAAATTATCACCTCGCGATATTCGTCTTTCAGTTTGGTAATATTTTCCGCCAAAACCTCCTGCGCGAATTTCGCTTCGGTTTGCTTGAGCAGATTCTGCTGTTCGTCGGTCAAATCAATCTGCTCAACTTCGTCCAAGGAAATATTTTCCCGTTTCTTGTTCTTGCGGTAGTGGTCAATGATCAAATTGCGGGCAGTCTTGTAAAGCAGGGCCTTCAGGGTGGCATAGTCAATCACCCTGCCTTCTTGAGCGCAACTCCAAATTTTTAAAAAAGTTGCCGAGGTCAAATCTTCCGCTTCTTCTTTGTTCCCCAGCTTAAAATAAATAAAACGATAAACATCGGCTGCATAAAGATCGTAGCACCTGATAAAAGCTTCCCGTTCCTTGTTTTTTAACTGGCGATGGAGTATCTTTTCGTGGGTGTTTAAATAATTTTTAATGCCGTCTATTATCATTTAATTATACGTAAAAAGTAAAAAAACGTTACAGTAGAAAAATAATATTAAAAAATAGCAAGCAACCTGCTTGAAAAAGCTAAACAAAAACGGACTGAACTGGCCCATTTGTTAATTATAAACATAACATAATAGGTTTAAAAAAACAAGTAAAAGGTGAAATAAATAGGAATATATTCAGCAAATAATAAAACCGATTAAAAAAACCAAGTTCAGTCAGGATAGATTGATTAAAAAGTTAATATTTAATTATCGAAAAAAAATAATATAACAGATAAAAAGCCTTGCTTTATTTTTAATATTTTGTATTATTAATCTAAAGCTTTAAGTCTATGAATTTATAGACTTAAAAATTAGTAAAACAGATTATAATCATACTGAAGTTGTAAATTATTAAGATGCTTTGATTTTATTATTGATTTCAAGATGGAAATATTTTCTGGATTAAGGTATTATTCATAAAATAGTGAATAAAAATTAAAAATACGTTTTTTAAGTCAAAATAAATTTAGACTTAAAAGTTATTTTAGATTAAAATAAAATAAAATTATTGCTTAAGTCTACGCTGTTTTAGACTTAAACTATGTTAAATCAAAAAAACTCTATAATTTTGTTGCCAGATAACCAATCAACTGAACCAGGAGTTTCAGCTGATTTTAATAAACCCAAAAAAAGTAAGGCTAAAAAAGAAAAAACGACAACCATCCTAACTAAACCTGTTGCTAATATTATTTGGCTATCTATTTCCGAAGCAGCCAAGATCGGGGGAGTACAAAACAAAACTGTAAGGCGCGCTATTAGCAGCAAAGCGTTAAAATATAAAATTATCGGCAATAAATATTACGTGGAGTTATCAGCCTTGGTGCAATATCTTCATACTAACACCAAACTAAAAAACAAACTGCTCTTTCTTGGCATCGGCCAATATGTGGATAAATGGCGGGAATAAAAAAAACCGTATTTGTCTTTTCGCCTTAAGTTTTTTACAAACTCGAATATCGCTTTAAATCATCACAAAGGAGAGTGAATAAAAAAAACAGCAATTTATATTATTCTGGGATTTTTCTGGCAAAGTGAAAATCAACTACTCAATCTGCGTAAATTCATCGGAGAAATACAACTGATTGATGATGGTACGTTTACTGGAAATATCAAAGATGAATTCAGTGAAGCGGATAAAAAAGGTAGCGTTAACAACCTTTGGCTGGTATTCGCTAAGGCCTATGAGTATAATTCCGGGTGCGCAGCAAGGCTCAATTATTTGTCGTCATACTCCTCAATTTTGCGAAATTACCAGATGGCCAATTTACTTGGCTGGAAAAGCGCCTACCTCATAATTGATAACACCTCGGATGATGTTAAAAAACTGCTTGCCTACTCTACCCCGAGCATCAACAAAACGCAATCATACCATAAGCGGCGCCAAACACAAAACCAGCAAACAACGTTTGTTGGTTTATTTTTTGCCAATTGCCGCCAAAACCGACAATCGACTCCCTGCCGGTAGTTCTATGGCAAATATTTATACTTGCTATTTCTATCGCTTGCTTAAAAACAAAAATACCCCGCCTCAGGGATTCGGTGAGGCGGGGTATTTATAGTTGAATTTTACTTTTTATAGTATGGCATCCTTAGCCGCTTTGGCTACTCTGAATTTAACTACGGTCTTGGCGGCGATTTTGATTTGTTCGCCGGTAGCGGGATTTCTGCCCATTCTAGCTTTGCGAGCAACTTTGACTAATTTTCCAAAGCCAGGCACGACAAATTCTCCAGCTTTCTTAGTTTCTTTATAGCCGAGGTTTGCTAAATTTTCTAGCAAGCCGGCAACGTCCTTCTTGCTCAAGCCTGAACTATCGGCTAGAGCCCCAATTAATTGGGTCTTGGTCATTTTTGCCATAATGTTTTCTCTCCTGGCGGATTACTGCCAGGTAATTAATTAAATTTAAAAAGTTCTCCACAAAATTATTATACAGCAAATTATAAAAAAAGCCAACAAAATCAAGGTGTTATTCCCGAAAAACCTTAAATTCCTTAGATATTATATGCTATCAAAAATTTTACCTAATATTTAATAAAAAATTACATTTTTATAAATCTGATTGAATTAATGCTTGGCAAAATCTTTAAGCGCTTTATTTTTTCAACAGTTTTATAATGGCCAAGCGCCGGGCAAGGAAAAAAACAAACACTGCAATAGCTTACAATCTGGCTACCCCGTTTTAACAGTTCGCCGCCGGCAACATAGCTGATTAACGTGATTCCAAAACTGAAACTGCCGGCGAAAACTCCAATCAGAGGATTCAGCAAGCAATTGCCGGTAAAAAGCTTGCCATAAAAACGTTAAATTATGCCATTAATCATATTAATCAACGGCAACACCTCTTGATTATTCGGCAACAACTGCTTGGTGGAATTAAAAGTTTTACCAAAACATGGTTCATGATAACAATGTTAAATTCGTTAATAACTTTCTTATCGCTGGCGCAGGTATTTTTGAATGCTGTTGGCGGCAATCGCGCCCTCAGACGCGGCGGTAATAATCTGTTTCAATTTGTTGGAACCATCGGTAATATCTCCCGCCGCCCAAATACCAGGCTGAGAAGTCTGTCCGGACGCGTCAATCTTGATATAGCCGGCATCATCCACCGCAACTTCAGCCTGCTTAGCCAAATCAATGCTCGGATCTGAACCTGCTTCAATAAATAATCCATCCAACGCCAAGTCGGCTGATCCCTCATGCTCCTTGGTCAATTCCACCCCCGACAACTTACCCAATCCCTTGATGGCGGAAATTTCAGTTTGATAAATCATCTTGATATTTTTCGCTTTGACAATCGCCTCCTGCCAAAAACTCTCGGCTCTCAATTTTTCGCCGCGATAAATGATATAAACCTGCTCGGCAATCGCAGACAGGTGCAAAGCGGCGGCGGCGGCGCTATCGTTGCCGCCAACCACCCCTACGGTCTTGCCGCGATAAAAAAAGCCGTCACAAGTAGCGCAATAAGACACGCCCTTGCCGGCAAATTCCTCCTCGCCCGGGACATTAAGTCGCCGACGTTTGGTGCCCATGGCCATGAGAACTGATTTAGCTCTCGCCTGTTCATTGTTGCTCAAGTCCAAAATAAAACCGTCGCCATTGCGAATAACTTTTTTCACCATGGTTTGTTTTATTTCCGCTCCCAGGGCCTTGGCGTGAGCTTGGGCTTTTTGCGCGAATTCATAGCCGGAAATTTTTTCCGTGCCCAGCCAATTGCCAAGCTCATGCGAATCATTGATCAATCCGCCCGGAATAACGCCCAACACCAGATTTTTGACGCCATAGCGCGAAGCATAGACCGACGCCGACAAGCCGGCCGGGCCGGCTCCGATAATTGCTAAATCGTACATAATTTTGGAATTATTTTAAGCTATTTATTTTTTCATAAAGCTCTTTGGAAAAAGAAAGTTTTTCTCTAAAGCCGATATATTCGCCTGCTACCTTGCCTTGATAAAATAGCTTCATGTTAGGAATAGTTTGGATATCATAGCTCTGGGCGATGCCTGAATGAGCGGGAACTTCCACGTCCAACTTGCCAATTTTTAATTTACCAGACAATTCTGCCGCCATTTCGTCTAAAACAGGCGACATCATTTGGCACGGTCCGCACCAAGGCGCCCAAAAATCAACCAACACCGGCAGTTCTGATTTAAGAACTTCTTGATCAAAATTTTGATCGGTTAACACGATTGCATTGCTCATAATTTTAAATTATTTAATAAATTTACTTGTTTTGTGGTTAGAGGTGAAGCTTCCACAATATATTATTTAGCCTTAAAAATAGTCTTGATATATTCATCGCTAATCGCTTGCCTGCTCTTTTGCTTGCAGATAAAGTCGTCTTTTAGAAGCTCTACTCCTAGCATGGAAATAGCTTCCTTGGCGGCGATTATTTGATTCATGATTGCCAGACAATCCTTATTTTCTTCAATCATTTTTCTTACTCCCCTGATTTGCCCTTCTATCCGAGACAAACGATTAATAACCTTGTTAGTTTGTGTAATGGTTTTTTTCATATATTTATACCCCCTAGGGGTATAATACCATATCTTAAATTTCTGTCAAGAAATAAATTGTTCGGCAATAATTATATCCAGTAAAGTAAAATTCTATATAAAAAACAGGAATTATCAGATGATCATCCCCGCTATCTCGATAAAATGTTTTAGATAAATCATTTTATTCCTCTGGCTACCTGTTGGCCCCGGCTAAGGCCATAGTAGTGAATCCCCACATCCTTGATCCACTTGGCTACATTTTCCGGATTGTCCCAGTCGCAACTATAACCGCATTTCCAAATAATCATCTTTTCAGGAGTGGTCCTGCCCAGATTAACTAATTTTTCAATTCTATCGCCGACTATTCTCACTGCCTCCTCCGGACTAGAAAAACAAGAATAGCCGCTGGCGGTAGTGTTTTCCCGGCCGCGATAGCCCCAATAATTATAGCAACTTTCTCCGTCTTTCTTGGGTGAGTAAATGCCAAACTTGCTTTCTTTCATGCCAATGCCGACCATAAAAGCCGCTACTACCCTGCCCCTAGCCTCTATTAACCCAATCATTTCTTCCATCGGAGTATTTTTTACAATATCTCTAATTTCCCAATATAGGTTGGATTTTATTTCGGCTTGAGGCAAGCCCCCGGCTTGAACATAAGGATTAATCGCTAGGACATAGTCTTGATCCGAACAAAAACCATTAACTACATGGCGAGTTATAATCGGCCTGCTTGGCGCGAAAAATAAAAACGACAAAACTATCATAACCAACAAGCCCAAAGTTAATGGCGAGAAACTTGGCTTTACCTGCAAAAAAGCCTGTTCTATCCTATCAGGCCTCAAAGCTTGAAATTTTTTCTTTTTTTTCTTTTTTTTCTTTTTTCGAGCGCTACGGAGCAAAGCTGACTTATTGTCTTTCTTTTTGAGTTTTAAATAATGATTCATAAGAAAATTTTTCCAAACAAAAAAGAATAGCTTGCCGCTATTCTAGCAAAAAACATTTTAGCAAATATTAGAAAAAAAGTCCAGATCCAGCAAATATTTTTTAAACTTTCCTCGAGACAACGTTTTGACCGGATAAATAACCAGTGCTCCAAGCGACTTGAAGATTATATCCGCCGGTCGGACCGTCTAAATCCAATATTTCTCCGGCTAAATAAAGATTATCAATAATTTTTGACTTCATGGTTTGTGGATCAACCTCGGCAAGCGCCACTCCACCGGCTGTTATCATGGCTTTGGCGAACCCTCCGGATAAACCGGTTGCGGTCAAGTTAAATTTTTTCAACTTTTGTACCAAGAGCCGACGCTCTTGCCGGCTGACCGAATTTACCCGTTGATCAGGATCAAGTTCGGACGACTTAATGAGCGTCAAAAACAAACGCATAGGCATCCAACCAACCAAACAATTTTTTATCAGTTTATTCTTGCCTTGATGAAAAGCTTGGCAAACTAATTTATCCAGCTGTTCTGAAGAATGATCGGGAAAAAAATCAAGCGCTAAGCTTACTTGCTCGGGAAGAACTGAACCAACAACTGAGCTCAAATTGAAAATTACCGGTCCGCTGATGCCATCTAAGGTAAAAACAATTTCTCCTTGGCGGCTCGCAAGCTTCCTCTCTTGCTGATAAACTGCTATTTTAATATTTTCCAAACTGACGCCCTCCAGTTCTTTGGCGAGCCACTCTTTAACAACCAAAGAAGCCAAAGCCGGCCGCGGCTGTACGATTGTATGGCCGAGATTTTTCAGCCACTGGTAGCCATCTCCCGTTGATCCGGTTTCCGGATATGATTTGCCTCCCGTAGCAATCACGAAATTCTTGGCAACAACTTCTCTGCCATCGGTTAAAATGATTTTTTTAATTTTCTGGTTCTGCCTGATAATTTTTCCAACTGTCGCTTTGGTTAACCGTTCAACCATATTTGAATCTAAATAACCAAGCAACGCGTTCAAAATATCGGACGCTTTGTCGCTTGATGGAAAGACTCGGTTGTCAGCTTCTATCTTGGTCGGCACTCCCAGACGACCGAAAAAGCTCCTCGCCTCATCCGGCCCAAATTGGTTTAAAGCCGAATGCAAGAACTTGCCTGATTTGCCGAAGCTGGCAATAAATTCTTTTTGATTGACTGCCTGATTGGTCAAATTGCATCTTCCGCCGCCGGTTGCGAGTAATTTCACCCCCAATTTATGGTTTTTTTCCACTACTACCACGCGCGCGCCCAATTCGCCCGCTCTGCCGGCCGCCATCATGCCTGCCGGACCGCCGCCGATCACTGCCAAATCATAGGTCATAAAGTTTAAATTTTTGTCTTCAGCCAATAAGCGCCAAAATATGTGGCAATCGGCATTGATAAGACCACGCCTATGCCGCCGACAAATGTCCGCACTATTTCCGTCGCTATTATCTCGTTGTTCAGCGCTTGGCCGAATGATGCGAGCGCGCCCTGGTTTATGACAAACAGGAGCAACAAAGGCAAAGAAGCGCCGGCATAAGTTAAAAATAAAGTATTCACCATCGTTCCTAAGTGCGTGTTCCCGATCTTGAAAGCCGAAGTAAAAACTTTGCGGCTAGACAATTGCGGGTTGGCTTCCTTAATCTGTTTGACTGCTTCAATCTGGCTGACGATCACGTCATCCAGAACGCCAATCGCGCCGATCAACATTCCGGTCAAAAGCAACCCTTGGAAATTGATCGCGCTACTAGCAAGCCCAATCAGAAAAACCGATTCGTCTTGCGACATGCCTGATAATCTGGTCAGTTTGGTGAATACAATGGAAAAAATAAAAGTGATAAATAACGATATCAAAACGCTCAATACTGATAGATGCGATTTTTGCTTCCAACCTTCAGTCAGATAAATCATGATAGTTAAAATAAAAAAGGCGCCGATTAGCCCGACAAACAACGGGTTGCTCCCCTCTAATATTTTCGGCAGAATAAATTTAACTATAATTAAAAAACTGATAATCAGGCCTATCAATGATCTAATCCCCTTCATTTTGCCGATCAGAATAATAATTAAAGCAAAAATTAAACCAAGCAGATACAAATATCCGCGCCTGACAAAATCGGTAACATAATATTTTTCCTTGCCTTCCGCATCAAGGCTTTCTTGCACCAAGGCTTTATCGCCAACTTGGTAGGTTCCGGCGCTAACCACTTCTATATCGGAAATGCCCTCAAACTTTATTTTCCTATCTTTCCATTTCCCGGTAAGACCTTTTAATAATAGATTCTGCTGCGTAACCGTCGACCCATCCTCTCTAGTTAACTCTTTTTGCTCAATGATCTTAACAACCTTCGCTTCAAAAATTTCTTCAATAATTGGCGGTTTGGTTGTCTCATCTATGGGATTTGCTTCTCCTCTAACTTCTTCGACCGTAACCGTCTCGTCATCCGCTCCCGGTTTAAGGTCTTGGGCGGAAGCAAAATCGGCAACAATAAAAAACAAAATCAAGATTACAATAATCAAAAAATATTTTTTCATAATGCTATAGTGAATTTTACTTTTTAGGTATTTGCATTGCTTTGTCGTTAATCAAGACCTCAACATGGCCGGTACCCCATATACTGTACATATAGTCTCACTCGCGATATCCTGTAAAT
>CAYUHZ010000005.1:0-35737 GCA_964444625.1 uncultured Gammaproteobacteria bacterium | reverse complement strand
TTATTCAATTAATATGGGCTTATCGGGTAGACTTGACTTCTTTTATCGGTATTTTAAAAATACCACGGTGAGTCAGGATAGTCAATTTAGAGAAAATAAAATTATCAAGCCACCATAATTGTAAAAACTTCGGGGCCATTAATTGGCTTTTGCGATGCTTATATATCTCGTTTTATTAGTAATGGTTCTAACCCAGACACTCTAACTCAGACTTCGACCGTTGGTGATTTAAAATGGTTTTTTTTATTCAAGATGCTCAATGAAGAAAACGAAAATTGGCGTTTTATTAGGCTATTTGGTATGATAGTTATTAAGAATAATTTTATTAAAAATATGATTCCACAAAAATTAAATTCAGGCGACGAAGTAAGGGTTGTTTCTCCGTCCCAAAGTTTGGGAATAATTTCTCGGGCAGTAAGGGAAATCACTGAAAAAAAGTTCAGGGAAATTGGTTTAAAATTGACTTATTCGAAAAACGGTGAAGAAAAGGATGAGTTTTTATCATCGTCTATTCAGTCAAGAGTCGAAGATTTGCATGAAGCTTTTTCAGATAAAAACGTGAAAGGGATTATAACCGCAATTGGCGGGTTTAATGTAAATCAAATTCTACGATACTTGGATTATAGTCTTGTCAAGGCAAATCCAAAAATTCTATGCGGATATTCCGATATTACCGCGCTGGAAAATGCCATCTATTCCAAAACTGGCTTAGTTACATATTCCGGTCCGCATTTTTCAACTTTCGGCATGTTGCATGGGATGGAATATACTATTGAATATTTCAAAAAATGCTTAATGGAGTCACAAACATACGAAATCATCCCTTCTGAGGAATGGAGCGATGATGCTTGGTTCTTGGATCAGGAGACTAGATGTTTTATTAAGAATGAAGGATATTTATTGATAAACAAGGGGAGCGCGGAAGGAAGAATAATAGGCGGCAATCTCGGGACTTTTAATTTACTGCAGGGAACAGAATATTTTCCCGATATTAACAACACCATCCTTTTCTTGGAAGATGACGAGGAAAGTAATGATAAAATTTTTGATCGTGATCTGCAGTCGCTCATCCATCAGCCTGGATTTTCCGAGGTGAAAGGTATTGTCATCGGGCGTTTCCAAAAAGCAAGCGAAATGACTAATGAAAAAATAATTAAAATAGTCAAAACCAAAAAAGAATTAAATAATATTTCAGTCATAGCTAATGTCGATTTTGGACACACTTCTCCATATCTTACTTTTCCAATCGGAGGAATGGCCAGATTAGAATCTGACGATAAACATATTAAGATAGAAGTTATAGAGCATTAAGCTGTAGGTTTTTGTAGTTTGAAAAATGAGATTTATTCTCAATTTTTTTATACATTTTATTGAAAATTGAAAATTATGATTTGAAAATTAACGGTTGTGACTCCCATGCGCATTCCTGCCCTTGGTGACATTAATGGTGATGGGGGAGCCGAGAAAGCCGAATTGTTCCCTTAGGCGGTTTTCCACGAAGCGGACATAGGAAAAATGTAAATCTTCCTTGGAGCCGATGCGCAAAGCAAAGGCGGGATAGTCTGTTTCCAGCTGTTTGATTTCATAAATACGAGGATATTTCGCGCCTTTGCCCTTGGCCGGGCGGTGAAGCTTGACGATTTTATTCAAAAATTTATCCAGTTGCGAGTCGGTCAGACGAATTTTTTTTGCCGCCATAATTTGCGGAACCAGCGCTAGCACCTTGTCGATTTTGCTCTTGGTCAACGCTGAGACAAACTGGATCGGAGCGAAGCGAACAAAAGGGATTTTGCCGTGGATATAATCGGTAAATTTTTTTGTATTTTTTTCTTGTACCAAATCCCATTTATTGGCGATGATTAAGAGGCTTTTTTTCGCTTCAATGATTTCCTTAGCCAAATTGACATCTTGGTGGTCAATGGTCTGGCTGACGTCAAGCACCAAGAAGGCAAGGTCGGATTTTTTTATCGCCGCCAACGATTTTTCAATGCCGTATTTTTCCAAGCCCTTGGTCTTGGTTCCTTTGCGGCTGATACCGGCTGTATCAATCAGCGTTAGTGGCTGGTTTTGGTAGGCGATTCTGGTGTTTTGCGGTTCGCGAGTGGTATGCGGTACCGGGCTGACGATCACCCGTTGATAACCAAGAATGGAGTTTATCAAGCTTGATTTCCCGACATTTGGCTTGCCGACCAAGCAGATTTTTATTGGTTTTTCTTCAAGCGGCATTGGCTCATTGTCCTGGTCGGTTTTTTCTCCGGTTGGCTTTTCTCCTTTGAACAAACGAGCTATCGCTTCGTCCAATAGATCGCCGGTGCCAGAGCCATTGGCCGCAGAAGCGGCAATCGGCTCACCCAGACCGAGTTGATAGAACTCGTTGGCTTTTTGCCTTAGCTTGGTATTATCCGATTTGTTGGTTAACAATATTATTTTTTCCGGAGCAACGATTTTTTTGACCAGCAAAGCCATCTGTTTGTCTTGGGGCAATAGTCCGGCCTTGGCATCTACGGTAAAAATAACCAAATCCGCTTGTTTCAATAAATTTTTGGCTTGGAGTTGAACCTTGCTTTCAATATCATCGGTTTTTTTGTTTTGTCCGGTTAAGAATTTCAAGTCGATAATGCCGCCGGTATCAACCAGCTCGAATTCTCGGTATTGCCAGCTGACTTTGCCGAGATTGCTGTCTCTGGTAGTGCCCTCAACATCAGCCGTCAGGGCTTGTTTTTTTTCGGTCAGACAATTAAAAAGCGTCGATTTGCCGACGTTGGTACGTCCAAAGATCACCACTAACGGCATTTTTTTTGACGTTTTCATGATTATTGTTGTTTATTTTCCGCGCCCGAATCAGTGACATCGGCGGCTTGGCCGAGAACGAGGATGAAATCCGGCTTGGAAAGATTGTTGATCGCATCTTTTTCTAAATTTTCTGAAAGCCATTCGGGTATGGTTTCCGCTACATTGGCTTGCATCTTTTCCCGTAAGATAGCCAGTGAATCGTCTCGATTTTGATTGTTAAGAATATAGATAACGTTTTTTTGGTAGTCTTTGTGTTCGCTATTGCCCACATTAGTGACGCTAAAGCCGTATTTTTCTAAATCCAGAGCCACCCGACTGGCCAAGCCGTTAATCCAAGTGCCGTTTAACACTTCAATTTTTGTTTTTTCCTCTTGTACTTTTTTCTTCTCTTCAATTGGAACTTGTCCGAAAACATTTTGGACCAAGTATTCAATTTCAGTGAATTTACCGCTGCGCGGAATAAGCAAATAAGCCCCTTCGGGAGAAATGGTGGCGGTTAACAGTCCTTCCGGGCTATTATCTAGTACTCTATTAGCAATATCTTCGGTTTTGATGTCCTTGAACATTTCCCATATTTTGACTATTTCCCAGATTTTTAAATTAGTTGCCACATGCTCCTGTACCGTGCCGATAATTTCCGAAATGAGCTTTGGTTTAAATAGCACATGCATCGACAGAACTTTATCCTTGACCGCCTGAATGACTTTTTGTTGGCGCCTGGAGCGGGCAAAGTCAGATCCTTCAATGCCTGCGGCATGCCTGGACCGTACGTATTTCAAGGCTAAAGATCCATCCATTTCTTTTAATCCTCGGTCAAAGTGCAGATGTTCATAACGGCTTTCGTAGGGATAAGCGTCTTCTTTGCCCCAGACAGGGTAGCTATAGTCGTCAAAAGTATTTTCTACGTCAATTGTTAGGCCGCCTATTTGGTCAACGATTTTTATGAAAGCTTCGAAATCAACTCGAATATAATAATCAACCGGAATTTTCAAAAGATCGCTAACAGCTTGGCTTATTGCCAGTCCGCCGCTACCGGGGCTTTCTGCCTCAGCGTAAGCGTTAACATTGTTTATTTTGCGCCAGCCCATATTTTCCATAGGGATTGCCATGTCTCTCGGTATTGAAAGCATTGCCACCTGATTGGTGGATGGTTTTAGGCTGACTAACATAATAGTATCGGTCAGATTGCCTCCTTCATGATTTTTGCCGCCCATGCCCAACAGAAGAATATTAATGCGATCTTGTCCTTCCCCCTTTAACAGTTTATCCGAGCTTTCAGCTAGCCGCTGTAATTGCCCCAAGATAGAGAAGCGACTGATCCATGAGTCTCCTGATTGGTTGGAGATTTTGGCGCTAATAGTAAAGACAGAGGCGCCAACCAGAAGAAAAAGCAGCAAACTAAAAAAAATTTTTCTAATAGTAAAAGCCTTTTTCTTCTCTGGTTGATTTATTTCGGTCAAAGCGTCTATCTCTTTGGTAAATTCAGGTTGTGGTTTTTCAACTGGCTTTAAATTTATTATTGTATTTTTCATTGCTTTCCATTATTAAAATCGGCACTACTTGGCGTAGCATTAAATATGAATTATTATACCCTTAAATATTATATTTGGCAACCTGGGGCAGATTTGCATTTTTTTAGTCTTTTTGTTATAATGTAAATAATTATTATCTAATATTTGACTGAGCTTAAACGTAAGCTCAAGCATATTTTTGTTTATGATTAGAAATTTTTTTAGTTACTTTTTTGAACTAGTAAAGGTAGTGGTTATTTCTCTGGCTATTATAATACCCATCAGATATTTTTTGATTCAACCTTTTTATGTTAAAGGCGCATCAATGGAGCCTAACTTTTATGATCATGAATATTTGATTATTGATGAAATAAGCTATCGTTTCAATAATCCAAGGCGAGGCGATATCGTTGTTTTTCGCTACCCGCGCGATCCGCAAGAATATTTTATCAAAAGAATTATCGGTTTGCCCGGAGAGAAAATCCAGATAAAGAACGGAGATGTTTATATTACCAATGAAGCCAATCCGGAAAACGTAGCGCTCAATGAAAACTACTTAGCCGAGGGGGTCAAGACCTACTCTTTGAATGAGGATATTATTGCCTTGGGCAAGGAAGAATATTTTTTAATGGGAGATAACCGAAATTCATCCAAAGATTCACGCAGTTTTGGTCCGGTTAATCAAAGTTTTATCATCGGAAAAGTATTATTTCGCGGCTGGCCGTTCAATCGGGTAAATATTTTTGAAGCTCCGACTTATTAATATTAAAATATTTTAAATCATTTATTCCTTATAGGCTTGACTTGAGGTTTCCTTGCAAGGAAGAGTTTGAGAAACCATTGGTTTCTCAAATAAAAAAATTTTCCTTGGGATACCTCGTGGGCTTGCCCCGAGGTAGTTCATTTATGTTTAAGAAAAAAAATCAAACTGACGAAGAGCAAAAACGTTTAAACCGTCGAGCGATTAAATTTGCCCGTTTGCGAGGCATGAAAGATGTTTTGCCCGAAGAGTACCGTTATTGGAGTTTGGTGGTAAAAAAAGCATCCGAGTTATCAAAGGCGTACGGATTTAAACGAATTGATACTCCGATTTTGGAAACATCCGATCTCTATGAACGATCAAGCGGTAAAGCAAGCGATGTCGTAACCAAGGAAATGTTTAGTTTTGTCGACAAAAACGAAGAAAAAGTGGCGTTGCGTCCGGAAGCCACTCCAGGCATAGTCCGTTCTTATATTGAGCATGGCATGTTTAATCTGCCGCACCCGGTTAAGTTTTTTTGGCTCGGCCCGTTATTTCGCCACGAACGGCCTCAAGCAGGTCGTTTTCGCCAGCATAACCAATTCGATTTGGAAATGTTTGGCGAAGCCAGCCCGGTAGCTGATGCCCAGATTATTTCCATCGCTTATAATTTTTTTCGTGAATTGCAAATAGACGCACAGATACAAGTTAACAGTATCGGCTGCAGCGAATGCCGTAAAGATTACATCTCAAAGTTGATGGACTTTTATAAAGAACGGGGCAAGCGCACTAAACTCTGCAATGAATGCAAAAAACGATTAATTAAAAACCCTTTGCGCTTGTTGGACTGCAAAGAACCGCAGTGTTTGGAGATTAACTCTGACGCTCCGCAAATCGTTGATTCGCTGTGCGAAGTTTGCCGCAACCATTTTATTAAAGTATTGGAGTATTTGGATGAGTTGGATGTGCCATACAATCTCAACCCTTATTTGGTAAGAGGTTTAGACTATTATACCAAGACTGTATTTGAAGTTTGGTCGCTTGACAGCGAGCAGAACCGTCAAAATTCCTTAGGCGGAGGAGGACGTTATGACGAATTGGTTGAGTATATGGGTGGAAGACCCACACCGGCTTGCGGTTTCGGCTTGGGAATTGAACGGACTATTATGAAGATCAAGGAGAAAAATATTCCCTTGTCGCCTGAGGATAGCGCCGATATTTTCATCGCTCAGCTGGGCGAGCAAGCCAGGCGCAAGGCGATGATGATTTTTGAAGAATTACGACGCGCCGGTTTTCAAATTAGGCAGTCCTTTACCAAGGATAGCTTGAAGAGTCAGATGGAAACAGCTAGCCAACTTGGAGTAAAACACAGCTTGATCTTGGGGCAAAAAGAGATTATTGACGGTACGATTTTGATCCGCGATATGGAATCGGGCATTCAAGAGGTGATTGACACTAAGAAAATAATCGCTGAAATAGACAAGCGCCTCCATGCTAAGGGGGTGAAATAATTTATTAATTTTTATCATATTTCTAGAAAGGCAGGTGTTCGCATGGTAGAGTTCAAAAGAAAAAAGGGAGAAAGCTTTGAAAGTTTTTTAAGACGATTTAATAAGCGTTTGCAGCAAAGCGGCAATCTTTATGTTGCCAGAAAAGCTCAACACAGACAGTCGTCCAAGAGCCGCAATTTGCGCAAAAAAAGCGCTTTGATTGGATTGAAAATGAGATCACAGCGAGAATATCAGAGAAAAATCGGCAAACTAAAAGAAGAAACCAGAAAAAGATGGTAGCATTAAGTCGGATGGTAAAAAATAATCAATTTTTATGAGCATGATGCTAACTAAAATTAAAGACAATCTCCGGCAGGCAATGAAAGAAAAGAATGAGCTGGCGCTTTCGGTTTTGCGCATGCTTGTAGCGACAATTCGCAACAAAGAAATAACCATCAGACAAGCGGGAGCAGCAGAAATAACCGACGAGTTAGTATTAGAGGCGATTAAGGCGGAAATTAAAAAACGCCAAGACTCGATTGAAGCTTATATCCAAGGCGGTAGGAGGGAATTGGTCAAAAAAGAAGAACAAGAAGTAAATATTTTAGCTCGGTATTTGCCGGAGCAGTTAACTGACGATGAGCTGGAAAAAATAATCAAGGAAGTTGTAGCAGCACAAGCCTTCACTCCGACAGCAAAAGACTTCGGCAGATTAATGGGAGAAACAATGAAAAAGGCCAAAGGCATGGCCGACGGAACGCGCGTCAGCAGGCAACTTAAAAAAGTCTTAGGTCAATAAATTTGTACAGTTATTATAATGTAAATCGCCGGTTTATTGCCGGCGGTTTTCATATTCCGGGAATGTATTTTGTAAAGTCAAATTTTGATTCTTGAGTGAATTGTTTTATTTTATTGCGAGCTCGGCTGGTTTTGACAAATTTCAACCAGTCGCTGGACGGGCCTTTCCGTTTTTTATCAATCACAATTTCTACCAAATCGCCGTTTTTTAAAACTTGGTCAAGCGTGCCCATTTTATCATTTACCATGGCGCCGGAGCAATGATTGCCGATATCAGTATGAATAGCATAGGCGAAATCAATCGGCGTTGAATCCTCTGGCAAATCATAAACATCGCCATGTGGAGTGAAGACAAAGATGCGGTCATGGAAGATGTCAAATTTCACTTGCTTGATAAAGTCGGTTGTATTCTCGGCTTCGCGTTGTATTTCTAGCACTTCTTTAATCCATTGCGGCTGTTTGGGCGTTTCAGCTTTGTCTTTTTGTTTATAGTACAAATGGGCGGCAATTCCATAAAGAGCTTCTTCATGCATTTCTTGCGTTCGGATTTGAAATTCAGTTGGTTTGCCGTCAAGTCCAAAGACGATTGTATGTAAACTGCGATAACCATTTGGTTTTGGTACGGCGATATAATCTTTAAAACGATCCGATTTTGGTTTCCATAAAGAGTGTATAATCCCTAATGTTTTGTAACATTCAGCTACCCCTGGAACTATTACGCGCAAGGCGAAGACATCGTAAATTTCGTCAAAGCGCCGGTTTTTATTTTGCATTTTTAAAAAAATACTATAAAGGTGTTTGAATCTTCCATCAATATCGTATTTAATGCCAGCGTCTTTCAATTTTTGACCTAATATGTTTTTTATTTTCTGGATATACTGGTTGCGCTCCACTTTTTTTTCAACCTCATATTTGAATTGTATTTCTTTATATTCTTGGGGGTAGAGATATTTAAAACAGATATCTTCCATTTGCCATTTAAGCCGCCAAATGCCAAGCAAGCCGGCAATCGGAGTATATATTTCCAATGTTTCTTGAGCGATGCGTAGCCTTTTTTCAAGCGGCAAGGCATCCAAGGTGATTAAATTGTGCATCCGGTCGGCAAATTTAATTAAAATCACCCTTAGGTCCTGCGCCATAGAAAGAAACATCTTGCGCAAGCTTTCACGATATCTTTCAACTCCGCGATATTTTATCTTGCTTAACTTAGTGATTCCTTCGACTAAACTAGAGACTTCATCGCCGAAATTTTTTTTAATATCATCAAGAGTATATTCGGTATCTTCCGGTATATCATGAAGCAGTCCGGCTATAACCGTATTTAAGTCTGATTTCATTTGCGCTAACAAAAACGACGTGTGAAGGCAATGTTGGATATATTGCTCTCCGGATTTTCTTTTTTGTCCACCATGAGCGGTTAATGCATAATTATATGCTAATATTAGCAAATCTGTATCTGCTTGAGGATTATTTTGTTTAACTTTGTGAACTATTTGTTCTATATTCATAAATTATGTTATAATATTATTACAAATTAATGACGAAGTCAAAAAACTGTGCATAAATCAGTAAATGTTTTTTCAATTATTTTTTATTTTTAATTAGTTTTTTTGAAGAAGAGGTAAGAAAATAATTAAACCGTAATACTAAACAAGAGCAACCCATGTCTGAAGAAAAAAAATCAAGGAGTAAAGCAAGAATAGTCGTCGGTTCATTGCTGATGGCGACTATTTTTTGTTGCGTATTCTTGGTAAATTTCGTTCAAGCTCAGCAAGTCGACACCGGTTTGAACTACGCTACTGAAATCGGACTATCAGATCAGGATATTAGGATCACCATAGCAAAAATTATTCGGATTTTTATTGGTTTTCTTGGGGTTATCGCCTTAGTTTTGATAATCTATGCCGGTTGGTTGTGGATGAGTTCGAATGGCAATGCGGAAAAAATTTCTCAAGCAAACAAAATTATCAAAAATGCGATAATTGGCTTGATTATCATTCTTTCCTCATTTGCCATCGTGAGCTTTGTTTTAAGCTCTTTAGTCGATTCTGGCGGCGGTTCGCGCGTCGATTCTGGCGGCGGACCGGGCGGCGGAGGAGCAGGGGGTAGTTTGAGCGCTCTGGGTAGCGGTATCATAGAATCGCATTACCCCGCGCGGAATGCTACTAATATTGTCAGAAACACTAAGATCGTTGTCACTTTTAAGGAAGCGATGGATCCAGGCACGATCATAACCGCTGGCAGTATTAATCCGGCTAATATCAAGATTTTTTTAACCAAGGATGGCGCAAGCGGACCCTATGTTACCGATGTTTTAGTCAACAAAACAGACGACAATAAAATTTTTATTTTCATGCCAAGGCAGTATTTGGGCAGCCCTTCGGAAAAAATGTGGTATACGGTCGCGCTAAGCAAAGACTTGAAAAAAGCCAATGGCCAAGCCGCTTTTACCGGATCAATGACCGCTACCGGCTATAGCTGGTCTTTTGAAGTAAGCACATTGATTGATGCCACACCGCCCAAAATAAACAGTATTATTCCTATGCCCAGCTCAACTGAACCGCGCAACGTTGTTATTCAAATCAATTTTAACGAAGCGGTCGATCCTAGTTCGGCCAGCGGCGCTAGCGCCAATTTTGACAATATTGTAATTTCAACCGTTAGTCCGATCGAAAGAGTAAGCGGCACCTTTTACTTGTCTAATCAGTATCAGACAGTTGAATTTTTGACCAATGACACTTGCGGAACAAATTCTTGCGGCAACACCGTTTATTGTTTGCCGGGGGACAAAAATATTTCAGCTTTAATTAAAGCGGCAACCTTGCTCTCGGTTGGTTCATCAGCCTCGGATTTTCCCTATGACGGCGTGGTTGACATGGCCAACAACTCTTTTGATGGCAATAGTGACGGCACAGCGCTTGGTCCGAAGGCCCAATCAGGCAAAGAACCATTTAACGCCAACAACAATAATCACGACAATGAAGGCGATGATTATCTTTGGTCATTTAACACTAATAACACTATTGACATCAGCGCGCCAACAATTTTTTCAACCGATCCGGCCATCAGACAGAACGGAGTAGAGCTATCAGCCTTGGTTCAAGCAGTTTTTTCCAAACTGCTAATGAGCAGCAGCATCAATACAAATAGTGTTTATTTATCCAGGATTGCCGGCAGCCCAATTAATTACTGGGTCGGCAATGCAAATGAGGAAAACCCGGCCGGCAAAAAGATCACGATCATAAAAATTTACCATGATATCTTTAGCGATCAAGCGGATTATCAAGCCGGTATTAATGTCGGGTTGCGCGATATTTATCAAAACTGCTTCAGTCCTTGCTCCGGCGGCAGTTGCAATGGCAATCCTTCATGTTGCGACGGAACGTCGTCAACCCATGATACTTGCCAATAAATAATTATTAGTCATTTCTGCTATCATTGCCTCGGGGCAAACTCGGGCGAAAATTTATTTTTTAAAAGTATTCCAGATTACCGTTTCGGCGGTAATAACAGAAAAAAAATAATGCCAAAAATAAAAAAAATATTAATCTTGTTTTTTTTCTTTATCGGTTTGCTGGCATTCGGTCATTTTGCATTGGCCCAGTCAAGCAATCTTGATGCTGGTTTGCAATACGGAGAAAATATCGGTTTAAGCCAGCAAGATCCTCGCATTGTTATTGCCAATATCATCAGAATATTTTTGGGATTTCTGGGTATTATTGCCGTTTTGTTGATTATTTATTCTGGCTGGCTGTTGATGACAGCTAGTGGCGAATCAGATAAGATTATTCGAGCAAAAAAAATCATTTTAGGGGCGGTGATCGGGTTAATTATCTGCCTTTCTTCTTTTGCGATCGCTAGTTTTGTAATCAGTCAAATGTTAGGAGCCGTAAATAACAATCTTTCAAGCTCCAATCCTCCGGGCGGTCAGATAAATCCTCCGATTACATCGCCGGGCGGAGGGCCAACCCTTCCTGGATTCGGGGAGTCTTGTTTAACCTTCCCGCTAGATACAACCTGTTCAGCTGGCCGCTGTGCCGCTGGTTTGACCTGTGGTTCCGGATGTGTTTGCGAAACGTCTGTTGGCCCAGGTTTGGGAGAAAATTGCGATAGCGACCAGCAAGCAGTCGGTTGTCAAACAACGCCTTGTTCGGCTAATTTGGTTTGTTCGCCGGCGGACAATTGCGCTTGTGTTGATTTTCCTCTGATAACTTGGGTTAGTCCGGTTGACGCAACTTCAATACCCAATGGCGCGGTTGGAAATTTTATCACTATCGGCGGCCAATATTTCGGCACAACTGCCGGTCAGGTTATTTTTAGCGATGGCAAAGTCGCAAGCCTTCCTTCTTCCGTTAATAGCAATTGCACCGATTCTTGGCGAGATGATCAAATTGTTGTTGCGGTGCCAAGCGGGGCCATAACCGGACCAATTAAAGTGGTTAATAGCCTTGGCAGGCTTGACGCTACCGATGATGATCGCGGACCATTGATTAAAGATTTTCAAGTCAATAACCAAGTAAGGCCAGGCTTGTGCCTGATTAAACCAAGTCAAGGCTGGATTGACCAAGAATTCAAGCTTGAAGGAACCGGATTCGCCGGGGCTAATCGGCGCGTCCTTTTCGGCAATCAAGCCAGCTTTGTCTTAGCCAATAATCCGAAAAATTGGACTGACCAATCGGTGATCGCCCTTGTGCCAAATGTTAGTTTGGGCGGCGCTTCGGTTTTTGTAAATATCGATGGCGCCAATTCAAACGATTTGTTTTTTCGGGTCATAGCTAACACAAGTAATTTGCCGGTAATCGACTATGTTGATCCTGATAACGGTCCAACCGGACAATATATTACTATTTACGGCCGTAATTTTAAACTTTATCAGCCAGGCAAGAGCGTGGTGAAGTTTTATTTAGAACAAGATCAGCAAAATCAAATCAATGCCGATATTGATTTTCCGCCAGCATGTCAGAACCGTTGGTGGCGCGATACCTACATCACCGTAAAAGTGCCCGCAGCAACAGCGGGGGCATATAAGATAGTGGTAACTAATTCCAGCAACTCAACCAGCAGTCCGGTAAGTTTTGCTATTACCAGCGGTACTCCTATCCCCGGCCTTTGCCAAATCGAACCGCATAACGGGCCGATCGGACAAGCGGTTGATTTTTATGGCGATCGATTCGGTTCCAATCAAGGCGTTGGCGCGGCAATTTTTTACAACAACAAAGCTGGTCCGGTCGCTAGTTGGTCGGATGATAAAGTTGAAGCCAATGTGCCGAGCGGCGCCGCAACCGGAAAGATAAAAATAAAAAACAAGGACGGCAAGGAAAGCAATAGCTTGCCTTTTACAGTTGGCGCCTGCGCTAACAACGCCGAGTGCGATAGCGGAGAAGAGTGTTGTACTGGAGGCTCACAGTGGTCTGGCTTGTGCCGGGCAAGCGGCACTTGCAACCAAGGTATGGTTGCGGCCTGCACCTTCGGTTGGAATTTTTCTACCAAGTCAAACTCGTCAACGTCAAACTCGTCAACGTCAAACTCGTCAACGTCAAACTCACCGATAACTTGCAGTGGTTATTCCACCGCCAGAGCCTGTGCCGATTCCAGTTTTTGCCCGAATTCTCCCGGCATTTGCCAATCGAACAGCGCAACTACAAACATTGCTTGCACTGCGTCTAGTTGCAATAGTTTATACAGATCTTGTTCTGTTTCATCAACTATTTTGATGGAGAGAGGCTTGGCCGTTGCCGCTACTATCGACAATTGTCTTTATAATAGCAGTTTAAATAAATGCGTTTTCGGCAATCTAGCTTGCGATAGCACGGCTGCTTCAGCTCAGTTTAACACCATTAAAGTTTGTCAGAAGGTGGGAGGTGATTATTTTTGGCAATTTAATAACCAGGGGCGATCTTGTCCGCTCGGGTCATTTCTTGATATCAATGGTTGGTGCACCGAAGGTAGCGTGCTAAGTCCCGCTTCTTGTTTTTCCTGCCCTAGTGGTTTTGTCTGCCAGGAAGATAAGTGCGTTATCAACCGTCAAATATGTTCCGCCAATTCAACTTGTGCTGACGGTTTTTGCGTTAGCAGCCAGGCAAGTTGCGATTGTTGCTGCCGTGTTGGACAAAGCGCGCAAGATTGTTGCGCTGGCCTTACTTGCAAGGCAGGTGGTTGCGGCACCGATCAAATAAATTACGGATTGTGTACCGGTTGTAAAGTGGTTGATGCTGGAGGGACGATCAATCAAGCGGTTTCAGACAGAGCTTGCGATTGTAGTGGCACTGGCACTCGTTTTTGTGAAACAACCGATCCAAACTACCCTTTGGGAGTTTGTCGAGATAAGGCCACTTCCGTGGGCAGCCCATGCAAGGGAGCGGGAAGAAGCGAGGCAACGTCGACTTTGCTCCATACCAGCCCTTATTCAACCCCCGGTTCATCAAATATCACTTCATATCTAACTACCGCTACCACGACTTATGCTTATGCCGAGAGCATGACTTGCAACCAAAACAATCCGGTTTGCGATATCGGCAAGAACCTGTATTGCGCCGACAGTTGCACTTGCCAATTAATGCAAACCAAGGTGGCCACTTCCGATATATCCGTAACAGGGCAACTGTGCCAAAAAAATAATAGTCCTTGTACGATTGGAGTTGAAAGTTGCAATCCTAATCCTTTGGTTTATCCAACTAGTCCTTATTCTTGTCTAAATAAGCCAGATAATTCCGATTGCCGTTGTTGCTGTTCTCCTGGGAGCACCATGATAGTTAACGGAAAGATTCTAACTTGTCAAGCCGACAAGTCGTCTTGCAGTGGCGCTGATCGAGGGCTATATTGCGGGTGTTTGTCGGACAGCGAATGTATCAGCGGAACTGGCTGCGGTTTTGACACTTGTTGCCATCCCAGGCCAACGGTGGTATCAACTACACCGCAAGCAGGCGAGATTGGTATTTGCCGCAATGCCATGATTAGCGCGGTCTTTGATCAAAAAATGGATGTCGCTAGTTTTAACGGTAATATCATTGTTGCGGCAGATTTTGAAAATAATATTTGTCCCGCTGGCACTAATTATTTAACTCTCGATAACGTTAGTATTATTGACAAGCTTTTTGCTTGGTTATCCAGATTGCCGCTTATCAATCAATTGTTTTTATCTCGTTCCGCTAGCGCTTTATCAGGAAATTTTTGCGCCATTGATGGATTGGTCAAGGGTTATAACTTGTCAGACGGTACCAGTAAATTAACCTTTTCTCCAAGCAAAGCGATGCCAGCCGGTAAAAAGCACTATGTAATCATCAAAGGAGACGAAAATTTATCCGATAATTTATCGGTCGGTGTTTTAAATAGCTATAATGTTGGCATGGCAGGAACGACCGAACAATTAAACGGAAAGAATTATAAAAATATTAAGATTTGGTCCTTTACCACCAAGGCCGAAACCGGCAGTGATCAGGGGATTTGCTCGGTTAATTCAGTGGCGGTTGAACCGGTTAATTATCTTTTTTCCACTAGCGTCAATGATGCAAGCGACGACGGAGGCAGCGATGACAAGGATGATAGCGACAAATTGTATGCCGCGCTGGCTAAAAATATCAATGGCCAAGCGGTTGTAGCCATGCCTGGAATTTATGATTGGTCATGGAGTTGGAAAATAAGCAACGAAGTGGTGGCAAAAATCAGGGGTGGCCAGCCGGAGTCTGATTCGCAAACAGTTGAAGCGCAAAATATCCAGGACGACAGCACGCAAATTAGGGCAAGGGCGACCATTACCAAAGATTCGGTAAACCAACCCTCTTCAGTCGGAAAATACAAAGAAGGACAGACGAATATTTATGTTTTTCTTTGCTCTAACCCTTGGCCGCCAAAACAGACCGATGGTTCCTGGTCGCACTGGGAAGATAAGAGGCAAAATTGTACGATAGGCGACAATACTGCCAACGATTGCAAAGACATGGGATTTTCTTTTTATTATTGCCGCGATGCCGGTGGTCCAGGCACTGCCGATGATCTGCCGGCTGTTTTGAGCGATCGGGGAATCGTGTTAGCCCCTGCCGGTCAGACAGCTATTTTAAAAGAATTTTATTTTTTTCGAGAAGACCTGCCAAACGTTTCAGCTATAAATCTCGCTATTTCTTCCATCCCAGCCGAGGGCGGGAAGGTTAGATTGGCTTGGTCGGCAATCACTCCCGCTAGCGGTGAAACCATGGATAGCTATATAGTTTATTATGGATTGGCAGCCGGTAAGCATACTAACAGCAAGAAAGTGGCGTCTTCCACCCCTACGGTAACGATCGACGGATTAATCAACAAAACCGCTTATTATTTCGCAGCTACCGCTCGTTATGCCAGCGGAGCAGAAAGTGAGTATTCTAATGAAGTATCCGCAACGCCGCTTGATTTGGCTGGTCCAAGCGCACCGGCGCTTATTGGAATCGCAACTTCTAGCTCCAAGATTTTTTTGGGCTGGCAGGATAGAAGCAACGGCGATGCTAAAAGTTTTATTATTTATTACGGCTACAAAGACACCGCTTCAAACAATTGCAACTTCGGTTCAACTGTCAATGTTAGTTATGCCGTTTCCGGAACCACTACAATCAGCAACTTGAGCAACGGAGTAGAATATTGCTTTAAAATGATTGCTCTTGATAGTTATAAAAATTCAAGCGATCCGTCAAATATCTTGTCAGGCAAGCCCAGCCAGTAATAGCGAAATTTATTTTTTAGGTATTACTAATTTATTTTTAAAAAATATGTTTGAAAACTTATCAAATAATTCAACCAGCCAGCAACCGGCAAATCCCAGCTCGGTTAACAGTCAGGCAGATAATCAGCCGGTTCCACCCCAGGCAGAAGATATTTTTGCCGCGGCTGAAACTCAGGCTAAGCCGGCAGTTCTCCGGCCAATAAACGCCCAGCAGCCAAACGAAACGTTTGCCATGGAAACAGGAACTGATTGGAAAAAATACTTGGTTCTCGGTTCTATTTTATTGGGAATAATTATTGTCGGGGGTTTAATTTATTTTGGAGTGAGCATCTTGTCTGTTTGGGATGCTCCCGCGGTCCAAGAGCGTACCAGTGAATTTCCAGATGAAAAATCAATCGTACAGCCAAAAGATAACAATGAGCAAAAAAACAATATTCCAGCGGAGCAAAAGGTTGTTTCAGATGCAAAATCAAACGCACCGATCGATTCCGATCAGGATGGCTTGACCGATGAAGAGGAAAGACAAGCCGGCACCAACCCCAATAAAGTTGACACTGAAGGCGACGGGCTATTTGATCATGAAGAAGTAAAAATATACCAGACCGATCCAAGGAGCGCCGATACCGACAAGGACGGAATCTCTGACGGCGATGAAATCAAACAGGGGCTTAACCCCAATGGCCAAGGCAGATTGTTTAATTTAGTTGATCCGAACAGTGAAAAGATCGATTCCGATCTTGATGGCTTGACCGACAACGACGAAAATAAGCTCTATCTGACTAATATCAACAAAGCCGATACCGGGATGGACTCACGGATTTTCAAGAAATAAATGTTTACAAAACTAATCCGCTCAAAGCCGATACCGACGGGGATGGTTATAGCGATGGTGACGAAGTAAAAAACGGTTACAACCCAAATGGTCAGGGCAAGCTGAAAGATTAAATAATATTTAAATAATTGATGGGTCGCAGAGTTTCCACTTCTAACTTTAGACAAAAATTAGTATAATGATTGTAGAATGTTTAAAATAAACATAAAACAACCCTATGCTAAAACAAAAATCTAAAGCGAGATTGAACCCGGAGTGAGTCAAAGAAGCTCGCGACCAATTTAAAAAGTTTCTGAAAGAAACTAAATTTCCTCACCCCGATCGAAACGGAACCAGAGGAAGCAAATAAAGTTATCCAGAGTGGCTGATAATGTTCATTGCGGTGCTATCGGTAAAGTGCAAAGAAAAATCATATCTGGGAGCGCATCGAATAACTATGGAATATTGGGATGTCATCGCTGAATGATTAAAAATCGATCCGATATCAGAATCCAATCTGCGGGGTCGTTTAAAAAAATCTGCCATTCGCCTCGAAAACCCGCAACATTCATTTTTCAAATATTTCCTAAAAAAGCACTCGATTAAGAAGGTTTCGGCTGATAAGATGATGACTAAATCCAAAGGCCCGGTCTGGCACAAGAAACAGAAAGATTTGAATATTATTCCGAAGAATCTGAGAGGCGTGGACAAAGAAGCGACATGGTCGAAATCAATGGCGGACGGCTGGGTTTACGGACATGGAACGTTTTGCCTGACTTCTCACCGAATACCGGTATTAGGGATATTCCAATGGATGCCAAACTCCAGAAACGAAGCGAAAAGAATGGAAGAGGAAATCATTAAATACGAGCACATCGTCAAAAAAGTATTCATGGATTCAAAGGCTGATGATCAAGAGATGTATTTCAGTCTAAAAAAACTATAAAATTCAACTGGTAACATCGCCTCGAAAAAACATGAATAAATCGGAATCAAGAAAGAGAATGATCAAGGATATGCTAACTCCGAAAATCTAAAAGACTATAAAGACAGATCTATTACCGTGGAGCCGATGCAAGGTCTAGTCAAAGACATATTCGAGCTGGACAAATGCTGGATGAGAGGCAACGAAAACAACCGATGGGCCTTTGCCGCCATGGGCATAGCCGTACAGATGGCACAGTCTAAAGTTTTAAAGAACAAACAATCAACTTGGAAAATTAAATCATATGTATCGGGGATTTAAGCAGAAACTCTGCGACCCCTCAAATAATTATGTTCAATTCACCCAATAAAAGAGAAGTGGATACGCCAACAGGATTTCAAACAGTAGCCGAACCGACAAACGGCAAACAAGAAGGGCAAGAAAAAAAAGAAGAAGAATTGATCGGCGGTATCACTATCCATACTATGCCTGAACAATTTCGTCACGCGGCCTCCAGGGTAAGTCAGGCAAAAATGACCGGTATTATTATTATGTTCGGAGGTTTTTTGTTTTTGGTTATCGTTTCAGTGGCAGCTTATTATTTTTTGATTTTTTTGTCCGGGAATAAACCTCAGGAGACCAAGCGACCGGATAAAGCAAAAGAAAAGATTATTAACGAGGAACAAAAGAAACCAGCAAATGAGTTAGAAAAAATTTTCCAAAATGAAAACAAAGAACTAGAAATCGCTACAACTACCGACGAAATAGCCACTTCCGGCAGCATACTGCTGGAAGCCGGTGATTTTGAAGTTTCCACTACCAGCGCTTCTGGCGCCGATCTGACATTGGAAAACTTCGTTAGCACTTCCACCTCGATCAATTATGCGCCAGCTGAAGACAGCGATAATGACAGCCTGAGCAATGCCGAGGAGCTACTGTTCGGGACTGATAATGACAACCAGGATAGCGATGGCGATGGTTATAGCGATTTTTCAGAAATCGTCAATTTTTACAATCCAGCTGGCATTGGCAAGTTAACCGGCAACCCGGGAGTCAGAAAATACACCAATAAAACTTATGGCTATAACCTCCTATGCCCCACCAGATGGGAATCACAAAAAATAAGCGACGAAAGTTCCATAATTTTTAAATCAGAAGATAACCAATTTATTCAAGTGATTGTTCAGCCAAACACCGATAATTTAAGTATTGACGATTGGTATTTGGCCCAATTTTCTATAAGCGAAATAAACCATACCAGGAAGCAAACTATTAATAATAATGGGCAACCGATTGAAGTTATTAAAAATGAGGATGGTTTGGTTGCCTATTTTACTGATCCAAAAAACAAACATATTTATACTATCAATTACAGTAGCGGAACCAGCAATGTTCTTAACTATTTGAACGTGTTTCAGCTGATTGTTGCCAGTTTTAACCTATCTTTCAAATAATTATTGGCTAATGCTTGTCGAGATTAATAATCAAACAAAACAAAAAGTGCCGCGCAAGTTGTTGATTTATTGGGCGGAAGCGTTTTCGCGCAATTACCGCCTTGGAGGAAAGAAGCTTTCTTTGGCTTTTGTCACCAGTCGGACCATGAAGAAGATAAACTTTAATTACCGCGGTCAAGACCAAACAACTGACGTGCTTTCTTTTGCCGGAGAAGAAGATTTTTTCGGAGAAATTATTATCGATTACGCTCAAATCAAAAGACAGGCAAAGATTTACCAACGAGGAGTCTGTCAAGAGCTGATTTTTATCCTGATACACGGATTGCTTCATTTGCTCGGATATGACGACACTAACGACAGGAAAAGGCGTCAGATGATAGCGCTGGGCGAAAAATTTATGGCAAAAAATGCCCCCAAAGCAAATAATCTTTGATAGCATCATGATCAACCGAATACAATTAATCAGAAGCTTTTCTCACGCAATTCGCGGCTTGATATTGGCAGTGCGCCAAGAACGGAATTTACAAGTTCAGCTGTTTGCGGCCGTATTAGTAATTGGTTTGGCGTTTTTTCTGAAGATTAACTTGGTAAATTTTTGTTTGTTGATTTTTTCCATTAGTTTGGTATTGTTGGTTGAATTGATAAACAGCGCTTTTGAGCGATCAATTGATGTATTAAAACCAAGAATACATAATTATGCCAGGGAAATAAAAGACATTATGGCGGCGGCTTCTTTGCTTGCCGCCTTGAACGCTATTATCATTGGCTGCGCAGTATTTCTGCCTTTGCTTTATGAATTATTAAAAACAAAATAAAGTTAATATTACTTTATAGTTTAAATATTTAACATTTGTAATTTTTTGTTTTTTTTTGTATAATAATAATACAAAAAGCGGAAAATAAAACCTAACAAATAGCTGAACAAATAATTTGTACAGCAAGAGAAAATCTTAATTGTCATAAAATATGAAGGGAAATATTATCGCCGGCTTGGATATCGGCTCAACTGAGGTTAGAGTGGTTGTTGGCCAACAAGTAACCAATGAAACTGGTGAACAATTGCAAATTATCGGAGCGGTAAGCGCCCCGGCATTAGGCATAAATCGCGGGGTGGTTAATAGCATTGAGGACGCGACTTCTTCTGTTTCTGCTTGTTTGGAAAGGGCAGAACGTTTGGTGGGAGTTCCGATTAGCAATGTCTGGGTTGGCATCAATGGCCCAAATATTAAATCTGAAAAAAGTCGGGGCGTGGTAGCGGTGAGCCGAAGCAATAATGAAATCGGCGAAGAAGATGTGGCTCGCGCTATTGAAGCGGCGCAAGCATTGTCTGTTCCGCCTAACTATGAAATTTTGCATGTTATTCCTGTCAAATTTACCGTTGATAACCAAGAAGACATCAAAGACCCCCTAGGCATGACCGGAGTCAGGCTTGAAGTTGAAACCTTGGTTATTCAAGGGCTTTCCAGCCTGATTAAAAATCTAACCAAGGCAGTGTACCGCACCGGTTTGGAGATTAACGATTTGGTTCTATCGCCCTTGTCGGCCGCCGAAGCGGTAATTGGATCCAAACAAAAGGAATTAGGCGCCGCTTTAATCAATATCGGCCTGTCAACTACCAGCTTAGCAGTGTTTGAGGAGGGCGAACTATTGCATACCGCAATTTTGCCAATCGGCTCGGAACACATTACCTCTGATTTAGCCATCGGCCTGCGTTGTCCGATTAATTTGGCTGAAAGGATAAAGCTGGAATATGGCAACGCCAAACCGGAGCAATATGGCAAGAAAGACGAGGTTGACGTAAAGGATTTGGCCGCCGAAGAAGGAGTGGAGGAAGAGGAAATGGTGATATCCAGAAAATACGTGGCGGAAATTATTGAAGCAAGAGTGGAAGAGATATTTGAAAAAATTGACAATGAATTAAAAAAAATCGATCGTTCCGGCATGTTGCCGGCTGGTGTCTTTCTGATTGGCGGCGGGGCAAAGCTCGATGGAATTACCGAGGTGGCTAAGAAGAGGCTGAGGTTGCCGGCTTGCTTGGGCAGCAACAGAAACATTTTTACCGCAATTGACAAAGTTAACGATCTTAATTTTCTTACCGCTTTGGGCTTGGTTGCCTGGGGCAACAAAATGACAACAGCTAAGTCAACTTCTTGGTCCGGCGGCGGAGAGGCGGTAGCGCAAACCATCGATAAAATTAAGAAATTATTTAAAACTTTGGTGCCATAAGCTGTGCAAATAATTTGTACAGCTTTGTTTTAACTGGGATATAAATCATTTATTCCTCATAGGCTTGACTTGAGGTTTCCTTGCAAGGAAGAGTTTGAGAAACCATTGGTTTCTCAAATAAAAAAATTTTCCTTGGGATACCTCGTGGGCTTGCCCCGAGGTAGTTCATTTAAACACTTGATAAAATTATAAGATTAGGCTATATTAAAAGTATATTAATTCATAATTTGAATACCATATGGCTGAAGTAAAGCCAGCGGCAGAAACCTTTGCCAAAATAAAAGTAATCGGAGTAGGCGGTTCGGGCGGCAGCGCAATTAACCGCATGATTGATTGTGGCATCAAGGGGGTAGAATTTATTGCGGTTAATACCGACGTGCAAGCATTGCATTATAACAAAGCAGCCAAAAAATTACATATTGGCAAAACCATCACCCGAGGACTTGGTGCGGGCATGAATCCGGAATTGGGCAGACAATCTGCCGAAGAAGGGCAGAACGAATTGAGAGATATGCTAAAAGACGCTGATATGGTTTTTGTAACCTGCGGTTTGGGAGGCGGCACAGGTACGGGCGCGGCGCCGGTAGTGGCTGAGATCGCCAGGGACCTGGGAGCCCTTACCGTAGCGGTCGTTACCAAGCCTTTTGTTTTTGAAGGCGTCCAAAGAAAGAATATCGCCGAACGCGGCTTGTCGGAATTGGCTGACAAAGTTGATACAATTATCACCATCCCTAACGATAAATTATTGCAGGTGATTGACAAAAAAACTTCATTGCTTGACGCTTTTATGGTAGTTGATGAAATATTGCGCCAAGGCGTTCAGGGCATATCCGAACTGATTACAGTTCCGGGCATAATTAACGTTGACTTTGCCGACGTCAAGGCGGTAATGTCCAACGCCGGTAGCGCTTTGATGGGCATTGGCCAAGCTTCAGGGGAAAACAAAGCGATAGAAGCCGCAAAAGCAGCAATCAGTTCTCCTTTGCTGGAAATGTCAATTGAAGGAGCTCGCGGCATTCTTTTCACCATCGTCGGCGGCAATAATCTGACGATGCATGAAGTCAACGAAGCGGCAAAGGTGATTACCTCTTCGGCTGATGAAGAGGCCAAGATTATTTTCGGCGCCGTGATAGATGAAAAAATGAAAGACGAGATCAAGGTGACGGTAGTGGCTACTGGTTTTAACGGCCGCGACGTTGGTCCTAGGGAAAACATTGTAAGCGAACGCGTTTATACGCCCACAGTATTTGTTTCGGAAGAAGACGGTGATCACAAAGAAAGAAGGCGCAGCAAGTCTTCTCCTTTGAAGGCGGCGCAAGCCGAGCCGGCTCAAAAGAAAAGTACGATTGCGCCAATCAGCGAAGAAGACGAAGAGCTAGGTATTCCAGCATTTATTCGGAAAAAGATGATGTGAAACTCACAGCAAAATTAAAACTCAAGCCAGCAACAAGAAAACAAACTTATAACTCAAGCAGAATCGGCACGATTCATGCCAGTTTTGAAGAATTGAAAAAAGTTCTCGGCGAACCACATGATTGCACCAAACCCGGGCCGTGGGAATCAGGAGAAAAAAAGTCAGGGTTGAGTGGGCATTTATAATCAACAACAAGCCGAGCATGGTTTTTACGATTTAAGATTTCAAGAGTCGATGGCCACTCGAACAGATTGGGCAGCGGAGCTTGAGTGGGAAGAGTCAGAAAGTTAAGGACAATCTTTCGTTGCTGTTGAAGGTTGAATAAAAGCTTTTTGGTCGCCTAAAAGGCGTGTTAGCGTCAAACATAGAGGAAAAAATCAATTAATGCGTGATTTTTTCCTTTTATTTTAGCATAAAACAACGACTTGACGGGATACAGGATGTATAGTATACTTAAATTAAAGATTTATGTTTACTATAAACAACATATTAATATGATTACTAGGCAAGAATTAAGTTTAAAAAATGAATGGTGGGAAAAATCATCATACCAAACGGACGAGATCAATTGGCCAAAGCGTGATTTGTTTTCCAAAATTGAGGAGAATCTAAACCATACGCTTATGTTGAATATTGTCGGTTTGAGACGGGTCGGCAAAAGCACCATTCTAAAGCAGTTGATCGGAAAATTGCTTGAACAAGAAATAAAACCGACAAATATTTTTTATTATCTTTTTGATTATTCCACCCAGATACAAAAAGCAGAATTTTTAGACGAGGTTTTATCTGTTTATTTTAAAGAGGTGGTTAATAAGCCAAGTTTGTCTTTGGATGAGCGAGTTTATGTTTTGTTGGACGAAGTCCAGTATATTGAAGACTGGCAATCAATTTTAAAGCGATATTATGATTTGTCAGGCAAGAAAATAAAATTTATCGTGACTGGATCGCAGGGTATTTTACTCAAAGGCAAATATCGAGAGAGTTTAGCTGGCAGAGTTTTTGATTATTATTTGCCGCCACTTTCTTTCAGAGAGTTTACGAGAATCAGCAGTGATAATGTGAAGATGGTTGAACCATTTGATTTGACTAAATTGCCGGATGTTTTCGGTGATTTGAGCACTTACCACGCTTTTCATGGCTCTGAAATTTTGAAATTGAGCCGAGAATATGTGGTAAGCGGACAATTCCCAGAAACGAGGCAATTGCCGACGCCGGAAGCCAGACATGAATATATTGTGGAATCGGTAATCGGCAAAGTTGTCGAAGATTGTATCCGAACATTCAGCATCGAAAAAACTGACGAATTTAAATTAATAACCAAGCACGTTTTAAATAATATCAGTTCTATTTTTGAGCAGACCAATATCGGCCGAGAGATTGCTTTGTCGCGCTTAACCTTGGACAGATACCTTGAGTATCTGAAAGACAGTTATATTTTTGAAATCCTTTATAAATACCATAAAAGCCCGATTAAGCGCGGCCGGATATTGAAAAAACTTTATACGCCGTGCGTAAATTTTACCTGCGCGTTAAATCATTATAAAGAAAGCCATATCGATGAAGTGCCACAGGCCTTTGGCAAGATAATTGAGAATTTGGCTTACAATGTTCTGGCGCAAAAATATAAAGGCAGCGCCATGAACGAGGCTTTGAGTTTTTGGCGACAGGGCGAAAAGGAAATAGACTTTTTAATTAATACCGGCGAGAAGCAATTGCCGATTGAGGTTAAATTTTCCAATAATATTAATCCCAAGAATTTGTTGCCGACCACGGATTTCATGAGAAAGAAAAAAATCAGTTTTGGAGTGGTAGTCACAAGAAGTGAGTTGGCCAAGAAAGAGGTCAATGGGCAAGTCTTGTATTATATACCTTATTATTTGGTTTTAGCGATGATTTAGACTAAAACTACCCAGAAAATAAGCATTAATACGCATAATCTGAATTATTATTTATGTGTGAGGAAAGATTAAAAAGATATCCTTTTAATCGAGGATCGGAATGGAGAAAGTGGGATCTGCACGTCCATAGTCCTTTTTCGTTTGGCGGAGATTATGATGATTTTATAAAAAACCTGAAAGCGTCCGTTGCAGACGTTATTGGAATTAATGATTATTATTCAATCCAGGGATATCAGGAAATCTTAAATAAGGGAGGCGTTGAGGGCAAATATATTTTTCCGGTTGTTGAATTCAGAATGAATAATAATTTGATCAGTAAGAGGGATGAGAGATTAAAAAACGGAGTTAAAATAAATTTTCACATTATTTTTGATAATAATCCAGAATTGCTGGGGAGGATTGATACTTGGCTCAAGTCCTTGGAATGCCACGTTGAGGGCGGGAACACTGACAAAATAGGAAATATTAGCGATGACAAAAAGCGAGAGAATAAAATTTCAGTAGATTTTTTTGACACAGTAAAGTCTTTAAAAAACGATGATTTCCTGAGAAAACATTTTTTGGTCTGGTTGCCGTATGATGAATACGGCGGGGCGGATCAGATCGATCCGAATAATGATGGCTATTTCAAATCAGGATTAATCAAAAAAGCAAATCTGATTGGATCGTCAAATTTGAAAACAATTAATTTTTTCCAGTGGAAAAATGATAAGCATCCGGAAGTTAAAATCAAAGAATGGCTAAACGGCAAGAAGTACCCCTGCATAAAAGGCAGCGATGCCCATAAATGCGATTATCCGTTTGGGAAATTAAAGAATGAAAAATCAGAGCCAATTAACAAGTATTGTTGGATCAAGGCTGACCCGACATTTGAAGGATTGAAGCAGGTAATCTATGAGCCGGAAATGAGAGTATACCAAGGAGAGAATCCGCCCAGCAAGATCGATTCCAGCAAGATCATTAAAAGCATAGAAATTAAAAATTCAAATGGTTGGATTGAAGAAAGAGTTTACGAGTTGAATTCTGATCTGGTTAGCGTTATAGGCGGGAGAGGAACGGGCAAAACGGCTATTTTAGATTTGATTGTATTGACAGCCAATAAGAATTGGGGCGAGATCGAAAGCAATGAAAATTCTTTCTTGATTAAAGCAAAAGATAATTTTCCGAACCTTGAAATAAAGCTAAATTGGATCAACGATGACTATGATTATCTTAAAATTTCAGAAATCGGCAAGATAGACAAAAAAGATATTGTCCAGAAAGTAATATATTTATCCCAAGGCTTTGTAACAACTCTATGTTCTAACGAAAAAATTGAGGAGTTGCAAAGGCAGATTGAAAATGTGGTTTATCAGAAAATCGGAGAAGATGAAAAGTCGATTTATTCGGATTTTTCTGGAGTTAAGAATTCCAAGATTAATCTAGTAAAGCACGAAAGACTTCAGGAAAAAACTAAGCTCACGAAAGTAAACCAACAAATAGGGGATTCATCTGCGTTGATAATCGAAGAAGAAAAGATTGCAAAAGATTTATCTGAAAAAAATGAAGAGCAAAAGAATATTAAGAAAGAAATCGACAATATTGAAAAAGTTATAGCTGGAAAGGAAACCGATAAGAAAAAATTATTTGACGAACATCAATCCTTGAATGAACAAAAACTGAAAATGGAAAAGGAAGTCGGTTTGGCCGGCGAAGAAGTCAGGTTGCTCGATGAATTATTGGATGAGTATAAAAATTTCAAATCAGGCATAGCCGATTCAACAAGTAGCATCAATGAGACGGCAAAAAGATTGGGTATCACCGATATATTAACGGTAGAGTTAAAGCCCGAAAACGATTAAAGAAAAAAATAAAACTTTATCAGAAATTCAAAATCAAATATCAGAAATTATCAAAAAATTGAATATTGAGCAGACTTTGCAAAAAAAGTTAATCGAGCTTACAGATTATAAAAAGAAACTGGACACGAGCATCGAGGTTCTGAATGAAAAGAATAAAAAAATATCAGAAGTTAAATTGGAATTGCCCCAACTCAGAAAAACACAACAAGAATTATTCAAGCAGTTTTTTATAACTTTAATCGAAGAAAGAAGAATTTTAAAAGAAATATACAAGCCTTTGGAAGAAATGTTGGAAGAGAAAAAAGAAGACGAAAGCAAGCTGTTTCGGTTTAATGTTGAGCTTAATTTCGATTTTTCAAGGATGGCTGATTTCGGAGATAAGATAATTGATCATAGGCAGAAGGGAACTTTTTATGGCGCCGATCAAACTTTATTAAAGGAAGAATTAGAAAAACTCTTTAAGCAGGTAAAAGCGTTTGATCTTGATTCCGAAATTAGGTTGATTGACGACAAAAAAGCACTTCAGGAAAAAGAAGAAAAAATAGTCGAAAATTATCTTGTGAATCTTCTCGGACTTTTCAGTAGCAATGAAGATTGCAGGGAAGTCGAGATTATTAAGCAGATCAGCCCAAGTTTTAAAATAGAAAATTTTTTTGACTGGCTATTTAGTTTTGAATATTTTTATCTAACTTACTCAATCGAATTCGATAAAAAAGCACTTGATAAATTAACCCCCGGATTGAAAGGGGTTGCTTTGCTTATTCTTTATTTGGAATTGGACAATGATTATAAGCCGATTTTGATTGATCAGCCGGAAGAAAATCTGGATAACAGATCAATATATAATACTCTAATGAAATATTTTAAAAAAGCTAAACTCAATCGGCAGATTATTATCGCCTCCCATAATGCGAACCTGGTTGTGAATACTGATTCCGAACAAGTCATTGTAGCTAATTTTGATAAAGATAAACAGGAACAAGTCTGTAATATTTGCTATATCGAAGGTTCGTTGGAGAATTCTTTCGAGAATAAGGCTGACGCTACGGTTTTGTATTCAAAGGGGATTCGCCAGCATTGCTGGGATGTGCTCGAAGGCGGACCGGAAGCTTTTCAAAAACGCGAGCAAAAATACAATTTTTAAACTTAAAATTTTATGATAAAAGAACCAACTATGACAAATACCAAAACTCCCGATAGCCAGAGCAAGAGGGAAAGTTTTGAGATGGTTTTTCGAAGAGATGAGGAAAGCATAGAAAAAATTATAGGCATTGCTCAAAAGAGTAAACAGAAATCTGCTATTAATTCTCATATTGCTCAAATTCTCGAGGATTTTAAGGCCAGCCAAAAAACCAAAGAAGATTTTGATCAGATGATGAAAAGATTGGTTGTTATTAAGATGAACGGTGCGGTTTACTCAAAAGAGGGCGGTGAAGAAAGAGAGGAGCATGTAGGAGAATATTTGTTTAATGCTGATAGAGCTTGGTCGCAAGAGCAAGTGGATGAAATAATAGAGTTTTTTGAACAGTTTGAGCCTGAAAAAATGCCAGAGGGAGGCTTTAATGATTATCATGAACATTATTTTTGGGAGATGTTCACGACCAGTAATAAGAAAGGAAAAGAGCAAACGACAATCAGCGATTTAGTAGCAAAATATTTAGCCAAAAGAATTGATCGGGGAGGAAAAGTGCCTGAGCCATTGCAAGCGGAAGTGAGGGGATGGTGCCAAAATATTCAGATGATTGACAGCGATGTCAGGCTTGATTTTTTATCTGCTATTTTAAATAACCCGGGTAAAGTCAGTGGCCATACGGTCAGCGAGGCTATCGGCCATATGGGATTGTATGGCCCCGGATTTATCAGACAATTAGAAGGTAATTTGGAAAAAAATAAAAAGAATATTGGAAAGGCTTTAAAAGTGATTACAATTTTAAATCATTTGCGTCATTTGGGCGATCAGACCGGATTTGAAGATTCGGGCGATGAGGCGTTTAAATTGCTTGAAGAGGTTAGAGAAGGAGCGAATAATTATTTTATTAAAACTAAGGCTGCCCAGGTATTAAGAAGGCCGTTGGAAGATTACACGGTTAAAGAGAAAAGGTTATTTTTAAAAGGCGATTGGAGAAATATCATGAGGCCGGAACATTTTTATGACACTATTGCGCCGGTATTGGGAGAAAGCGATCCTTATGAAATTATGGATATTGACCCGACGGATGAATCCATTTTAATGGATGAGGAAATAGAAGATATTTTTGAAAGATACGGATATGTCGCTGACAGCTATTATTATTGGAACGAACGTGAGCAAATGAAGGATCGGCACGAAGATGATGATTTGAGAAAAAGTTATAACATAATTCCATCGTCAGCCGAGAACGAATATTACAAAGATAAGATAACACGTGAGTCCTGCTATACTCGTGTTAATAATAAGTATGGCGCGATATATACTTCCGGAGGGCAGGTTGATTCTTTTTTTCAGCTCGATGCGGAGTCGGAGAAGCAGGCGCAGGAAGAAAGAGAAAAGAATGGCGAGATACCTGAGGGTACGTTAGAATTTTTTGTGAATAAATTTGATAAGGCGGAGGTCAGCGGTGATAGTGAGCAATTTTTATATTATCTTCAAATCAGAGGCAAATTGCCGAAAAAAATAAAGGAAAGAATTGACAGTAGGTTAGGGTTGGAGATTCCAAAAGAATTAGACCGAAATTTTGCATCTAAGACGGAATTTGATGGTGAGCTAGAAAGATATAAGGAACGATTACTTGAGGATTTGAGCAGTTCTCAAGCCGAAAAGGTTGGCTTTTTGAGAGGCGAACTGAACACAGAATTGCATCGAAGAAAAGACGCGGCCAAAGAAAAGTATTTTGGTTTTGCTTCAGAAGATATTGAACTCTTGGATTTTTTTAATTCATTTAACATGCAACATCCGAATAGGGTTCATCCGACTGCTCATCATACGATCTGTTATTATTTGTATCTCAGAAAAGATTTGCCAGAGGATTTGACGAGAGAATTTGAAGAAAAGTTTGATGTCAGAGTTCCTGAAAAACTAAAAGAGTTCGGAACCTTCGATGATTATCTCGCCACATCTGATAGGGAGTTATTAATGCCCTTTACGCATTATCCAAATTTTCAGGAGATGTCTACTTGGCTTAACCAGCGGATTGGCGGTTTGTCGCAAAGAATAAAGGAAACCAAGAATACTCCTGAAAGATTGAGTATCGCCGAAATATTAGAAAAAGAGGGATTTAAAAAAGAGGACATGAGCGAAGAGGAATATGACAAACTTTTGCTTACCTATAAAACTTTGATTGAACTGCCAATCAGAGAAAGGATGGAAAAAGATTTTGGAATAAAGCTTGAAGATTATTCGGTTAGAGAACAGGTGCAATTTGTTAATTTTTTGTCCACAAAAACAATAGAAGAAGTTGAGAGAGTGAAAGGCTTTTTAAATGAGGGCGATAATGAGTTAAGTCGAAAACATAGAGTAAAAGCATTTTTGTCTTTGGAATCAGGCCAGTTTACTGGCGATGATATTATCTTAATCGGAGAAAGTTTAAAAGATGACTCCAAGTTAGTCAACAAATTATTTGAAGTTTATGCCAGCTTGGTTGATCAGACGGCAATCACCAAAGACGAGCTTAGGGAAATGTTCAGGAATCAAAAAGAAGTTAAGGACGAAGAGGTTGGCAAAGTGTCGAGGATGATACTAAATAAAGCGAATGAATTGTTGCTTGATTATGTCCGGATGATTAAGGAAGGCAAAGAAATAAGCAAAGTGGAGCTTTTGAACGAGCTTGAGGGATATAAGGCCGAGTTGGTTTTGACTGCCAGCGTTTGGAAATCAGTTGACAAGAGTGGATTAAGTTTCGAAGATTTGGAGGGTGTAACTTTTGAAGTCGATTCAATTGGGCGTATTACCGGCGATGGCAAGATTATGTCTTTGGTGGATGAGATAAGCAAAAAAGAAACGGACGATAAAAATCCTTTTATACCGGGCGCGAATATCCGCGGAGCGGTATCGCGATACGCGCTTGAGGCTAGCCAGGAAGAGAGGCAAAAGGCGCAGGAAATTTTGGAGATGATCGATATCTATCGCAAGAATTATATTCATAAGCCGAAATTGCAGAAGAAAATTGTGGAGGGGTTTATTGATAAGCTCAGAACGGCCGGTGATCAAACCTTGGTTTATTCATTCAAGAAAGAAGGGCACGTCCTGGCGTTTAACCGCTTTGACCAGATGGATGGCAATCGGAAATATTTCGGCTCATTCAATGTTGAGCCGTCGCTCGCTGGTTCCGCCATTGGCACAGCTTTGATGCAAGCCAGCCTGGACAGGGAAGCATCGCAGAACGACATTGAAGCGGACTGCGATCCGGAAACTGCTATCGGTTCTTATTATGTTGAGAAAGCCGGCTTTGTAGTTTATAGTGTGGTGCCGAATTATGGAGGCACGGGCGAAACAATTTTTACCATTGAAAGAAAACCGCAAAACAAGGAATTCAACTATCGCAATATGAGCAATGATGAATTGATGCTGGAATATGAGCGAAGATTCAGAGGTAATGTTTACCGCCAAGGATCGACGAGGATGGTGCTTAAATTTGAAAAAGACTCAAACGAATTGTTTGAGTCTTCGGAAAGGCTAGTTAATAAAGAGGGATATATAATGACGAGATACTTCTTTGATAAAGGCGGAAAAGAAGTTTATTGCGCTTTTGAAAGAGGTGGCAATTGATCAAAGGGAATAGAAGTTGACCAGGTATGTTCAAATATGGATTTATGCATCTGATAAATTGACGGGTCCTGGATAATTACGCCGATCATGCTTTTTTCGGACAGGGTAATATAAGAAACTTTGCCGTCATAGATCTGCATGACTGATTCAAAAGGGAATAATTTGTGATCGATGAATTTTATATAAGTAGTTCTTGTGTGATATTCTTTCAAATAGTTTCGGCCAAAAGGCGAGTCAATGATAATGGCTCGTTTTTTTATGCCTAATTTATCTCTTTTTGCAACGTACTCTTGATTGATTTTATCAATATACTTTACTATCGCTTCAACATCGGCATAGGTTCTGATGGTGGTTTTTGAAGTCAGGGAGTCTTCAAGGACTTTTTTAACGCCTTCAATGCCTTCAAAGAATCTCATTCCCGGCCGGCCGGATACTAAGTTGAAACTTGACACAATGTCATTAATGTTGGCTTCAAGGTTTTTTTGCGCCTTTTTTATGTTCACTTCCTGGGAGCTTAAATATTCCCTTAACTTTTCCGGATGCTCGGGACTGAAATAGGCAATTTTTTTCTTATTGCGAACATTCGGGTTCTTAGGCGGAAGTAATTTTTCCGTAACTAGCCCTTTGCTGGTTAGCTCATTCAGGGCTACATATACCACTCCTTTTTTCAGGGGAGTGTTTTTTGTTATATCCAAGGCCGGAGATTCGCCGTTTTTTAACAGGTATTCATATATAACCGCCTCGTTTTTACTTAGCCCAGACTGGGCAAAAAGGTCATTATACATATAATTGTGGTTATTTGTTATTTATCTACTATTAATTATAGCAAATTCACAGAATAAGTCAAGTGAATAAAACTATAAATAATATAATAATTAAAAGCTATAAGATAACATAAAAAATCTATAAAATAGGTAATTAAATCTAATTTATTTTGTTTAAAATTAGCATAATATAGTATAGTTTGACATTTGAATAGATAAAAGGTATTGACAAATAAATTAAAGTATGATACAATGTAATGTCAAGCTAAAAAAGCTATAAAAAAAGACACATCGCGCCTTCCAATAAAAGCATCAAATAAATCTTCTAAAGTCCTGTCTCGGCAGTTAGAGTAGCAGGGTTCGCGGGAAGAAAACTCTGGAGAGAGTCTCGCGAAACTGCTCAACCAAAAAGGAAAGGACCGGAGATTACAAACAACTAGCACTAGCGAGTGGCAATCCTCTGAATCACCAAGAATTCGGATGAGCCCAGTCTCTAGTAAAAGAACTAAAGGCTAAGCACATTATTCACCCAGCACTAATTTTACTTCGTAAAAACAATTTCCTGTGAATAAAGGCACTGCTCTTTTAAAACGGAAATTAGTGCTGGGCAAGCTAGAATAATAAAGAGGAGAGAGAAAAAACTTCATAAAGTTTATAACTTGCTTTCCGGCTGATACCGAAAGAAAGGTTATAAGCGAAAACAACAACTTAAAAAGAGAAACATTGAATTCATAAAAATTGCTCTTTCAAATAAGCGACAAAATTCCTCTTCATCATTCTTCACTTATCTTACAGCCATGCTTGGTTGGATGAGTGAAAAAATTTGTTCTTTATAACTTAATCGTTCTTTTCAAAATCGGGCGGCGGATATGTAATCATGGCCGACTGCCCACTACCCAAGCGGATGAGGGATATAAGATTCCGCACTTGAGCGTATTAGCTGTTTTGGGAGATAAGATGGACTGACATAAGTTCCCGCACTAATTTTTGCTAAGTGAATAGCGCAAACGATTTTTTAGATGATTAAGCGATTGGCCATAGCTCTTCAACTTTTTTTCACGAGCCATAGCGTCGCGTTTATCTAAAAAGGCTTCATAGTAAATAAGCTTCCAATTATGTCCATCAGTATAATGGTTATTCGGGGAGTTATGTTCTTGAAACCGCCGCTTAAGATCACCGGTGAATCCATAATAAAGTTTGCCTAATTCATTTTGAATAATATATACGTAGTACATGCATATATTATAGCAAAAATTAGTGCGGGAGGAGAGAGTTCATTTCCTAAGATTGCTAACGCTCCTAGTATGTTGGATGGAATTAACAAGATCGACTAAATAATAGTAGATCTTAAAATCAAGCAAGTCGCAACATACCGATAGCTTGAATTAATTGCCCAGTAGGTTGTAGCTTATCTTTTCTTAACGGAAGGGGTGGCTCGCTAAAAAGCAATTCCATCAACCGTCTCGTTATTCAAAAGCAATCTCGCATTTTGCGGTGCGGGAAGCAAAACGGATAACAAGGAGATAGGATGAACATAAGGCATTCAAAACCCGCTTTATGTTCATAAATTTCCTTAGAGATAAGGACGCACATTACATCATAAAATTCTATTGCCGGTTAAGCTATTTATAATTTGGATGGTTTAATCGGCAGTAGAAGTTAAAACCCAAAACACTACAAGCCCAGCATATAATGCAGGGCAAAAGGAGGAAGAGATGAAGAAGATATTTGCAATCGTTCTGTTTGTGTGTTTTATCCCCGTAGTTGCTTCGGCGGCTACGGTCCGTGTCCTCAAGGGCGACTCGCTCTGGGGAATTACGGAAGCCACGGGTCATGGCGGTGACCAGTGGCGGGTTCTCTTCGCCGCCAATCCCGGTTTGCCAGCGCCGGAACGGGTTGGAGACAAGATCGTGGTCTGGATCAAACCAGGCCAGGTTTTGAACCTGCCCGACGGGTGGGGAACGGACAGGATTGACACCTCGAAGCTTGAGGTTGTCAAACCCAATCCGCCCGCGCCCAGCTGGTGGGAGCGAGTCCGCCGTATTTTGGCGGATGCTTGGGGATGGCTAGTTATGAACCCCTGGGCACTGGGACTGCTCGGCCTTCTTGGCCTTTTGGGCCTCGGCCGACGGAGAGTCGAAGTTCAGGTAGTGGTGAATAACCATTGCCCGGCTCCGGCTCCGCCAGTCCCGCCCGCTCCCCCCGAAAGCCGGATCATTACCGTGCCGGATTGCCGCATCAGTTTGCGGGAGACACCGGCCGGGTTACGGCAAGTAGGGCAGGTCCGCTATGACCTGTAAATAAACTAGCAAGGCTTTGTGCGTTTGGCCATAACAGAACGCTCCTTACTGATCAGGATGGAGGTCAATCCAGATTAAGCCCACGCACTATTTTCAAAAGTGCGGGGCAAGGGTTTTAGGGTTTTTTTGAAGGGCTTTCGATTTTTGAAAGCCTCTTCTCCGAATTCATTATAAATTAGTGGATTCAGAGGAGAGAGAAATAATTAATTTTGCATATATGTGATAAACACAAAAATTTATATCCCGCATTTCAGGTGGGAATTAGCTGGGAGAGACTGCCCCGCACTAATTTTTCGAGATTATCCAGTATTGATCTAATAAGATTAGGTATTACGTTTAAAAACAGAAAATTAGTGCGGGGGCAGAAATGTCCTAGCTATTCTGGTGACTTAAAAGCAGAATAGTAATGGAAGTTCTTTACAATTGAATACAAAAAAAAGTTAGTAAAATCATATAACTTCTTGATACTGCTCAGTCTTAGACAGGGCAAGGGAGGAACGGAATGAACAGATGGATTAATTTTTTTCTTGGTTCCCCGCAGAGGTTCCTTGGGACTTTGGTGGGGGTTGGGTTTGTGATTTGTTTGATCAGCCCTACTCTTTTTGAGCGGGCGCTTAATCAGGCAATCACCGCGGTCATCACGGCGTTACAGCCGTTAATCGGACCGTGTCTGACGTTAATCATTGTCTTTGCTGGGATCAGGATGATCCTTGGCGGAGGCAGAAAAAAATAACCTGAGGAGGTGGATTATGTGGCGTCTGAAGTCTGGTGAGGTTGTGGTTGACCGCCACAATTCTCACCTCAGCGGTAAAAATGGAGTCGGGCGTTTTCTCTCGGAGGCGCTCGGTAGGATTGAATCGGCCGGGAGGGAATTCTTCATTGAGGAGGTCGATTTCGGCCAAGTCATTGGAGAAATCGTCTGTGTTGCAACTCGGCCTGGCGACCGGATAATTTATGCAAAGAGGCCAAAGCGATTTGGGTATTCGCGGTTCGTCATGGATCGTATGCCCGAGCCGTGTAGCACCTTGGTTGTGATCCTCAAAGCTGGTGATTTTGATCAGTACGTTCTGATCACCGCTTTCGTGGGGAAACGGCCACAGCCAGAGCCGTGGGACGTTCGGAATTTTTCGCAACAGCCAAATCCGCAAGAGGCGGAAAGGCTAGCGCGGGAGTTCTGGGGAAATCATGCCCTGATCTGGGGCGCAGAAGAAATCATCCATCACACCATATCCACGGATTGTCCGTGGTAACCGAAAGGAGGAGAGAAATGAAAATCCAGATGTTGTTTTTCAGACCGTCCGAAAACTCAACTCAATTTCCGCGAAAATCGCGAAGCGATT
>CAYUHZ010000004.1:0-37015 GCA_964444625.1 uncultured Gammaproteobacteria bacterium | reverse complement strand
CGGCTAAAGTCGCCGATACCAATCATCTGGAAAATTTAATGGAAATGGATAAAAAGGCACTGTCGCCAAACTCGGAGCAAAATTTGAAAATATCCACTAAAATTAGCCTTTTAGTTGTTAAAAATGCCTAAAAAATCTGTGCTAATTTTAGCAATTGGCGACAGTGCCTATTTGAAAACAAATTCGTCATGTAATAACTTTTTTGATTTATTCTTGCCACGCCTTCTTCTTTGGTTGTCTTTGGCGTGAGCCTTTCGGGCATCGTATTTGGCGCCTCCGTTTCTGGAAAGTTCCCGGTTGATTGTTGTTGGACCCACTCCGATATGGTTGGCAATGTCTTTTTGGCCAATTTATTTCCAGAAGAGATTCTATTCGAAATCTCTGTTTTAGGGCAAGCTGATAGCAAGACATTTTGTTAGGGTTAATAATTAGTTGGTTAGGTCTAACTATTTTAACCCATTAGCAAGATGTTTTTTGTTTAAAAGGAAATTGCGCTTCAAATTAAATTTAGGAAAATTTCAATTTGTTTTTTGTTGGTAAAAAATGGTATAATATAAATACATTTTAATAATTATACACAACTAATATTTAATAATATTTAGCTAAAGATAGCAGGAGTTCTTTTGTTATTTTTTGGCTAAAAATAGATAATATTTTGTTTGTGCTATTTTTGCGTATAGCAGAAAAGAAAAAATAAAAGAAAACATAAATATCCCCATGCTAGCAGTATTAAAAAAATACTTTAATATTCAGTATTTAAGATTGATTTTTATATTATTTATTTCAATCTTAATCAGCGCTTTCACTTTCGGCTATAGATTTTTTGCCAGCGCTTATAGCTCCCAAGTTAATATCTATCCTTCGGAAGTTTCTGTTGAGGAATCTGAATTTTTGCCGGCTTGGCTTAGCCGTCATCTATCTTTAAACCAAGATTTATCAACTCAGGCCGAATTGAAAGAATTTAACGCTTTCAATTCAGCCCATTTTATTATCGGCGCAGTACCGGTCCAAACGGCCACGACTGCGCCTTTTATATTCCCGTCAAATGAGCCGCCAGCAGTAATCAGTCCCGAAATAAACACTCCGTCCAATAATTTGCCATCGCTATCCGATCCAAATTTTAATGAAATAATAAAAAAACAAAATTCTTTGCCGGAAGTTCCTCAGCCGGAACCAACTGTGAATGAAAGCCTATCTCAGATGATTGAGACAGAAGGCTCCGTTGAACCGCTTGGCATCGTTCTAAGGAAGTTAGTTAATATAAGGAGACAAGCCGAACGTATATTCGCTTTATTTACATCGGCTGTTTCAGTCAGCGCCCAGGATAGTCAAATTGATAAATTAACATCAACATCTTCCGAAGATGATTTAACCACTTCCACCGTTCGTCAAAGCTTGATTTTTTCTAATTTTAATTTGCCGACAGAATATGATGTTAGTCGGATTTCCAACGCTCAACTGAGGTTGTCTCTAGCGGCTATGAGCCAAGAGGTCTCAGGCAAGATCATGCTTGAATACCAGCAGAACGGAGAAAATTGGCTCGAGTTAGGTAATATTGTTTTGAGCGACGAAATATCCAATAGCGCCAATGGCGGATATTTTCTTTTCGGCTTGCCGATTTTTGAGACCGTTGAACAAATCGGCGGACTTAAAATTAGATTAAGTTATGTTAATGATCAACCGCAAGAACTAGGCCAGCTTGCCGCCTCTTCCAGTCTGCAGATTTATCTTGATTCATTGTGGATTGAATTAAATTATCAAGGGCAAGAGGATGTTTTGTCCATCGCCAGCGAACCGGATGCCAAGATTAATCTAATATCTCATCAGACAAATTTTCAAATAAATGAAATTCCGGAATTTAATTTTCTTTACCAAAAGAAGCTTGGTTTTTTCGGCCAATTAGTCGAAGATATTATCAAGCCTTTTTGGGATCATTATTCCGGCATTAACTTGAGCGCAAAAATTTTTGATCCGCAGGGCAGGGAATGGCCGATAGCGCCCGAGATCAGGTATCTTGATGACGGCGAGTTCGTGGTTAGTTTGCCCAGAACAAGCCGAGATATCAAACCGGGCAAACACACGATTGAAGTGACAGCGCAAGACGGAGAACAAATAATCAAGCAAAGCCAGCAATTTATTTGGGGAGTGTTGGCTTTCAATACCAACAAATCAATCTATTTGCCGGGTGAAACCGCCTATTTGCAAATAGGTGTCTTGGACCATGTCGGCCATACTGTTTGTACCGCCAGCTTGGACATGGAGATAACCAAGCCGAATGGCGAGGTGGTAAATTTAAGCACCGTCAACGGTGAAATCAACTATAACCCGGAATGCGCTCCGAATAATGTCATCAACTCTCCGGACTATTTTGGCTATTTTACGGCCGATCAGATCGGATCATACCAAGTTAAACTAATTTCCAGCACCGCCCAGGGAATCAACCAATTGATTGACAGCTTTGAAGCGCGCGAACAAGTACCGTTCGATATCGAAAGAATCGGGCCAACCAGAATTTTTCCTTGGTCTGATTATCGCCTGACTTTCAAAGTGAGGGCCAATCAGGATTTTATCGGCGACTTCAAGGAATACCTGCCGGCTTCTTTCAAGCCGCTGGACAGTCCGGAAATGAAGGTTTTTCAAATTGATGCCGAGGCTCAAGAAATTTCTTGGGAAGTTGATTGGCGGGCCGGTCAGGAGTACGAATTGATTTATAGATTTGACGCGCCCGATATTTCGCCCGAGTTCTATCTGCTCGGTCCCGCTAGAATCGGAGATTTCGGAGAAACTCGCCAATGGCAAATCGCCGCTGATGCCAATGTGGGCTTAGTTTATGCCGAGCAAATCGCGCTTGATGCCGGCACAACCGATACGTCCAACTGGACCAACGCGGTAGTTGCCCCGGCATCTTCTTTTACCGCTTCCACCACTTATTTTATCTATGTGACCGGAGGTTTCTCCGGTTCTGTAAATACTGTGACTACCAATTTTGAAATAGTATATGGTACTAGCACTCAGTACACTGGTTTAATTAAAGCTCCTTCAAGCGACGCTTTTGACGCTTATCAGATCTCTTGGTTTGATGTTTTCACTCAGCCGGCCTCAACTACCAATGTTATTTTGCGGTATCGCACCAACTCCGGCCGCTCCTACTCTTTGCACAACCAAATTTTTGCCATTAGTTTAAGCGATTTAAAAACCACCGATTATGCCTACAATGTTTATAATGCCAACTTTGGCCATAGCGCCACCGCCATGCAATATGGCGCCAGCACCACGATCGCGAGCGCGGATAACCAGAAAGACTGGCTGGTATTCGCCATGGAGGAGCTGGTTCAGGATAACAATTCTGTTCGAGCCATGAGCGAAATCTATAATGGCTCAACGTCCTACATGCAATATATCAAAGAAGGTGCGGACAGCGCGTTTAATGAGCTCTATCCCCATGTCCTCTACGCGCCTTTCACCGACGTTTCCTCCACTACCGTTTTTGGCATCAGGGTCAGAGACAGTGGCGCTCCGGCTACCGGTTCAACCAACGATCACGGAAAAAGCAAGGTTTTTGCCTTGAATCTGGACGCTTTTGAAAATCAAAAAACCCTTTACGCCGATATCAACGTCAATCTCGCCAATAACATGACAGCACTGGGAAACCTTAATGCCGGCGGGAATTATACGCCTTCCAGCACGGCAGATCAGTTGATTTTTTCTTCTTTTATCAACGATGTTAATTCCGCCACGGCCGACAGTAACGACGAGTTGCTGGTAAACGGAACTGTCGCGCCAGCCAGTTGGGATTGGGAGCAAGGGGTGCTGATCAGCCGTACCGCTTATGACGCTACCGATGAATTGTTGCATAATATCGTCGCGCGCGCGTCCAATATCCCTACTTCAACCGGCGCCGCGATCAATATCCGAGCCAGAAGAGTTTCCGGCAATTTCCAGTACGGCGATGAAGTCAGCATGTCTGTTTTTAGCACGGTTTTGAAGCCGGCCGGCAGGCCGACCGGAGTTTTCAATTCCGCCGCTCAAAAAACCGACGGCTCCGGCATTGTGGACTTGTCAATTCAAATAAACGACAACGACAAGAATAATGTCAAGGCTAAATTGGAATACGCGCTTGGCGCAAATTGCAATTTTACTTATCCTCAAGATCCCTCCTTGGACGAGGCGACCACAACTATTTCAGCTAGTTTTGGCAGTCCGAGGATTGATAACGCGCAAGCATATCAAGTCGGCACCTCCACCGGCTGGATTATTACCGCTTCCGGCTCTAATACGGTTAACTTTGACTGGTTGGCCGGCACCGACCTGGCTAATACCGAGGGAAGCCACTGCCTGCGCTTGACTGCCAATAACGGCTTTGAAGATCAGCTGGTTCCGGCCACCACGACTTTGATTATTGACACGCTTGCTCCCAGTTCGCCCGGGCAATTAGCCACTTCTTCGGTCGGAGACATTTTCACCGTATTATCTTTCGGCGCTTCTTCCACCGATTCTTATTTTAAAGAATATAAAATATTTTATAAATCAGGCACTCCCAACGTAAGCGAGGCTGATTTTGAGCACTCCGACATCAATTTAAGCAACCGGAATTATAATGGCGCCAGCACAACCAGGCTCAGCGGTTTGTTGCCGGAAACCCAGTACTTTGTCAATATTTGGGCTTATGATGATTATGGCAATCGGGCCAGCTCCACTGAAATTACTTTTACTACCCAACCAGCCCAAGCTCATCGCGGCCGTTCGGTGCAATTTTTTGCCGGATCTTTCTCCAGCGTTGGCAGTTCGGCTGGATCCCTGCAAACCAACGCCAACAACACTTTACCTTCTTTTGAGTTTAAGTTAGGCGAAACCAACGCTACGATTAGGAGCGCTTATATCCTGTTTGAATCGCAATTTGAAGCCTACATCGACACCAATCAAAATCACACGGCTTACAGGCTCGCTTTTGATACTTGCTCCGCGCCCTGTACTCCTAACGCTTTTTCCGGCACTAGCTCAGCCTCGGTATATGATAATACGGTTTTGGCTTATGAAGAAAACGAAAGCAATATTGTCAGATTATTGTTGGACGTTACCAATGAGGCGCAACTGGCGGCTTATAGCGGTGGCGGATTAATGAAGGGACAGGTTGGTTATCGGATTGAGCAGACCACCACTTCTGATTCCATCGCCCATGCCAAGGCTTTGTTGGTGGTAAGTTATAGCTACGTCGAAGAAGATTCTACTAGTTATACCAATACCGTTTATTATCCGCTTGAATCAACTGTTGCCGGCCATCAGGGATCAAGAAAATCTTCGGTAGCTATGAACTGCAGTACCGATCTGACTTGCCCTAAATTCAATTTCAACATGTATCTGCCCGAACTTTCCGGTTCAGCAAACCGCCTTTCCTATTGGTTTAAGACTCAAATATTGTCTGACGATCATACCACAACTGATGTTTTGCAGAATATAAATTTGGATGGCTATAATTATGACAGTTCAAATTTTATCCATGAAGCCGCCCTGTCCGGCACTCAAGGCAATACCCCGGAATGGTATTTTGATTACGTCAACGGCTATAGCGAGAACGCTACCAGCACGATTGAGGCTTATATCGGCAATTCAACTGCCGGCTCCTTGGCTTATCTGGTCGGCGGTGAAGTGGCGGAGACTTATATCGCATCCAGTTCAGCCGCGACCAAGACCAGAACGGTAGCATTTCCTTTCGGGGTAATCAATAATGGCCAAACCACCGCTCAATCAGTCGGCACCTCTACGGTTTGGTTTCCGGAAAATGGCATTTCAAGCGGCATCGTTAAAATCCAGAAAGCTTGGATCAGAATTTTGACTAACAATTATAACACCGGAGCCAATACTATTACGATTTCTACCAAGGTCGGCAATCAAGCGTCCAATGGTCCCCATATATACAACTACAACCCGGGAGCCACAATCGCCAAGCCGTCTTTCAGGTTCATTCATCTTTTGCCTGCCAGTGATTATGCGGAGCTAGAACTGGCTAATGCCACTTCTTCAAAAAACGTAGTTTTGACGGCTCAGAATAACAATACCAGCCAAGGCGGCCTATCAGCCGAATTGGTAATTACCTATACCTATACCGACGAAGCAAACGGTTATTTGTCTGGCTTTGATCTTTTTGCCGGCCAGCCAGCGGTTATCGGAAATTCTCAATTAGCCACTTCAAGCACCGCTCGGACTATTTTTCCCGAATTGACAGGCAATAATATTATCCGCGGGGCTAGTTTGCTCGCCAGTTATTTAAACAGCGACAGTACCGGCAATGTGCCAGCGGCGACTATGCAAATTGACGCTAATTTGCACGCTACCAGCCCGAGTTGCGCCAATGCTTATTTTTCCCGCCCTGATGGTGTCAATGGTTTTACCGAGTTTTATAAAAACGTCACTTCAATTTTAACTACGGTAACTAACCAGCGCTATGTCGCTTGTTATTCCAATACTGGAGCCGGCAGCGCTACTGGCGGCGCGAAAATGAACGGCATTTTATCCTATACTTACCAATATAACGCTCCTCAGCCTAGATTAACCCAAAACGATTGGCGCTGGTACGAAAATATCGCCAGCTCAACCCCGATAGTTGCTAAGGCCGGGGAAAATACCGGCATTAACAATATAAATATCGCTGAAGTTTTGCGCCTGAGAATGAACATGGCAGTCAGCCAGAAAGCCATGGCCACCTCTACCAACGCTTTCAAGCTGCAGTACGGCTGGGGGATTAATTGCTCTTCTTTGGCTAATTGGACCGATGTAGGAGGGTTTGCCGGCACCCAGAGTTGGCGCGGTTATAACAACCCCGGTTTGGATGATGGCATCAGCGCTTCTTCAGCCTTGTTAGCCAGTTCAACCAAGGCGCAAACCTATGAAGAAGAAAATCCTAGCGCAAACAATCTAAGCTCTTTGGCGATCGGAGAGCAAGGCGAGTGGGATTGGGTGTTATATAATTACGCCGCTACCTCCAGCCAGCAATATTGTTTTCGGATGGTCAGGTCGGACGGCAGTAGTTTGGAAAATTATCAGAGCGACGGTTATCCGATTATCACCACCGCTCCGGCTAATACCGCTCCGACCGCAGCGGTTAGCCTCGGGCAATATAAAAACTCCACCGGCACTACCACCATCGCTAACGCCGAATGGATAAACAACACCACCATCAGGCTGGCCGCCCAAGCCAATGATGTCAATATCGGCGAACAGATCAGGTTATATTTTGAGCTAATTCCTTCGGCCAGCTCATCACTGACAGCTACCAGCGAACCGGCTACCTATTGTCCCTCCGGCACTGCTTATACTGATTGTCCGTCAAGAATCTGGACTGCTACCAGTTCAATCAGCGATTTTCGCACCAACCCATTCAGGGGAACAACTACGATCACCAGTCTGCCGGAAAATAATTATAAGTGGCAAGCATTGTCCTGCGATGACGGCGGCCTATGTTCTAGCTGGTCAACTTTTGCTTTGGCGCCCAATATCAGAGTTGATCTCACTTCGCCCAATCCTCCTCCCGGCGCGTTATCGCTTGATTCAAAAGCCAACACCAGCATTACTTTGCAATTGGGAGCGACTACTTCAGAACCGAATTTCAGCCGCTATCGTATTTTTTATAAAGTTGGCACCAGCGGAGTGACCGAGGCAAATTTGCAGCATAGCGACGCTAATTTGAACAATATTAATTATAACGGCAGATCAACCACTACCGTAATCGGATTGACATCAGGCTTGAATTACGTTTTTAATATCTGGGCTTATGATCAAGCCGGCAACAAGGCTAGCGCCACGCCGGAATTCACCACGATGACCGAAAGTTCCTTGACAGAGCCAATCGGCTCAATCGTAACGATGTCGCAAAAAACCGACGGAACCGGCGCGATTAGCATTGTCATCAGGGTTGATGATGACGATAACGACGATCAATTGAGGGCCAAAGCACAGTATCGACTGGGGGATAATTGCGATGGCGCTTTATCCGATCCATACCTTGATGATAGTCCGGGCGCGGTTACTGCCACCTATGGCAGTCCGCCGCCCCAGATTGATAACAATGCCGAGTATCAAGTAGGTACCACCGCCAGTTGGATTGTTACTTCGCCAATTATCCATCCGGGTTATAACTATGTTACTTTTGACTGGCTGTCCAAGACTAATGAACCGAGCGCCAATAATACTTATTGCGTCAAGGTGACTATCAATGATCAGGTTTTTGATCAAATATCGCCTGATTCCCGTTTGATTTTGATAGACAATTTAGACCCGGAAATACCGGGAAATTTAAGTCTTTATAGTTACAATAGCAATAGCGCCAGGCTTACTTTCGGCTCTCGCAGTTCAGACTCCAGTTTCAAAGAGTATCGCATTTATTATAAGGAGGGCGTTTCGGACGTGACCACCGCCAATACTCAGCATATTGATTCCAATCTGGGCAGGGTTGACTATTTTTTGGCGACCAGCACTCTCCTTGCCGGCTTAAATCCCGGCACCGATTATGTCGCCAATATTTGGGCCTATGACAGTTTTGGCAATGCCACCAGCGCGGCGCAGGAAATTACTTTCAAAACAAACACCTTGCCAGGAAGCGCGGCTGATTTAAGACAGTACAAAAATGATAGCGCTACAGCGATCGTGAACGGAAGCTGGACTGATGAAAATACCGTTAAATTGACAGCTTCAGCCCATGATGTTGACACTAGCGAAAGAATCGCTTTGTTTTACCAATTTTTGCCTAGCGCCAGTTCGTCGTTGATCGCCACTAGCCAGCCGGCAACTTTTTGTCTTCCGGGCACGGCTTATCCCGATTGCCAATCAAGAATTTGGGCGGCTACCAGCAGTTTGGGCGATTACAGCGTTACTCCTTTTACCGCCACCGCCACCATTGCCGCCATACCAAATTCTTTAACCGGTTATAAGTGGCAGGTACTGGCTTGCAATGACGACGGCGACTGCGCCAATAGTTGGACGATTTTCAGCACCTCCACTCCAAATATCAAGATTGATGGCACGGCACCAACCAGTCCGGGGGCTCTTTCCGAGAGTAGCAAGACCAGCGTTAGCATCACTTTGTCCTATGGCGCCAGCACCACGGAAACAAATTTTAAAGAGTACCGTATTTTTTATGCCACCAGTTCGCCGGTGAGCGAGGTTAGTTTGGAGCATGACGATGCCAATCTTGATTATCAAAATTATAACAATTCTTCCATTACTACAATTAGCGGCTTGTCGCCGCAAACTTTCTACTATTTTGTTATTTACGCCTATGACCAAGCTGGCAACAAGGCCAGCTCCAGCCAAACAACCATTCAAACTGGCGCGGTGGCTTCAACGCCGGGCGCGTTATTTTATTCAAAAAACAACAACACCCTATATTATCGAATTTGGAACGGCAACAGCTGGAATCCGGAGGCGGCTGGTCCGAGTTTTGGTGTGGCAACTGATATTATCAGATTTGTTCATTCTGTCCGTTCGGACGATGGGTCAAAGATCGCCGTGATGGTAAAAACCGTTAATTTAACCCCCAATCCCGATGTGCAAAAATGGTTTTCGGCAGTATATCGAGTAGCGGCTAATAATTTTGTCAATAGCTATGAGATGCAAAGCATTACCTCAAATACCAACAACAGCGAATTCGGAGGCTGTCTTGCTTCATTGTCGGGCGGAGGGTTTTTCGCCGTCAAGAACAACGGAGTATCTCAAGGTTCGTTGGTTTATTCATGGAATTCGGTTGCTGGTTGGACCAGTAATGGCTCAGGACCAGATCCGTTGGCGGTAATGAACGGCTGCAGCTTGACGCGTCGTCCTGGTACGGATAACTATCTGCTAGTCACTTTTGACGATGATTCGGATGTTGGCACTTCTTATTATTATGGCGGATCGGCCTATGTTAATAATTGGACTTCTTGGACTCAGCATTCTGCCAATGAGGATAATATTAATAATTTCGTCGGCGAAGCCTTTTTTGATCCTTCTGATAATACCAGGGGAGGTTTTTACTATTCGAACAGCGATACTGCTTGGAGCGCGATGATTAAGAAATTCGCCGTTACCAATAATAATATCAGTTACGGTTCTGCTTCAACCAGTCCCACCGCTTGGGCTGACGACTTTGTCCATGGCGAATTGGCGTTTGACCCGACGGGTATCGGGGTAGCGTATTTTGCCGGCCGAGATATCGTCGGTGAATTAAATATTTATAAAATTGATATTAGCGGAGCGACTCCATCTTGGATTGAACCAACTAACGGCGACAATATCTCCGGAGGAACCCTATATAGTGATACTAACTTTGCGCAAAAGCCATTTACCCTTGATTTTTCCGGCGGCGGCAAAGGCATCGTTCTCTGGAACGGTAACACTGCCACTACCCCAAGATATAGGCAGATTTACTCTTCTTCCGTTTCCGTGGACGCGGCTAATTCAACAGTGCCGGGCGCTGATGCAAATATTTTTCCGCGAGTCAGAATCCACAAAGACCCAAACGAAAATGAGCTACTGGCTATTTATCAAAATGATGACATTGATTACTCAGCGGTTTTTTGGGATGGCAACAACGATCGATTTTATAGCACTGGCAATCAAGCATGGACCGAGTTGGTGACCGGAGTTGGGACCGGCGCGGGAGTTAATAACGATTTAATTTCATTTTCTTTTTCCAAACGCAACTCAGCTCCCAACGCGCCGATAAATCTTGAACAATACAGTGCGGATGGCGCGACAGCGATCAGCAATGGCGGCTGGACCAACCAAAATGAAATTAAATTAAAAATCAGCGCCAGGGACGTCGACACCAGTGAAGCAGTCGCGCTGTATCTGGAGCTGATTAATACCGCTTCAACCTCCGCTATCAGCACGGCCACCAGCACGGCTTGCTCTGCCGCTACCCCCTTTATCAATTGTCCCAGCAAGCTTTGGCTAGTCGCCACCAGCACGGTCGGGGATTATAGCGTCACGCCTTTTACCGCCACCGCCACCATTACCGCTATCCCTGATTCGACTGACGGCTACAAATGGCAAGCTTTCGCTTGCGATATCCAAAACGCCTGTTCCGGTTGGACCAAGTACAATTTAACCGTTCCCAACTTCAAAGTTGACACCATAGCTCCAAATCCTGCGCCGGGCTCGCTTTCAATCGCCGGAAAAACCAGCACCAGCGTTACTTTGCAATTCGGATCAGCAGCTTGGGACGCTAACTTCAAGGAGTACAAGATTTTTTATAAAATAGGCCCTTCGGGCGTGACTGAAGCGAACAACGAGCATAACGATCCGGATTTGGGCAGCATTTCTTACGGCGGTACCGCCACCACAACTGTTTTTGTTTTGGAAACCAGCACGCAATACGTCTTTAATATTTGGGCTTATGACTGGGCGGGAAACAAAGCCACCGCCACCACGGAAATAGCCACTACCACCAATGCCAGTTTTCAAGTTAGGCAATCGTCTTACCGTTTTGAAAACGATGATGGCCCTGATGTCAACAACAATACCGCGGCCGCGGCTGCCAGCACCACGTTGACCAACCTTAGTAAGGCTAAAAGATTAAACGTCAGGATTCAGCTGGAAAACATCGGCGGCGATACCGCTTCAAATAAAGTTTACAAACTGCAGTACGAAGATACTGCCAGTCCCGGGATTTGGATTGATGTCGGCAACACCTCTGATATCAGCTATTCTTTGGGATTGTCGGGCAATAATAATGATATAATCAGCGCTTCAAAAGCTGCGTATAATGCCAACACATGGTCTTTTGGACGTTGGCACGAGAACGCCAATCAGACGGCCAACTATTCTTTGTTGAATAATAATTTCACTGAATTTGTTTTTGCCGTCAGGACCGACTATGCCACCCTAGGCAGAACTTATCGCTTGCGGCTTTATAATGTCACCGACAGCGAGCCGCTCCATAGCTATCTTAATTATCCCGCTTTTAGCGTAGTGGCCGCCGAGACCAAGAGATTTTCCAAAAACAGCGTTAGCAGCTTATCCGTCAACACCAACCCCTTAACCTACTTTCTGGATCCGCTCGGTTATGCCAATACCGATAGCGATAACAGCGTCTACGATCGGGCAACTTCCAGCGCCAACATTCCAGTTTTTAATTTTTCCATGAAAAACAGCAGTAACAGCGATTCTATTACAGTTTCCTGGAACGGCCAGTCAACCAATTCCGGCTCTACCAATGCTGTCAGCCTGCAAGTCTTTCGTTTCGGCGCCACCAACAGCTGGGTAACCATAGCCAGCGACTCAACTTCAACAGCAAATGTTGATTTTACTCTTTCGGCTTATATCAACAGCAATTTATCCCAGTATTATGACGGTTCGTATTGGTCTTATTACCGAGTTTATCAATCAAGCGGCAACCAAACTCTATCTACCGATTTGTTCAGTTTCTCCACCTCCACCCCTACGGTTTATACCGAGCAGGCGCATTTCCGCTGGAGGAACGATGATGGCAGCGAAACAACCGCAACTTGGCGCGGCGCTGAAGATGTGGGCGATCCGGCCGGCACCAGCACCGCCTTGAATATCGGCTCCAGCACCAGGTTGAGAATAGCGGTAGCTAATAGCGGAGCGGGTAGTGCCGGTAGCTATATTTATCGCTTGGAATACGCCACCACCACCACCAGTTGTAATAGCGGAACTCTTTCTTCTTGGACGGCAGTTCCAGCAATCGCTACTAACCAACATTTTGTAGCTACCACCAGTTCCTATTTTGCCAATAATGACAATACAACCGCTCAGTTGTCGGCTGATGGCAGGATTTTTACCACTGGTAAAATGGTGGAACATCCCTCAGCCACTACCTCCGCCATTACTTTGAATGAGGGACATTATACGGAAATTGAATACGTGCTCAATGTAACTGGCAACGCGGCAACCGGCACGACTTATTGCTTCCGCGCTACCAACAATGGCGAATCTTTGAATCTCTATAGCAAGTACGCCGAAGCAACTCTGGCGGGAGTAAGCAATGTTGCGCCGAGTTTTTTCGCCAGCCCTTCTGATAACGCTTCCGCGACCAGCACTCCAACTAACTACGGCTCCAACGTGCTGTTTACCGCTACCGGCAACGATCCGCAAAGCGATAGATATTACCTGGCTGTTTGTCAGACTAATGCCATTAGCCCGGGTAATAATGGGCCGCCAACTTGTACCGGCGGCAGTTGGTGTGTTTCAACTGACGCTTCCAGCACGGTTGAGGCTACTTGTTCCTACCAGGCGGCTACCTCGTCCGAATCTTTGGATTGGTTCGCTTTCTTATGCGACAAACGCGCCGGTTCAGGAGTGGCGAAGTGTTCAACCGCTTCACAAGGCTATAATAACAACGAAAGCGATTCTCCTTTTGTGGTTAATCACTATCCTTTATTTACCAATTTAGCCACGACAGTCAATTATCGCGATCCAGGCGGAACATTCACCATTAGCGCCAGTTCTAGCGATCCAGATTCTCTGGGCGGGCAGGATACTTTGCGGTTTTTTGTCTGCCGCGCTAATTCCGCCGATGAATACGGTTGTGGCGGCGGAGCAAGCAACACTGTTTGTTTTTATATCGGAGCCGGTCCAAATCCATCATGCGATTATGTTGATACGGCGCCCAGCCCGGCCGCTACCACGACTTATTACGGTTTTGTTTTTGATTCTCATTATTTAGCGGCAACCAGCAATTCCAGAACTTCCAGTTATACCGTCAATAACGTCATGCCGAGTATTGGCTCGCTCACCTTGAACGGCGGAGCTAATATTTCCCTAAACATTAAGGGAGCCGGAGATAAAGCGGTGGTTGTTTATCTTGACAATATTAGCGATGACAATGGCTGTACCGATTTTGACAGCGCCAGTGCGGTGATTTATTATTCGCCGGTCGGCAACTCTTGTTCGCAGAATCACAACAACTGCTATCCGATTATTAACGTGAACTGTATTAGGGGCGGGTGCGCTGGAGATGATGATTATAACGCCGATTATGCCTGCACCGGCTATTTGAAATATTTTGCCATTCCAACGTCTGACAGCGATGAAAACAACCCGTACAAAAATAACAATTGGCTCTCTTATATTTCAATTTTTGACGGCAAAAATTACGCTTATACCACCTCTGGAGGTGTTGAGATTGAGATTAACGCCGGCTTGGAAGTTGTTGAATCGGCAATTAGTTTCGGTTCATATTTCGTTGGACGCAACTCTGCCACCTCAACCAAGACAACCAGTATAGAAAATATCGGAAATTCTCCGATTGATACCAATTTGTCTGGCACGAATTTATCCGGATCGCCATCGGGCAGTCTTCTATCCGGCAATCTGGAATGGAGCAAGACGCAATATTTTAATTATGGCTCTGGCAATGATTTAAGCATCGGTGGCGCCGATGTTGACATCAATACGCCTCGCCCGACTTCTCTGGCCAGCGTGGTTGATTATATTTATTGGGGGATTGGCATTCCTTATGACACTGATGCGGCTGTTTATAATGGCGTCAACACTTTTTTTGTCGTTCCAGCGGTTAGCGGATGGTAGTTTTAAACAGTTGGCTTTAGATGTTTGAAATTAATTTTGTACGAAGAAGAAATAGTTAAGATAGAAAAAATGTGTAATTTGAATAAATTTTACCTTCAAAACAGTTTTGTGTTATAATAACACAACAGCAAGCAATTTAATTTTTTATGAAATTTTCTAGAATTCTTCTAATCAATTTTTTTATTTTTTTAATTATTATCGGCATAACTATTTGCTGTTGGTTGCTGTTAGTTAACAGCGAGGCTGGTTTGGCAATAGAGCAAGAAGAAGATAAAAAACCTCCAAAGATTTTTGATATTCAGATTTCCGATATCAGCTCCACCTCTACCGTTATTACATGGAAGACAGATGAAAAGTCAGATTCATTGATTAATTATGGTTTGGACAAAAGCTATGGCGTTGTTCGCGATCCATATTACGATAAAACTTCCCATAAATTAGTAATTGATAATTTAGAACAACAAACAACTTATTACTTTCGCATCACCTCAGCCGATACCCATGGCAATCAAGGCATCTCTGATGATTACAGTTTTGTCACCACTTTGGATCAAACAGTCAAAAAAGAAGGAGCGGGCGAGCAGTTTCCAGAAAAAGATCAAACCGGAAAATTGGAGATTGAGTATGAAAAAAAAGGCTTGTTAGACGAGATCAGGAACCTTATCCGAAAAATTAACTCCGAATCTGATTTGGCGCTGATTGAATCATCTCTGCAGAACAGAGCCGATGAAATAGCCAAACCCCCGATAATTATCGGCAGTTCCGCTAAAGTGGAGGTTGGTAGCGATTACGCAATAATTAATTGGCAAACTGATAAACCCGCGAATACCATAGTCGCCATCGCGGAAGAAGCTAATTATAGGCCGGGAGCGGAAAACCCTTATACTTGGAAGCAGGGGGAAGCCAATGAATATGTCCTATCCCATCGGGTTGAAATCACCAATCTGAAACCGGCCACCGTTTATCATTTTCAACTCATCTCAACATCCGAGCTGGATCTTGAAGGCAGAACTGATGACAATACTTTCAAAACCAAATCTATTTTGCCAGAAATATACAATATTCGCGTGGAGAAAGTAGAAGAGAACGCCGCCACCTTGAGATGGACAACTAACGTGCCTTGTTCCGCTATTGTTGAATATACTAATTTAGACAACAAACAGCCCAAGTTAGAAGGTAATTCCACTTTTGTTACCTTTCACCAGGTTCGTTTGAATAATTTGGATTTTGATACTACTTATATGGCTGTTATAAGAGTTGAAAATGAAAACAACGAAAAGACTCTCAGTGATCCCTTGACTTTCACGACCGTAAAGGACCGCTTGCCGCCAGTTATTTCCAAGGTCAACACCGAATCAACTCTTTATCCCGGCAATGACAACAAGGTTCAAACTATTGTAAGCTGGGAAACTGACGAACTGGCGGTTTGCCAATTTTTTTACCAACAAGGCTTGGGAAATAATAATCAAAACAGTTCTTTGCAGGCGGAAGTTGACGCTGTAAGCAAGCATGTGCAGGTGGTAACTGCTTTTTTGCCCGCTACGGTTTATCGTTTTTGGATTAAATGTTTAGATAAAGCTGATAATGAAACTAGGTCGGAGGATTTTACCATGCTAACGCCGGTCCAAGAGCAAAGCATCATTGATTTGATTATCGGCAACTTTGAATCAACCTTCGGCTGGGTCAAGAAATTCTAACCAATTTGATTATTTTTTGCTATGCCACAACCATTGATAAAGATCAGCGAAATGAGCATTATCTATAATCACGGCAAAGAAAACGAGTTTAAAGCCTCGGATGGCATTAATATGGAAATCTATCCGGAAGAATATATAATTTTTTTCGGTCCTTCCGGTTGCGGCAAATCAACTACGTTATATTCAATTCTTGGCGTTTTACCGCCTACCATGGGCACAGTGACGGTCAAGGGAGAAAACATTTACGCCTATACTCCGGATGAATTGGTCAATTTTCAAACCAAGACCATCGGCATCGTCTACCAAGCATTCTATTTGATTCCTTCTTTGACCGTGGCCGACAATGTTTCTTTGCCGCAGATTTTTCAAGGTGTTTTGCCGATTGAGCGGAGAAAACGTTCAGTGGAACTGCTCCATCGTTTCGGCATAGAAAAGCAGGCAGATAAGTTGCCTGAAGCGTTATCCGGCGGACAGAGCCAAAGAGTGGCAGTAGCGCGCGCTTTTGTTAATAATCCGGACATACTCTTGGCTGACGAGCCGGTAGGAAACTTGGATAGTTTGTCCGCCGATGCGGTTATGGACACCTTGGAAGAAATCAACCAAAAGGATCACAAAACCATTATCTTGGTTACGCATGATGCTAAATATTTGCCCTATGCCCATCGCGTTTTCTATATGCGAGACGGCAAGGTGGTGCGCGTAGTTCCGAATCCGGAGAAAAAGCAGATGGCAAAAATCGATAAACAAAAAACCCTGGTAACAGAGTTTGAACAGTTGTCAAAGATCCATCCGTATCTTACTCCGGTTGAATTGAAAGTTAAAAGTGTTATCAACTATTTGACGCAAGATTTTACCTTTGACCAACTGCAACGGTTGGAGGGCGCGGTCAGGCTGATGATTGAAAGAAAGATAAAAAAAGAAAGTTTTTATAACATGCTTTCCAGGAAATACAGTGAAGGCGGAGTTGAATTCAGCCCGTCGCTTGCTAAGGTTATGAGCGAGAAGGTAGATACGATTCTAAGGCAATCGGATGATGTCAGGCGCTACCGCCGGCGGTTGGAACAAAACGTATTTTTTTCCAAGGAAGAAAACCTCTTGCAACGTCTGACTGAGTATTTACTGGAACAATGCAAGGCGCAAATTACGCCTTTTCAGGTCAAGCGGTTAAAAGAGGCGGTTTACGAGCGAGTAGCAGGGTTGATTCGGCGCGAGTTATTTCAGGAACGTTTGGGCAGAACATTGGAAGAAGGAGGGGTTGGCTTTTCGCAAAAAATTTCTCGTGATTTAACCACCTACTTCGAAAAACTTTTAATTCAAGGTTTAGACCTTGATTATCAACAATCGCACTAATAAGCTTAATTTTAGTTTTTCGTCTATGATGAGAATCCAGGATACAATCAGATTGTCAACCAGAATGTTCAAGACCAGGCCTACCAGAACCTGGCTGACCATTTTGGGTATCGGCGTCGGTATCGCCGCGGTGGTGGTGTTGGTAGGGCTTGGCTACGGTCTGCAGGGTATTTTGCTGGAGAAAATCGTCTTTGGCGAAGCCATGCTTAGTTTGAATGTTGCCACTCCGCCTTCACGCGCTGTTATTATCGACAAGGAACAATTGGATTATTTCAGTAAAATCGAAAATGTTGAAGACGTAGCCCCGCTTGCCAGCTTCACATCCCTAGTGACATTCAGGGATTTAACCGGCAGTATTTTTTTGCAAGGAGTGAGCTCAAATTATTTTCGTTATGCTGGCGTGGTTGCCGGCCAAGGACAGTTGTTTATCGAAGAAGAAAACGATCAGGTGGTTATGACTGCGGCCGCCTTAAAATTATTTGAAGTGAAAGCGGAGGAGGCCATCGGCAAGACGGTTCGTTTCAAAGTATTTATTCCTCGTACCGACAAGCCGGATGAAATGCAAGAAATCCCTTTAAATCGTGATTACAAGATAAAGGGCGTTATCGATGATACTTCAAACATCATCGCTTATATTCCGATGAGCGAATTCACGTCGCAATTCGCCATCCCTTATTATGAGCGAGCCAGAATCAAGGTAACCACCAACGAATTTTTAAATATTGTTGAAGCGGAGGTGTTGGAGCGAGGTTTTATCGTGACCGCTTTGTCAAAAACCGTTGAGCAGGCCAATAAAATCTTTCAAGGCGTTCAGTTTACTTTGGCTTTGTTCGGCGGCATCGCCTTGATCGTATCAGCCATTGGCATGTTTAACACCATGACCGTTACCTTGATGGAAAGAACCAATGAAATCGGTATTATGCGCACTATCGGCGGATCGCCAAGCAGTATCAAGGTGTTGTTTTTATCCGAGTCAATTGTAATGGGTTTTCTTGGGGGATTGGTCGGCATCGGTATCGGCGTGGGCGGAGGATTGACTATAAACCTAATATTAAACACCATCGCCAAACGTATGGGCGGAGTGGCAATCTCTTTGTTCAGCTTTCCCATCATGTTTCTCTTGTTCGTAGCGGCCTTTTCCGCTTTTATGGGGTTTTTAACCGGAGTTTTCCCGGCGCGGCGGGCCGCTTCGCTTAATCCGTTGGATGCTATCAGGTATAAATAAAAAAATTTCAAGCCATTTTTTAATTTCATGATCGCAAAGAAAAAAACAAAAAATTTAAAATATTTCAAGCTTTATTTTCTCCTGCTTTATTATCGAGTCAAAAAACTTTTGTTGATTTGGTGGCAAAACATTGAACCGCTTCGCCGATTGGCGAGGGGATTGTATTATCATTTTCGCCGCCAGAAATATTTCTGGCCGACTATCTTTATTGTTTTATTATTTATAACACTGCCAATTTATTATCAGTTAAGCAAAAATAAACAGGATCATGATTTATCAGGCGAAGGCAGACAAATTATAGCCGACAAAAATAATATTTCAAACAGCAAAGAAGTTGCCGCAGATCCGTTCCTAAGAATGTCTCGCTTGACTTTCTTTTTGAAAAATAAAATAAAGGGAAGTTTGGCGGTTCCTGAAATTTGGGAGGGTAAATTCCGCACGCGCGAAACAGGCAATGAATTCTTGCTCCTCTATATTGGCAATCCGGAACAAGAAAGCCCGATTATTTCTTTTAAAACATATCCACAGGCAGAATGGGATAAAATCAAGCCAGAAGCGATAGAAGAGGTTGAATTAGAAGTAGCGTCAGATCAAGTTTTCACCTATAAAATTTTTCAGGAAAATATAAGCACCGGCGCTAAATCACAAGAATTTAATCTAATGTTAGGTCAATTATCTAAGATTATAGAAACCTTCAAAACGATTAAACTTTAGTTTTTATAGTAATTGAGGAAATAGTTATAATATGCTATAATATATATAGTAATGTGGATAATTTTTACCCATATTAAAAACTTTCGTTTATTTAATAATTTTTATTAAAATTCGCCAAATATTAAAGAAAAATATTAAAATTAAATATAAATTAAATATAAATAATCCCCATGTGCAAGCTAATAAAAAAACAAATAAAACGATCAATGCCTTTGGTATTGGTTTTATTTTTGCTAAATTTTCTTATAATCGGAACAGTGTTTAACTATCAGCTAGATTTGGCGCCTTTTAGTTTCGCTCCATCTCAAGTAAACGCCGATACTGCTACTACCAGCGTAACGGTGCGCAACGCGCCGCCAGCTTTTGTTGGTCAACCAGTGGAGGTTCCGGCTTCTACCGCCAACAATCCGGTTAACGAAGGCGCGACCGCTTATTTTCAGGCCAAGGCTAATGACCCTGAGTCAAATAATTATTATTTGATCGTTTGTTCTTCAAACGCAGTGACTCCCCGCAACGGCCAATCGCCAACTTGCGGAGCGACAACTTTCTGCACTTCGGCGGCGACTGTAAGCGGAGCGACCTCAACTTGCGCCTATAGTAATGTTACCAGCGCCACCGAACAACAAGCATGGTACGCCTTTGTCTGCGACGGGCACGCTACTGAAGCTGATTGCGATACTTATCGTCAGGGTACGGGCAATAGCGGGACTCCGCTATATGTCAATCACGCCCCGGTCATTTCCAGCGCCACTACTACCGAAAACTTCAAAAATCCAGGCGATATTTTCACTTTTCAGGCAACGGCATATGATGACGACATAGAAAGGGGAGACGATGTCTTAACGCTTTTTGTTTGCAGCAGCAACTCTTGGGCGACTTCAACCGGCTGTTCTGCTATCACTTACTGTACCGGCACCTCAACCGTAAATCCTTCCTGTTCCTGGACCAGCGGTTCTGTTCTGCGCGATCAGGCTTATAATTATTTCGCCTTTGTTATGGATGATAATTTTAAAGGAGCTACCGGCAATTCCCGTTCCGGCACCTATACAGTGAACAATGTCGCGCCGACCATCGGAGAAATGTTTTTGAACGGCGGCAATGATATCACTATACCAATCCGAGGCGCTCCAGCAGTAGCAGTCTCCGCTTCTTCTGCTTTGGTTGATGATAACAACGGCTGTATTGATCTCTCCTATGGCACCAGTACGATTTATTTATCCGGCGCGTCCGGAGGTCCTGGCTGCACCCATGATCCAAATAATTGCTACCAGATTGCCAATACCAGTTGCGCTATTACCAATTGCGCCGGCGGCACTGACGCCAGAGCAACCCTCAGTTGTACTACAACTTTTGCTTTTTATACTATACCAACCAAAGTGTCAGGCAATAATGGCTATGACGCCCAATCATGGTTTGCCAGGCTGACGGCAACCGATGATAATGGCGTGAAAGCGAATTCAAACTACGCCACGCTTAATGGAGTTGAAGTTTTAACCACCTCTGCGTTGGATGTTAACGAAGCGACTATACCCTATGGCATTATTAGAAGCAGTTTTAATACCGGCGCGGTAAACGCTACCACAACTATTATAAACTACGGCAATACTCCGCTAGACACTGACATCAGAGGAACAGATATGGTTAAAGGAGCTGATATTATAACGGTTGATAATCAAGAATATAGCCTTGATAATTTTACTTGGGGCGTTGGAGGAATAGATCTTTCTAATACTGATGCCACGGTTGACGTGGAGATTGACCGTCCGACACAAGGGATTACCAATATTTCCGATATAATCCTTTGGGGTATTGGCGTGCCAGCAGGCAGGCCCTCCGGCGTTTATACTGGAACTAATACCTTTACCGCAGTATTGGATGGCGATGGTGGTTGGAATTAAGCGATAATAACTGATTTTAACAAAAAAGATTCTTTTTAAAAGAGTCTTTTTTGTTAATTTATAATATGCTATTTTTTGAAATTTTTATTTGCTTAAAGCTTTGATTTGTAGTATATTATAAACAGCTATCCACAACAGAAAAAGCAATTATTTTAGTAAAATAAAAGAAAAAGATATTTAATTTAAACCAAAACATGCCTCAGTTGAGGGCATTATTTATGGCTTGTAATACAAGAAAACCAAAAAAACTATTTTGGCTGGTCCTATTGCTATTGGGGTCGTTATTAATTCCCACAATCGGTAGGGCTGGTTTTGGTATTTCGCCGCCTTTTATTGTTAACAAACAGTTATTCCCCGGCTCTCATTACGAGCAAAAAATTAATTTACTGCGATCTTCGGCCGAAGAAGATCTTGAAGTAGAAATAAAAATCAACGCCCCAGAGATTGCTTCTTGGATTAAGGTTGATAAAGGAGAAAAATTTATTTTACCCAAGGGGCAGTTTCAAGTTCCGATGACGGTGATGATCAATCCACCGAAAAACGCAGATTTAGGAAATTACAAAGGCAATATCAATGTCAGGGTCGCGCCAAACAAAACTCCGGAGGGTGGAGGCGTGGCCATCGCGCTGGGAGCTCGCATTGATATTGATTTGACTTTAACCAACGTTTCTTTCGCTGATTTCTTGGTGCGCTTAGTTTCGGTGCCGGATTTTGAAGTTTTGGAAAAGCCTTGGAACTGGAAGATCTTCTCCCGTTTTTTTTATCGGATCAAAGTGGTGATGAATATTCAAAATAAGGGCAATGTGCCGATCGGGCCATCAAAGGTTCATATTGACGTTTATGATATTTCCAATAAGACTTTGTTGCAATCAAGCGATGATAAAAAAATTAAACCGATTGAAGCTTTTGAAACCGGTCAAGCGGTGGCTTCTTTTCCTACTAATTTGCCTCCCGGTCAGTATTGGGCGGCAGTAAAGATATATAAAGATAACGAGGTGGTTAATTCCTACAAACTAGGATTCACTATTTACAACCAAGGAGAAAATCCCGGCGGACCGACTAAGCTGGGATATTTTCCATGGCTGATGATGGGTGGGTTAATCTTGGCTGGTCTGGCAACACTGTTGGTTTTATTAAGATTAAGGGCGTGGCGGCTGATTACTTCGCCCACATCTTTCCTTTTAGTCCTAATACTTCGTCCGATAGTCAGGACAAGCTACCTGATTTACAAGAAGATTTCTGATAAGTTCTGGAAATGGATCAGTAAAAAAGCCTCAAAATACAATCAGGAAAAATAAGTTCATAGCACTATAAAATAACTATGTATCTATGCTATCGCAATTCCATATATTTTCTATTGCTAATATTGATAATCATTCCAGCGGTTTTTTTGGCAGGGATTTTTTTATTTGAACGCCAAGTTTTTGCATATAACAGTTTACAAACATCGGTTGAGGTGATAATGGTCTGCGGCGATGGATATATAGATGCGGGCGAAGCTTGCGACAAGGGCAATCCTCCCAATACTCCGGCGGCATTTGGAGGTTTGAAGTGTGCTGATTACGGTTTTTTACAAGGCAACCTTACCTGCTCGGATGATTGCGCAGCCATTCTGACTACCATGTGCAGCACTTGTGGCAATGGCATACGCGAGGGATTAGAGCAGTGCGAAAGAAACGATTATAACGGTGCGACTTGTTTGACTTATGGCTTTAATACCGGCGCCTTGTCTTGCGCCAGCAATTGCACAATAAACCTGATGAATTGTTCCAGCGTCGGTTTGACCGAGCCCGGGACATCAGGCACTCAGGGCGGAGGTGTTAGCGGCGGAGCGGGTGGAGGCGGAGCTGGCGTAGCTCAGGGCTATGTGCCCGGTTCATTTACTCCGCCCTCCCAGACAAAGGTGATTATCAGGGGAAAGTCATACCCCAATTCTGATGTTCATGTGTTGTTGGATGGAAAAGTAATTGGCATAGTCAAAGCAGATCCCAAGGCGGATTTTTACTTTGAAAGCATGGAGATCACTCCGGGCGTAGCCAGCTTCGGCCTGTGGTCGGAGGATGTTGGCGGCATCAAATCAACCCTGCTTGTCCTGACTTTGCGCATTACTTCAGGGGCTGTTACTACGGTTAGCGGAGCATATATTTCTCCCAGTATCAATGTTGATAAAAATGTCGTGATTAGGGGAGAAAAGTTAAAAGTCTTCGGTCAATCCGTCCCGAATGCCCAAATTGAAGTCCATGTTCATTCCAATGAAAAAATTATCCAAAAAACCAATTCAACCAATACCGGTTCTTGGGAAATAGATTTAAACACTAATCCGCTGGCTGATGAAGAGTTTCATACCACTAAGGCGTTATTTCAATTGGATTTGAGCGGCAATCTGATTAAAAGCGGTTTTAGCCGTTCTGTCAGTTTTTATGTAGGACGTTCAGTAAAAACCGAACCCTGCCCTGGAGCTGATTTAAATAAAGATAAACGGGTTAATTTAACCGATTTTTCGATTTTGCTTTACTATTGGGGTTCGAATAATGCCTGTGCCGATCAGAACCACAACGGAAAAGTTGAATTGGTTGATTTTTCCATCATGATGTATTATTGGACCGGATGATATAAATTTATTGATTTTACATATGCCCAAGAGCGGTTTTTTTCTAAAAATTATCATTTCTTGTCTCTTGTTTGTTGTCAACCCAAGCATGGTTAGGGCTGCAATCGTTTACCTTGATCCATCTCAAGGCGATATCGGCTTGAATGAAGTTTTTATGGTAAAGGCAAGGATCGACAATCAAAGAGAGTGCTTGAATGCAGTTGAGGCGAATCTCGGTTTTTCTACCGATTTTTTGGAATTAATTGATTTTTCCATCGGCGAATCCATATTAAATCTTTGGATCGCTAAACCAGAAAGAAAAGACTTGTCAGATATTAACAAATCGGGCAAAATCAATTTTATTGGCGGCATCCCTGGCGGCTATTGCGGTAAAATCGCCGGAGATCCGGGCGAGAGCGATGTCTTGGCCTCTTTGATATTCAGATCAACCCAAAATCAGCCTGCCAATAACCCTGTCGCCAAAATCAATTTTTTGCCAGGGACAAAAGTTTTGTTGAATGACGGACAGGGAAGCGAAGATAAGCTATCGGTCAAGGGGTCGGAATTTTCGTTTAATCAATCAACTGAAAATAAACAAGAATGGCAAGAGCAAGTCAGCCAAGATAAGATTTCGCCTGAACCGTTTGTCGTGGAATTGATTCAGGATAAAAATTTGCATAAAGGAAAATATTTTATAATTTTTAATACCACCGATAAACAAACCGGCATTGATCATTATAAAGTACTGGAAATTCCGCTAGCGGAAGAAGGTAAGTTGGTTTGGTGGGAGAAATTGCTCAAATTGTTAGCCCAGCCCATTCCAGAAATCTGGGTTGATGCGACAATGCCTTATGTGCTTTATGATCAATATTTGCAGAGTAGAATCCAGGTAAAAGCGGTTGATAAGGCCGGCAACCAGCGGATTACTGAGTACATTCCAACCGAAGCACAGCGCTCTGAAGCAACCACCAATCTTCTCAAACAGAATTATATCAAACTCGGAGCGCTTGTTTTTTTGTTAATTATAGCAATCTTATCGGTATTTTGGCTTAGAAAGAATTTTTATTCCAATAATAGATAGTAGTTTTTTTAAACATAAATCAAGGAGTATGTTTAAGCAAATTTCATTCATTATCAAGATTTTGTTGTTTTTTTTCTTGTTAATTTCGCCTTTATCCGTCGTCAGAGCGGAAAATGCGGCATTATTTTTGTCGCCCCAATCAGGAACTTTTATTATTGGCAATGAATTTGATATCGCAGTCAAGATTAACAGTGGCGATCAAAATATCAATGCGGCTGACGGTGTTATTAATTTTGACTCCGGAGCTTTACAGGTTGTTGCTATTATAAAAAAAGGATCAATCTTTGATAAATGGATCACTGAGCCGGTTTTTTCCAATGATCAAGGTAGCATTAGTTTCAGCGGAGGCGTACCGCAACCAGGCTATGCCGGTAATGCAGGTGATGTTTTTAGTATCAAGTTTGTTGGCAAAAAAGTAGGATCCACGCAGTTAAATTTTTCATCCGGCTCAATCTTGGCCAATGACGGCAAGGGTAGCAATGTCTTAGTTACCATGGGTAACGCCAGTTTTATCATCGCTCCCAAAATTAATACGCCCAACTTGCCCCAGGCGCTTGAACAAACCGCTCCAAGCGCCAGTTTAATAAACTCCCCGACTCACCTCGATCAATTCTCCTGGTATAATAAACCCAAAGTGAAATTGGCATGGGATTTGAGCGCCGAAGATAAAGGAGTCAGTTTCGCTATTGATAAAGCGCCACTAACTGATCCTGGTAACAAATCAGACGGTTTAGTTCGCGAAAAAGAATACGAAAATCTGGAAGACGGCATCTGGTATTTTCATTTAAAGATCAAAAAAAATAAAGAATGGGAAGCGACTAATCATTTCCGCGTGCAGATTGATACTCGTCCGCCCACCGCCTTTTCCGTTACTTTAAGCCAGGACGATCCAAACGATTGGCCTATTTTGACGTTGTCTGCGACGGATGAATTGTCCGGCTTGGACAAGTATCAGGTTATATTAAACAATTCAGCCAAAGACATAATTAGTGTTTCAGTTGACGATCCTAAATTAAAATTGCCAAATCTACAACTGGGGACTAATATAATTTTAGCCAAAGCTATTGATCGGGCCGGCAACGAAATTGTCATCAGTACGGATTTTATTTTGGATCCTCTAGTCGCGCCGGTGGTTAAAAATTTTCCCGCGGAGATCAAGATCAACGATAAATTTTATCTTAGCGGAACGTCTTTGCCCAATCAGTTGATTATATTAAGCTTGCAGCCAGTTGGAGGGAGAATAACCACCCAAGAAACCATTAGCGACGGCAGTGGTAATTGGCTGTTGGTTTACGACCAGCCCTTGCCTCAGGGCAGATATGTTTTTTGGGTAGAAGGCAAAAACAGCAACGGTTTGGCAAGCGAAGATAGCAGCCAGAATACTTTCTCGGTAGCGCCTACCCGGCTCGCAAAAACCGGTGCTTTTATTAGCCAGTATTTCACTGTTTTTGCCAGCTTGTTATTCTTGGCGCTGTTGATTATTGTTTTGTTCATTTATGTTTTTGATCTGATTAGGCGCAAGCTTAAAAAAGAAACGATTGAAGTTGAACATGTTCTGCGTCAAGCTTTGGAGAATTTGAAAAAAAATATTGAGCAGGAATTTATCCAATTGGAAAAATTTGAAAATTCTTCCGAGTATCGCAAGGAAAAACTCAAAACAAAACTTAGACTAAAGCAGCGCGTAGAATTATTAGAGAGGGGCATATTGAAAGAAGTAAAAGATGTTGAAAAAATATTAAAATAAGATACAAAAATTTTAGATAAAAAATTAATCTGTGGTTGATTTTTATTGCAGATAAATCGTTTTGTTTTCCATGGCAAATAAGACATTGGTGCCAAAACCGTCATTAGCCAGAACTTGCGATTCGGTTGAAAAAGAAAAATTGCTCCAGCCGGCATTTTTTAATTTAAAAAATACAGTTGCTATGATTGCTTCTTGGTTGATGCCGGGATGCGGTTTGCCGCAGTTAATCTGAACCTCACCGGTTTGATTGTCAAACCGAGACTCAATAACCAGCTGGCAGAAGGAAGAGGCCAGATCGACTTTGGCAACTTGGAGGGAGTTTTGATTAAATCGAAAATTCACTCCGACCGCATTAATCGGTTGTCCTCCGGGATTGACTACCAGTTCCACTGGAAATTCAGTCAAACCGACCGAGAGTTGCCGATGGCCAAAACGAGATGACAATACAGCTGTTTGAGACTCTGATTTTTTCGGTTGGCGGGCGCCGGTTATAGTTGTTTCAGCCAAAACCGGTTCAGTCAGTTGCGGGCACAAAAGCGCAACTATGGCAATCGTCAAAATGATAAAATTTAGATACAAGTTTTTACTTCTTACAAGCTTCATGTTTTTTATTAATTAGTTTAGAACGAAAAACCGTTCAACTTAACAGATTGTAATAAATTGTCAAGGACTTTTTTTGATTTGAATTTACGTTTTGATACTTTGCAAATAAAGCAAAAAGTTACACAATATATTTCTTGCTAAAATACAGCAAATAAGTTATAATTTTTATATAAAGCATAAATTATGAATTTTTTTGAGAGGATAAATGTCCCTAAAAATAAACAAAAACTGCAAAAGGAAAAGATTGATATTGATCAGGAGCGCAGAGATTTTTTGAAATTCGTTGGAAAAGCAGGCGTGGCAGGTTTGGGAGCAATGGTGCTTGGTTCAAGCATAGTCAGAGGAGCGGAAAAGTTTGGCGTACAGGAAAATTGGCGCCAAGCAATAAATAATTTATTAAAAAGAGTCGGTCTTATTGGAGAACAGGAAAAAGAGGAGCAGATCGAGGAAGAGCAAGCGGAGGAGGAAACAGCAGAACAGCAAGAAATTTTTAGCGAAGATTTAAAATCGATCGCAGAAATAATAGATTTTGATAAATCAGGCAAAATTGTATTTAATAGTCATACCGTAGAGAGCATTCAGCATTATTGGGAGAAGCGTTATCAAGAAGAAGCGAAGTTAGCCGATAGCCTCGCTAAGGGGTATTACGAAATGGGAGCCTGGAAAAAGCACTTAGAAAAAATATTTAGTGAGGAGGGAGTGCCAACAGAACTGATTTATTTGGCGATACCAGAGTCGCACTGGAATGTCAAAGCTCATTCTCGCGTTGGGGCGGCAGGGCCATATCAATTTATGCCGCAGACTGCCAAGGACTATAAACTGTCGATTGGCGGAGGAATAGATCAAAGACGCGATCCTTTACTGAGCTGTCGGGCTTGCGCCCAATTGTTGGCTGATTTGTATCGGTCAACTGGAGATTGGCGCTTGGCCCTTTCCGGTTATAACGGGGGTTTTATTTGGCAGTACTTGAAGGAAGCGAGCAGGGGCAATAAAAAGCCGAGCTATGATGATTATCTGAATTATGTTGAACGGCATTTAAACAGGATAAAGTTTGATTATAAGGAGCGTAAAGCAACCACTCATCAAGTTAGGGCGGAAAGGGGAGAGCGGTTGGTAAGAATAGCCAGGTTTTATGGAGTGGAGTTGGGCGCGTTGGCGCGAGCTAATAATTTAACCAGGCAAGCGGTAGTAGCTAAAGGAAAAGCCATCAAAATCCCATTGCCGGAAAATCCATACAGCAGAAAGAAGTTATATCAAAAAAGAGTCAATGGTTATGTTGAGAATTTGAATTATCCCGGGAAATTTTTTGCTATCGACCGCTTGATTAAAAATAAATCAGTAGTTAAACAGAGAGATGCTTTGGTTTTTAAAGAAAAAATTATTTCCGCCGAACAAGCGGCGGTTGAGGAAGTGATTCACCATCGAGTGGCTAAAAAGGAAGGCTTGGATGCTATTTGCCGGACATACAAGACCAACAAGAAAAAATTACTTAAAGACAATCCGGTCTTAAAAAAACACGCCAAGGGTTTGCCGCTTGGCTTGGAGCTGAAGATAGTCAAACAGAAGAAAGGGGCAATTACGCTGGAAAATTTAGCCAAGAGCAATCCGGAAGTTTATGAATTGAATCCGTCGATTATCAATCCTAAACAGCCTTTGAGGGCAGGGATGAAAATCAGAATTAGACAATAATTTATGGCAGTCATAACTGACAAAAACAAAATTAATGAAGCGCTGGATCGAGGAGTGGCGAGGATTTATCCCGACAAGCAAAAGTTTTTTGAACTGCTTGCTTCAGGCAAGAAAATAAGGCTTTACTGCGGTTTTGACCCTAGCGCATCGGCTTTGCATATAGGTAACGCCATTCAGATCAATAAACTCGGGCAATTTCAAGATTTGGGGCATGAGGTGATTTTTTTAATCGGAGATTTTACCGGCATGATTGGCGATCCGACTGACAAATTGGCGACACGCAAGAAGTTGTCCAGAGAAGAGGTGTCGGCCAACGCGAAAAATTACCAGCAACAAGCTGCCGCCTACCTTCGTTTTGACGGAGAAAATCCGGCGGTTATCAAATACAACAGCGAATGGAACGACCGATTGCCATTTCGCGATTTGATTGAAGTATGTTCAAATTTTACCGTTCAGCAGATGATTCAGCGGGACATGTTTCAAGAAAGAATCAAGGAGGAAAAACCGATTCACCTGCACGAATTTTTGTATCCGGTCGCTCAAGGGTATGACAGTTTGGTCATGGAGGTTGATCTGGAAGTCGGTGGCAATGACCAGATGTTCAATATGATGTGCGGCCGCGATCTGTTGCAAGCGGTTAAGGGCAGGGAGAAATTTGTGTTAACCACAAAATTATTGGCGGATGGTAGCGGTAAAAAGATGGGCAAAAGCGAGGGCAATGTGGTTTTTTTGAATGAAGAGCCGGCCGAGATGTACGGCAAAATCATGTCTTGGTCGGATGAAGTGATCATTGCCGGCTTTGAGCTTTGCTCCAAGTTGCCATTGGACGAGGTGCGGGAGATGAGCCGGCAATTGATTGACGGTGAAGCCCATCCTAGGGATTTGAAAATGAAATTGGCGCTGGCTATCACAGAAATCAACCACGGGAAAGAGTCGGCAGAAGCGGCTCAAGAACGATTTGTTAAGACTATTCAAAAAAAAGAATTGCCTGAAGAAATTCCCTTCCATCATTTGGAACGCAAGGAGTGGCGGTTAGCCGAACTGTTGGTAGCCGTTAATTTGGCCGCCAGCAAGGGGGATGCCCGCCGGTTGATTAAACAGGGAGGAATCAAGCTCAATAACCAAGTAGAAACAGATTTTAACAAGCAAGTAGCCATTACCAATGAGGGAGTGCTTATCCAGAAAGGCAAGAGGTTTTTTGTTCAAGCGGTAAATTAGTTTCATTGTCAAATTAAAATAAATCGAAAATATATTTTGGCTGGTTTTTGGGGAAGTCTAGTCAAAATTCTTTCGTCAATAAATATGAATTTTAAGGAACTGCAAAAAATTATCACCAATAACGTGAAAGGTCATGCTCAGAAAAATAATTTTGCCATTGACGAAAATTTCGCCTTATTAAAGATTTACGACGATATCGGCGAATTGTCCCAAGCGATATTAATCAACAAGCAAGGCGCAACCATGGAGGGGGCGATCAGCCAAGATGAATCACGCAAAGAGTTGGGTAAGAAATTGGCGGATTTGCTGAGCATGTTATTGGTAATTGCCGAAATTTATCAAGTGGATGTTGAAAAAGAAATTGGTCATAAATTGGGAAAAAATTTGGAATAATCATAAATTTAATATTAAGCTGGTATGGGCTATCCTTTGGAAAGCTATAAAAATATTATTATCATTGCTATCAATAAGGCGCTTGGCGGAGATTATGTCCAGGCGTCTGATTTAATTTTTCCGCCCAATCGGGCATTTGGCGACTTCTGCCTGGTTTGTTTCGAGCCGGCCAAAAAAATCGGTCAAGCTCCGGCAGTCGTTGCTCAAGGGTTGGTGGGTAAACTAGCCGGGCAGCCGATCTTATCGGGCTGTCAGGCAACCGGCCCTTATTTTAATTTGACTATTAAGCCGGAGTTATTGGCCGAAGCGGTTATCAGCCGGATCGAACAAGACGCCGGTGATTACGGTCGCAATAACGACGGCAAGTCTGCCAGAGTAATGGTAGAGTTTTCCAACGCCAATACTCATAAAGAATTTCACGTTGGTCATTTGCGCAATTTGAGTTTTGGCGACTCGGTTTCACGCCTGCTCACCGCCAATGGTTTTAGGGCAATACCAGTTTCCTATATCAATGATTTCGGCATTCATGTGGCAAAGACTCTATGGTGTTTGGAGAAATTTTACCAACAAGAAGAATTGCCCGATAATAAAGGTTTTTTTCTGGGCAAGGTATATGTTCGAGCGAATGAGGAAATGGCGAAAGATCAACTAGCCAAAGAAATGGTCTCCTTTCTGATGCAAAAAATAGAGAGCCGCCAGGGAGAAGAATACCGCCGTTGGCAAGAGACTAGACAGTGGAGCATTGAGCAATTCGCCAAGATTTATCAAGAACTGGGAGTGAAGTTTGAGCACACTTTCTACGAAAGCGAGTATATTGATCGGGGACGGGAAATGGTGGCGGAATTGTATGCCAAGAATTTCTTAGCTAAGAGCCAGGGAGCGATTATCGCCGACCTAGAGCAATACGGGTTGGGAGCGCTAATGTTCTTGCGCACTGACGGTACGGCGCTCTATCCAGTGGCCGATTTGCCGCTGGCGGTTGAAAAATTTAAGAAATTTAAACCAGCAAAATCTATTTACGTAGTTGATATTAGACAAAGCCTTTATTTTCGCCAGTTGTTCAAGGTGTTAGCGTTGCTTGGTTATCGGCAAGAAACTTTTCATTTGGGCTACGAATTCGTTAAACTGCCAGAGGGCATGATGTCTTCCCGAACTGGGAAAGTAATCACTTATGAGGATTTAAGAAGCCAATTAATAAACAAAGCGGAGGCGGAGACGGCCGCGCGCCATAGCGATTGGGACAAGGAAAAAGCAAGCCAAACCGCTCTCAAGTTGGCGAACGGTGCCATCAAATTTGAACTACTCAAGACCGGAGCCGATAAGGCGATAACTTTTGATATCAATCAAGCGCTTTGCTTTGAGGGTTTTACCGCCGGTTATCTTCAATATACTTATGCCAGGATAAAGAGCATTTGCCGTAAGGCAATTTCCAATGATCAATTTTCAATTTCCAAACAGAAAGGAAATAAAAAGGTAGATTTTAAACTACTTAAAGAAGATAAAGAAAATCAGCTTGTTCTGCAGTTGGCGAGATATCCGGAAATAGTCGTTAAAGCCGGCGCGGAATACAATCCGGCCGAAATCGCCAAATATCTTTTCGAGTTGGCGCAAAGTTGTAATGATTATTATCATAGCGTGCCTGTACTCAAAGCGGAAGAAACCACCGCCTCTGCTCGTTTGGCGCTGATCAGCGCGGTCGCGCAAGTAATCACCAACGGCCTGGATCTCTTGGGTATAGAAGCTGTGGAGGAAATGTAAAGCTTAATTTTCATTGAAAATTTATAAAGAAGCGCTATGAATATTGATCTAGATCTATTAGCTATTCAAAATCCTTGGTGGCAAGTTAAGAAAATTGGCAGCCATTTTTCCGGTTTGAAATTTGATCCGGTAATCTATTTCTATAGCCAGCAAAAAATAAAATGGCAGCCGCCCTTGGTTAGCGTCCTTAAACTCAAACCAGGGCAAATTTATCTGCTTCAAGGCCCTCAAGGAACCGGCAAGACAACCGCGCAAAAGCTTATTATCAAGGAGTTGATAGAAGAAAAAAAAGTTAAGCCTGAGGATGTTTTTTATTATTCTTGTTTCAATCTTGATACTTTTGAACAATTAAACGAGGTTATCAAGACTTATCTTCATTGGCGGGACAACGAGGACGTTCATTACATATTTATTGACAAAATTACCATACTGAAAAATTGGCATCAAGGCATCAGGCACATTCAACAGGCCGGCAGACTAAAAAATTCTAGCTTGGTGCTTTCCGGTTATACTATGTCTGGCCAAATAAATTCCGGGAAAGATGAAATTATCCGTCTAAATGTTTTTCCTCTGGATTTTTCCCAAGTGCTTGATTTGTTAAATCCCGAGCTAACCGCCAAAATCAATCCCGATAATTTCCAGCATTACCATAAAAGATTGGAGTATTATTTAGACATTTATCTGCTGACCGGCGGTTATGTCTCGGCTGTCAACAGTTATCTTGAGCATGGCGCTGTCTCGCAGCAAATTTATCAAAATCAACTAAACTGGCTGATTGCCGATATAGCCAAGCTGGGACGCGATCCGATTTTGACCAGGCAGGTATTAGAGCGCTTGGTTTTGAACTTAGGACGACCGTTGGGGTATCAAACCATAGCCAAAAAGACCAAGGCCAAAACTCATTTGACCGTGGCAGAGTATTTGGATATTTTGGAATCGCTCTATGTAGTCAAGGCGGTTTATCAGCAAGCCACTGGCGAGCCTAGCCGCAAAGCCAAGAAATTTTATTTTTACGACCCATTTCTTTTTTGGCTGTATTATGGCTTTGTCCATGGCGCCTTGGACTATTGGCAATTTGCCCGAGAGCGTTTGCATCAGGATGATTTGCTGAGCGGCGTGGTTGATAACGCGGTGTTTAGCCACTTGGCCAAGTGCCAGGCCGAAGAGCGCTCTGGAGCGCAAATCTATTATTGGCGCGACAGCGTAAAAAAACACGAGCTCACTTTCGTCTGGCAGGACGGCCGGCGCGCAATCCCGATTGCCGTTTGCCCCGATCAGCCAGCCGAAGAGCGGGCGGAAAAGATTATTCTAGATCAAGGATTTAAACAAGGAATCATTATCAGCCAGAGAAGACTGGAAGATAAGCACGGCATCAAAATTATGCCACTGACTTATTTTTTGTTGTTTTATCGGAGGTTTTTTCATGTTAAATAAATAACCAATTCAATAAAAATATGCAGGAGGAGAAAATGAAGGAAAATAAGGACAGGAAAAAAGCGGAGTTGCTCGGCGGTTTTCGCGATTGCCTTCCGGAGTTAATGATTCCGCGGCAGGAGATAATCGCCATTATCAAGAAAACTTTCGAGAGTTTCGGTTTTTTGCCTTTGGACACGCCGGCTCTGGAGATGTCTCTTCCGTATTAGGAACAGACGAAGATGAGTTCAAGATGGAAGTTTACCGATTTAAGGCCGGTGATCAGGATGTAACCTTGCGTTTCGATTTGACCGTGCCGTTATCGCGCGTAGTCGCCGCCTATCCCGATTTGATGAAACCGTTCAAAAGATATCAAGTTGGTTCGGTTTGGCGGAAAGAGAGGCCTCAGGCTGGAAGATTTCGGGAATTCGCTTAGTTTGATGCCGATATTGTCGGCAGCGATTCAATCTACTCCGATGCGGAAATTATCGTCTTGATGTATCAGACGTTGAAAAATCTCGGCGTGGATGATTTTGTTATCCGCTTTAACAACCGCAAGATTCTGAACGGATTGCCGGCAGTATGCGGTTTTTCGCAAGAAAAATCCGCAGAAGTCTTTCGGATACTGGACAAATTGGACAAAGTCGGTTTGGACCAGGTGATATCCGATCTGCAAAGGCAGCCGAATAATGAGCTTGATGAATCCGCCATAGCCTTGTCCGATCAGGGCGTGGAAAAAATCAAAGGATTTCTGGCTTTGTCTGAATTTTCCAACAACCCTGAAGGGCAAATTGCCAAACTATCGGAATTTTTTGCCGGAGTTAAGATTGCCGAAGAAGGCATCAGAGAATGCCGGCAGATCATCAGCAATTTGCAATATCTTGGCATCCCGCAGGCCAACTGGAAATTTGATTTATCCGTAGCGCGCGGACTCGGCTACTATACCGGTCCGGTTTTCGAAACCAGTTTGACGGATTTGCCGGAAATCGGTTCGGTTTTTTCCGGCGGTCGTTTCGATGAATTGGTTATGCGCTTTACCGGAGAGAAAGTTCCGGCAGTCGGCGTTTCGGTCGGAGTTGATAGGCTGATTGCCGCTCTGGAAAAGCTCGGTAAAATCAAGAAAAGCAAAGCGACGGCCAAAGTGTTGTTCGCGATGATTGATCCGGTCCTTGATCGGGAAATTTTCAAGCTGGCCAATGAACTTAGGGACAGAGGCGTTAACGCCGAGGTTTATCTTGGTAAAACCCGGATTTTGAAAGATCAATTGATTTATGCCGCTAAACGCGAGATCCCATATTTCGTGATTTTGGGACAAGATGAAAAAGCGCAAGGCAAGATTAAGCTAAAGGACATGAGAGAGACGGGAATGCCTTTTAACAGCGGAAGAAATGTTTGATAAAGCGGCGAATTAAGGAGTGAAATTAAAACCGGGCAAGGAGTCATAGCTCAAAGGCTAGAGCGCTGGATTGTGGCTCCAGTTGTTGAGGGTTCGAGCGCCTTAGTCTCTTTTTTCATGACATGTCAATTATTTGTATGATTAATTATAACATTTACTTCATTTTAGGGACACTTAAAAATATTTAGCGCCTCTGGATAATTGATGATAAATTTATAATTTGTCTAGAATTAAGTAAAAATAATTTAAAAATTTGTAATTTGATTTGGCGTAGGCTCACCCTTGATTATTAGTATTAAATTTATTATATTTACATCATGAATAATACGCGAAATAAATTTTACGTTACTACGCCAATTTTTTATGCGAATGACAAACCGCATATAGGCCATGCTTATACAACTATTATGGCTGATGTTTTTGCTCGTTTTCAAAGAAAAACAAAGGGGGCAGAAAACGTCTTTTTTTTAACTGGCACAGACGAGCATGGCAGCAAAATAGAAAAATCGGCAAAAGCACAGAATCTGCTTCCCCAAGATTTTGTGGATACCATATCCGAAGAATATAAAAAAATATGGGCGAAATTAAATATTAGTTATGATGAGTTTTTTCGAACAACCGATGCTCGACATAAAATTATCGTCCAAAATTTTTTACAAAAACTTTACGATAAAGGATTTATTTATAAGGCAAAATATAAAGGACTATATTGTGTTGGATGTGAAAAATTTCTTTCGTTTGATGAAATAACCATAAATAATACTTGCGCATATCACCCAAATGTAATTTTAGCCGAACAAGAGGAAGAAAATTATTTTTTTAAATTAAAAAAATTTTCCGATCTTGTTTTAGATAAATTAAATGAAAAAAATTTTGAAATTTTACCAACAGAAAGAAAAAATGAAACAACAAGCAAGATAAAAAATGGTATCGATGATATTTCTATCTCAAGATCTGGTGTTCCTTGGGGCATTGAATTGCCATGGGATAAATCCCATACTGTGTACGTGTGGGTTGATGCGCTTCTTAATTACTACTCTGCTACAAAAATTTACAAGGATAAAGAAAAATTTTGGCCACCATCTTTACACCTAATGGCCAAAGACATACTTTGGTTTCATTCGCTGATTTGGGAGGCTTTGCTGTTGGCCAATGATTTAGATTTGCCTAATACGGTTTTTGCGCATGGATTTTTTACGGTTGATGGACAAAAAATGTCTAAAACACTAGGCAATGTTATTAACCCCGCCGACCTTATAGACAATTACGGCTCTGACGCCGCAAGGTATTTACTTATCTCATCATTTTCGTTTGGAGGCGATGGTGATATTTCGCTAACAAAATTTAATGAAAAATATAATTCAGATCTTGCCAACGGAATTGGCAACTTGGTTTCACGCATTGCCAAGTTGTGTGAAAATTCAAATTTTAAAAATACCAACCTTCCAATCCAAGATTTTTCCCTGGAAATAATCAAATATATGGACCAATATCGTCCAGATGAAGCAATAAAAAACATCTGGAAAAGATTAGCAGATTTTGATCAAATAATTGGATCAGATAAACCATGGAAACTTGAAGGAGAAAAATTAGCAAGCAAGTTAGAGGTTTATGTTAAAATAATACTACAAATAGCTTATGATTTGGAGCCGTTTTTACCAGAAACATCAGAAATGATAAAAAAAATATTTACTCAAGATAATATTAAAAAACCGGACTCAAT
>CAYUHZ010000003.1:0-40275 GCA_964444625.1 uncultured Gammaproteobacteria bacterium | reverse complement strand
ATTATCTCCGCTTTTTTCTGCAATTGGAATATTAGTATTGTAACCAATACCATCTCCTCGCCCACGCTCATGTCCTGGTCATCATCGTAACCCTGTTCTTTGCACTTTTTCGCGGGATTTTCGTAAGCCCCGACATCGCTACGAGAGCACTCGAGAAACAGGGTTACGAGAACATTCAGATTCTTGAAAAAGACTGGCTTTTCGTCGGAGTGCGCGGTTGCGACGGCAAGGATGCTACGAAGTTTGTAGCAAAAACAACAAACCCCACAAAGAGAGAAGTTAAATTAAATGTATGTGTTGGTTGGCCGTTCAAGGGCTCCACCATCAGGACAGATTGATTCGTCCTCACGCAACACATGCCCTCCAGCAGTTTGGTCTCACGATTGAACGGCTGTCTTTTTTATAAAAAATAACAAAAATTACTTCATTTATAAATGCAATTTCGCCTAACGTTTGCGTATATCTGATGTTTGCCGTAGCGTAGCGGAGGCAAATATGGGTGGAGGCTTTTGTAAAAAGCCGTAACCAGATATTCCGTGTTATGTGATGTATGCTTTTCTTTTTGTTTCGCCTTAGCGAGACCACTTTTCTATAATGAACAAATTTTATTTTTGTCTTGGCGAAGGGGAAGGGGGGTTGGGGGTGAATGCCCGAGCCCAAAACACTTTATTTTAAATCTAAAATAAGATTCTCAAAACCGGCAGTATTTACCCAATAATTATTCGGGTTATTGTTGAGAAATTTTTTTATTTCCTTTCTTTGCGTAGTTATCTTGTTGTCATGTCCATTGCTGCCTAATAAAATATTGGAATATTTTCCGTCCAAAAATGAAATATATGACACTCCGTTTTTTTCCGATAAATTTAAAATTTCAATTAATTATGAAATTTGTTTATCTTGCCCCCCGCCCGATGTATTAAGATGCTTAGCTTCGCAAAGTAAAATTTTATTTTTCGCTTTGATTATCAAGTCAAGTGTTTTATTCTGCTTTTTGGTTTTTATTTTTACGTCTAATTTTTCGCGAACATTTTTTAGGCTGAATTTCTTGGAAAACTTAACCACACAGTAATCAGTTTTGAAATACTTCTTTAAATCCTTGTTTTTTCAAAATATAAATTAGCTTATTTTCTCCGCACTTTCCTTTTTTTCTCGATGAGTTTGTGTCTAATATCGCTTGAACCCATTCTTCTGGCACCATTTCATTTAATACTCTTTTAGCAAAGTATTTTTCAGTGATTTTTTTCAAAAGTTTTATTTCATTTTTTGCCTCATCTATAATGTTGTCGCAGGCATTAACAAAACAGGCGAATTCTGAACAGTTTGAATATTTGCCGATAATTTTTGATAATTCTAAAAAATATTTATCAATAATCTCTGACTTTTCTTTTTTGCTTTGCAATGTCCTTATGGTAATCAGAATATTTTTTATCTCTTTGGTATTTTTAATGTATTTATTTAGATCAGGATGTCTGTCGTCAAATACATAAAAATCATCAAGTAATTTTTCTTGATTATTTTTTGATATTTCAAAATAATGCAGGTTGTTTTGAATTTTTTTCATAATAAATAAGATTTAAAAATTTATAAGCCAAATCGAATGATATTCTTTTGCGATTATTATCCCTAAAATTTGTAAGGAAAAAGGAAAGGTATTTTTCGCGATTAACCGACAGTTCTTCATTGAATTTTTTCATCAATTCAATTTGTTCATTTATGGACACCTCTTTTTTAAAAATAAGATGGGCCATATTTCGTGAAGTATTTTTTCCGACTAAGCCAGATATTTTATATTTTCTGATATCTTCAAGTTGAATTTTTTTGCCGTTTTTACTATCTATAGCTCTTAAAAATAAAATATTTTTTTCAAGCAGTTTTTTAATATCATCGCTGATTTTTAATATTTTTTTATCTTTAATATTTTGCAGCGCGATTTCAACTTCGTATTCGCCGGATTTTAAGTAATCCTCCGTAAGACGAAAAACGCCCAAGTTATTTTTAGCATTTTTAATTTTATAAATAAAATCGCCACCGAATTGCCAACCCGATTTTTTTTCAAGCGCTAATTTTATCCTCTTATTTTCAGGATATATTACAGTGTCCACGACAATTTTATCAGATATTTTTTGTTTTTTTCTAAAATAAAACGAAATTACATTGTAGGTAGTATCGTCAAAAACTTGTTCTGAAAAAATATTTAATTTTATAATTTCAAATTTTTCAAAAAACAATTCTCTTATTTTTTTTGAATTTTCTGCACATAAAAAATTTAATGGCACAATAATTATACCTTCCTCGCAATTCAAGATTGAAGAAATGGAAATCTGGTATAAATCTTCAAAGTTGGAATTTTTTCCAGAAAAAAATTTTTCTTTAATTTCTTTTGTGGCTTTATTTTTATGTAAATATGGTGGATTTGTGCAGACAAATTTGTAATCTTTGGGCGAATTTATGGAATCATTAATAAATACATTTTTTTCATCAATATAATTTTTATCACAGTCAAAGCCAATCAATTTTTTACCCTTGTTATTTTTTGCCCAATTTAATAAATCCTGATTTCCGGCAAATGGATCGGTTATTTCTTTATTTTTCACAAAGTCGCTAAATCCTTGCAGAATATAATCTGAATTTGTAGTAAAAAATTGGCCTAAATTACGTTTTTTAGCTATTACATTCATAACTATAATATAGCATATTTTGGGTAAAATAAAAATAGTCTTTTTTGCGATTCCGGGAGCAAAAAAGACACCTTATTTCCCCTCTATAATTAAAGAAAAAAAATTTGAAAATTTTTTTAAACAATTAGGGCGATAGCCCGAAAAAGAAAAAGGAATATTTCCGATAACTAGTTATATGCGAACCAATTGATTTATTATTTAAATTAGTTAAAATTTTATTATAAATATGTAATCAAGGATGGTTATGAATACATCGTTTATATCAAGGACAACCAATAAAGAAAGGGATCCGATGTTTAATTTGGTGCGGGAAATGAGAATTAGAAATTTCAGCCCAAAAACCATCAAAGCTTATCTCTATTATAACAAAGAATTGCTTAGATTTGCAAATAAAAGCCCGAGAGATATAAATAACGAAGATATTCGAGATTATATGGATTGTTTGTTCGGCCTGGGAAAATCTTCTTCTTCCGTTAATGTCGCCATTAACTCTTTTAAATTTTATTATGAAGGCGTGTTGCAAAGAGGTTTTTTTGTTCCCCGAACAGGAATAAAGCGTCCGAAAAGCGAAAAGAAATTGCCTGTCGTTTTGAGTAAAACCGAAGTGGTGCTGATGATTAACGCCTTGGATAATATCAAGCACAAATTGATGCTCCAAATCCTGTTCGGTTCCGGTTTGCGCGTAAGTGAAGTAGTTGACTTGAAAATTAATGACATCGATTTTTTCCGCCGAATCATTACAGTCAGGCATGGCAAGGGAGCCAAGGATAGGATCACGATTGTTTCCGACCAGACTTTAAAAAATATTGAAAAATATTTGACAGAGTATCAGCCCCTGGTTTTTTTATTTGAAAGCATGGAAGCAGGAACAAAATTAAGCGTGCGCACGATTCAAAAAGTGGTGAGAGAGGCGGCAAATTCGACTAGGGTAAATCCCAATGTTTCCGCTCATAGCTTGAGGCACAGTTTTGCCACTCATTTACTGGAAACAGGAACTGATATAAGATATATTCAGGAACTGCTGGGACATGCCAGACTGGAAACAACGCAGATTTACACCAAAGTAGCTGGCAACAGCTTGCAGAATGCAGAAAGCCCAATTTAGAAATTATCAATTTTCAAACAATATTCAATGATAAAATTTTCAGTAATTTAAACTAAATCGTAAATCATTCATTGGGAAATTAAAAAATTGTTTAGAAATTAAAAATTTACTTTTTATGAATTTAAATAAGATAAAAAAGATTTATATGATCGGCATCAAGGGTGCGGGCATGACTATGCTGGCTGAGTATTTGTCCGGACAGGGGATAGAGATTGTCGGTTCGGATATGGCAGACAAATATATGACCGATGAAGTGCTGGCAAAAGCCAGAATTAAAGTAATAGAAAAGTTTGACGCGATGAATATTCCGGCGGATGCCGACTTGATCATTTATTCCACCGCCTACAACGCCGAACGCAACGTGGAGGTGTCTTATGCTTTGGCTGGAAAAACAAAAACCCTTACTTATGCCCAAGCTTTAGGCGATGTGTTCAATCAAAAATACGGCATCGCCGTTATTGGTTCGCATGGTAAAACCACAACTTCGGCTTGGCTCGGCTATGTGCTTGATCGCGCCGGCAATAGTCCGAGCGTGATGGTTGGAGCAACTGTACCGCAATTTAACGGCAATTCCTTGATCGGCAAATCGGAATATCTGGTGATTGAAGCCGATGAATACCAGAACAAGTTGCGGCATTTCCAGCCGCGCGGCGTGTTGCTCAATAACATTGATTACGACCATCCTGATTTTTTCCCGACCCCGGACGATTATCAGCAAGTGTTTGTCGAGTTTATCAAAAAGCTTTCAGGCAAGGGATTTTTGGTGGCCAATCTAGATGATCCGATCATCCGTAAAATCGCTCAAGTCAACTGCCGCGGCAAGGTTGTCACTTACGGCATCAAGGAGTCGGCCGACTATGTGGCCTACGATATCAAGTTTGAAAATGGCAAACAATACTTCAAAGTAAAACTGGGGGTGGATGATAGGGAGGATGAAGAACCCCTCCACGAATCTCTCGGATGCTTTGCCATCAGTTTGCCTGGCGAGCACAATATTTATAACGCTTTGGCGGTTATCGCCACCGCGATTGAATTGGGAGTGAGCTTGGTTGATATCCGTGTCCACTTAGAAGGATTCACAGGCGCTACCAGACGTTTGCAGGCATTGGGTGAATTCCGCGGCGCAACTCTGATTGATGATTACGCGCATCACCCAAGCGAGATCAAGGCGAGTTTGTCAGCTTTGCGACAGCAGTACGGACAGCGCCGGTTGGTCGCGGCTTTTCATCCGCACACTTTCAGCCGAACCAAGGCCTTGTTGGACGATTTTGCGACCAGCTTTGATTTGGCTGACGAAGTGATAATCCTTGACATCTATGGTAGCGCGCGCGAAGAACAGGGTGGCGTAAGCAGCCTTGATTTGGTCAATAAATTGAAAATTGAAAATTGTAAATCTAAAATTGTTCATATGCCGGATTTAATTAAATTAGAAAAATATTTGTTAGATCATATAGAAAAAAACGACGTGGTCGTGTTGATGGGGGCGGGCGATATTTTTCGAGTGGGGGAAAATTTGCTTAAATCATTGTAATAAAAACCTGATTCCCACGTATATTATATAGGGTTAATGCTGACCTTTTTTTGTTATGAAAAATGAAAAAGAGCTAAAATTAAATAAAGAAAAACCGACTTTTAACGCCCAAAGGTTCTGGTTGAGGTTATGGAGCCTGTTGGAGCAATCGCAAAAACAGATTAAGCTCTTGCTGATAACTATTGTCGCCTTGGAAATGACTCAATTGCTCGGTCCTTTTCTGTTGAAGCTGATTATTGATTTATTGACAGATTTTCAAATGCAAAACTTAGCCAAGATTATTTGGCTAGCCGTTGCCATGTTCGGCAGCAGCCAGTTGGTCGCATTGCTTGATTACATCAACGATTTGCGCATTATCGGCATTACAGCCGATGCCGAGAGGTATCTGCCGTCTAACGCCCAAAAGAAAATGTTGTCGTTGTCGCTCGGGTATCATGAAAAGGAAAATACCGGCAACAAGATTTCCAAGATTCAGCGCGGGGCTGATAAAGTGATAGAGTTGCTGAACAATTTTTTCTGGGAGGTGGTGCCGACCTTGGTGCAGATTACACTCACCACGTTGATCATGTTTTTTGTTGACTGGCGTTTTGGCGTGATCTTTTTATTGTCCGTGCCGGCTTTCGTTTACCTTACCCTGAAGAGCAATCGCCGCGTTTTTCCATTGCGTCAAATGCGGCACGATAATTACGAAGAGTCATACGGCAAAATGGCGCAGGCGATTGTCAATATCAACTCCGTTCAATCATTCGTTCAGGAAAAAAGGGAAGAGCGTGAATTTCGTACCATCAGAGAAAGAATCAAGGCAACTACCTTGCAGGAATTCAGCGTAATTTTGAATTTTATCTGGCGGCGCAATATCATTATTGATTTGGCTCGCTTCTTAACCATGTTGTTCGGCGTCTATTTAACATGGCAGGGGATGATCACTATCGGCAGCTTGGTCTTCGTGGTAACCATCACGGAAAAAGCCCTGTTGTCTTTTTTCCGCATAACCAGATTGTATGACCGGGTGATGGAAAGTAGCGAAGCTATCGAAAGGTTGTATGATCTCGGCCAGACAGTATCTCCGGTAAAAAATCCGCTTGGTGGCATCAAGCCCAAGGAACTGATCGGCCAAATAGATTTTGAAAATGTCAGTTTCGGTTATGTCAACAGCGGCTCTTTGGCTTTGGATCGGGTTAGTTTCAAGATTAACTCCGGCTGCGCCACCGCTCTGGTCGGACCGTCAGGCGGAGGCAAGACCACCGTTGCCAAACTGATTTATCGTCACCACGATCCTCAGAGCGGCAGAATCCTGCTCGATGACCGCGATTTGCGCGATTATGATTTGCCCAGCTTCCGGAATTTTATCGCCATCGTGCCGCAAGAAGTGGAAATTTTTAACTTGAGCATCGGTGACAACATCGCCTATGCTTTGCCCGGAGCCAGTCAGCGGGAAATCGAAGCCGCGGCCAAGATCGCCAATGCCGAGGAATTCATTCTCAAGCAGAGCAATGGTTATGATACCTTGGTCGGCGAACGGGGCATCAAGCTGTCCGGCGGTCAGCGCCAGAGAATCGGCATTGCGCGGGCGATTTTGGCTGATCCTCAGATACTCATCTTTGATGAGGCGACTAGCAATCTAGATTCTTATAGCGAAAAATTAATTCAAGACGCGATGGAAAAAATCAGCAAAGGCCGGACTTTTGTCGTGATCGCCCATCGTTTGAGCACTATCAAAAAGGCCGACAAGATTATTGTATTGGAAAACGGACGAGTGGCTGAAACCGGCAGTCATTTTGAGCTATCAAGAACCGACGGGGGCATCTACGCCAAGTTGATTGGTTTGCAGGCCATGGGCGACGTGGAGTAGCGGATAAGCTTATCAAGAGAAGCCGATTTCAAGTTTGAGGTCGGCTTTTTTATTAGTTGGATTTTTTGCCGGTTTTTGCTATAATATTTCCATGGTCAAGTTATATCAACCAATCAAAAAACAGCGCAGAGCGGCGAGCGAAGCTAATGAGAGAAAATTATACGCCATCCACCACCTGCACCATGTTATGGCTGTCAAAGGGGCAAAGCACGAACTCCATCATTGCGTGTTGTTCGCAGAGAAGGATTTGGCCGGCCAGATGCATCGGATAATCCGCGTTAAAAAAGGCGCAGAATTGTTTCATTGCCTGAAAGATAAATTTACCGGAAAATTGTACGATCATGCCAATCGATCGTATAAAATAACCCCAATAGAAATAAAAAACAAGAAAAGATATGCCATTGAGCTTTAAAGAGCAGTTAGTTGCTAGAAATGAATTCGAACCAGGAAAATATCGCGATGTTTTTGAAGTGGTGAAGAATGTTGATACCATTTCCTCGACGGAAAACAAGAGCTGGGAACCAGGTAAATTGTTGGAGTTGCTTTTGTCGGCTCACAAAATTGCCGGACAAAAATGTTTATAGGTTAATGGCGGTAAAATTTTTACCACTTTGTCCGGTTGTCTTGATTCCGCTCTTTCGCTGGCTTTATTGCGCCAAAATTTTCCTCAGGAAGATATTGTTACTTTTACCATGGGAAGTTCCGCCGATCATCCCGATGTCGTGTATGCCAGATTGGCAGCGGAAAAATATCAAGCTCAAGTGATTTTGACGTTTTATTTGCTGTATCGGACCATCGCCGCTCACGGAGCGAAGGCGGTTATTTCGCATGATGGGACAGATGAACAGCTGGGAGGTTATTGGGAACATCGGTCTAATATTTCCAAAGAAGAGCGTCAGGATGTTTTCCGCAAGCATTGGCAGATTTTGACTGAAAAGCATTTGACTCCCTTGATCAGAACAGCCGACAGTTTTGATATAGCCATGATATTCCCATATTTAAATAAAGAAGCAGTCCAGTATATTTCTCAAATACCAGTTGATGATCGGGCGGTTTTCCGGGACGGCAAGAAGCCCTTGCGTTTGATCGCAAGAGAACTGGGATTACCGCAAGAAATCATCGATCGTCCCAAAGTCGGACAGTGCAGTATCTTGGACTTGGATCCTCTGGCTTATTTAAAAAAATGATTGATAATCCAAATAAAATTCAACAAAATGTCGTTTTGGCCCCGTTTACCACTTTCAAAGTCGGCGGTTCGGCTGAATTTTTTGTTAATGTTAAAGACAAGGATGACTTGACAGACGCTTTAGCGTGGCGGGAAGCCAATGATTTGCCGATTACTTTTTTTTCCGGCGGCAGCAATATACTGATCAATGATCGGGGCATCAAGGGCTTGGTAGTTCGTTTGTCCAATAATCAAATTGAAGTGAAAAGCGAGCGCTTGGTTTGCGGCGCCGGCGCTAATCTGATACAAGCGGCCAATTTTGCGTCAGCTGCCGGTTTGTCCGGTTTGGAGTGGGCAATCGGCATCCCCGGTTCAGTCGGCGGAGCGGTCAAAGGCAACTCCGGCGCCCATGGCGGCTCAATCGCTGATAATATTGAATTGGTTGAGTGCTTGAATATAAAGAACCGCCAATCAGTAATATTGAGCAGGCGGGATTGCTCGTTTGGCTACAAAAACAGCTTGTTTGTTAATTCTCCCCATCTTTTAATTTGGCAAGCGACTTTCAAGCTGGTTCACGGCGATCAGGCAAGAATCAAACAATTGGTTGATAAAAACATCCAATCGCGCCTCGCCACCCAACCCAAACTGCCCAGCGCCGGCTGTGTTTTTAAAAATTTAACCATCAAGCGACTGAATGATTTCAACCAAGAGTTGGCGCTGGAAGCAGAGGAGAGTGGTTTGGTAAGACAGGGAATGGTGGGAGCCGGTTGGCTGATTGATCTCTTGGGTTTGAAGGGCAAGTCAATCGGCGGGGCCAAAATTAGTCTGGAACACGCCAATTTCATTGTTAATACCGGCAAAGCTACGGCTGAAGATATTGTGATGCTGATTAGTTTTATTAAACAGCAAGTTAGAAGCAAATTAAAAGTGCAACTGGAAGAAGAAATTCAATATTTGGGTTTTTAAGAAATTTTTTAATTGCGATTAGACTAGATAATTGCCATATTCGGCAAATTGATCTAGCTTTTTTCACTAATATCCTGATTAATTTTACCAAAAGCTCACAAATGAGGGCTTTCTTCCTTTTTTAATTTGGACAAGGTTTTCTTCCAATGACAATAAAACAATCAGAACCAGCCTAAACAATGATACTCTTTAATTAACAAGGTTAGCCCTAACGGGTATTTTTTTGAATTAGGTTTAGAATAGTGTTAGAATAACTTGTAGAAATGGCCTTTATTTTAGTTATTGATTCGACATTAATATAATAACATAAATTAGGTTTTCTTCTTTTTTATGGAGATTTTAGTTGGACAGTCAATGAAGGACCGAAGTGGCAAAACTTTCAAAATATGGTAAAATAAAACCACAAACTTAAAAAATTATCCTATTTTTTGCTATATATGAACATAGTTATTGATATAAGCAGAATTGTTGAATTTTTTGCCTTACCGGCAGATCAAATACTACTTCACTTTTTGCTTTATTTTGGTTGGTTGCCGATACTTATTACCTTGCTTTGGGGTATTGCTCAGCTTTGGCTGTATTATATCCAATTAAAGTGGGCAATGACGAATAAATTCGTTTTATTGGCGATTGACGTTCCTCGTGGCAACGCGCAATCACCCAAAGCCGTGGAAAATCTTTTTACCTATCTGGCTGGCGCTCACGGGTCTCAGAACTATCTGGAGAAATGGTGGTTGGGAGAATTCCAACTGTCTTTTAGTTTTGAAATTATCAGCATTGAAGGATACATCCAGTATTTAATCCATACCCCAGTTCAATATCGCAACTTGGTTGAGGCAGCGGTATATTCGCAATATCCTGATGCCGAAATCACCGAGATAAACGATTATACCGAAGGCGCGCCTAATAGTTTTCCTGACGAAGAATATGATATCTATGGCGGAGAGTTTGTTCAAGTAATGCATTGGGCTTTCCCCATCAAGACTTATAAAGACTTTGAACATCAATTCGGCGCACCGGAAGTGCAATACAAAGACACTAACGCTGCCTTGATGGATATGATGAGCAGCCTAAGTAAGGGAGAGCAGTTCTGGTATCAGATTATTGTGGTACCGATTGGAGCTGAATGGGAGGCGGAAGCGGAAACCCAGACTAAACTGATCATAGGAGAAAAAGAAGTGCCCAAAAAAAATGCCGCCGATGTAATAACAGACACATTGATCAAATGGATTGGTGATTTTAGCGAGATGGTCTTCAGCCTGTGGGGGGATATTAAGGATGTTAAGAAGGAGGAAAAAGATGAGCCTTTTAAAATGATGAACTTAAAGCCGAAGCAGAAGGCGCAAATTGAAGCTATCCATGAGAAAACCAGAAAATTAGGCTTTGCCACAAAAATCAGAGTAATCTATTTGGCCAAGAAGGAAGCGATGAACAAGCCCAAGGTTATTAATGGTTTTAGTGGCTATATCAAGCAGTTCAATACCAATGATTTAAATTGCATCAAGCCCGATCTCGGCGCAACCGGAACCATAACCAAGGCGAATTACCTTTTTAAAGACAGCCGGTTGCGGCGGAGAAAAAATTTATTGATGAAATATTATAAACAAAGGGAAAGTTATGCCGGCCACAACAGAGGATTGTTAAACATCGAAGAGCTAGCTACGATCTGGCACTTCCCGATAGAAACAGTGGTAAAAGCTCCGTTGATGCAGAGAACGGTTGTCAAGCACGTTGAGCCTCCGATGAATCTGCCTTTCAGCCAAGAAATGACCGGACTAGAAATATTTGAAAACGATTTGACCGGAGAGGGTGATGAAGACATTTTTAGCCAGGAGCCGACCGGTAAGCCGGCTGATAGCTTGAAGGGGGTTGGGATTTTCTACGATCACGCCAAACAACAGCCTGCCGGATCGTCTGGACCTCCGGAGAATCTGCCGTTTGTTTGATTGCTTATATTTTTATAATAATTTCAAAAAATATAAGTTACGATTTCAAAATTAAAAACCAGAAGAAGAAATTATGAACGAGCAAAACAATAAAATAACAGTTTTCGCCGAAACAACTTTTCGCAACCAATACCGCAAATTTGGCATCAAGGTTGACGATCGCCGACGGCATATGTATTTTATCGGCAAGACCGGCATGGGCAAGTCTACCGTATTGGAAAATATGATCGTGGAAGATATCCTCGCTGATCGGGGAGTGGCGGTAGTTGATCCGCATGGCGATTTGGCCGAAAAAATCATTGATTTCATCCCGTCTAACCGCATCAACGACGTGATCTATTTCAATCCGGCGGACATGGAGTATCCGATCGCTTTTAACGTGGTAGAGAAGGTTGAGCCTCATTTGCGCCACCTGGTTGCCTCCGGCTTAATCGGCGTATTCCAAAAACTCTGGGCTGATTCTTGGGGACCGAGACTGGAATATATTTTGCGCAATACTATTTTGGCGATTTTGGATTATCCTGGTTCTACCTTGCTGGGCGTAACTAGAATGCTGTCCGATAAGGTTTTTCGCAAGAAAGTAATAGAAAAAATACAAGATCCGGTGGTCAAAGCTTTTTGGGTGAATGAATTTGCCAGTTATGCCGACAAATTCGCTTCCGAAGCTGTCTCCCCGATACAGAACAAGGTGGGCCAATTTCTTTCCACTTCTTTGATCAGAAATATCGTCGGCCAGGTGAAGTCCACCATTGATATGAGAGAGATTATGGATCAAGGCAAGATTTTGATCATGAATCTGGCCAAGGGAAGAATTGGCGAAGACAATAGCGCGCTCTTGGGAGCAATGATGATAACCAAGATACAATTGGCTGCCATGGGCCGGGTGGACATTCCGGAAAAAGAACGTCGCGATTTTTATCTCTATGTTGACGAATTTCAAAATTTTGCCACCGACAGTTTTGCTAATATTTTATCAGAAGCCAGAAAATATCGGCTTAACCTGATTTTGGCGCATCAGTATATTGAACAGCTGAGCGAAAAAGTTAAACCGGCGGTTTTCGGTAATGTAGGCACCTTGGTGGTTTTTCGCGTAGGAGCGGCTGACGCCGAAGAATTGGTCAAGGAGTTTACTCCCATTTTTACAGAAGAGGATTTGGTCAATTTGGCAAAATATGAGATGTATCTCAAGCTGATGGTTGACGGCATCGCTTCCGATCCCTTTTCCGCCCGCGGCCTACCTCCATTGGCTGAAATGGAAAAAACTGGCAATACGGAAAAAGTAATCGTCGTTTCACGCGAACGATACGCCAAGAAAAAGGATTCGGTGGAAGAAAAGATTATGCGCTGGCACAATAATACCGATGAAGCTGAACCGGAAAAAGCCATTGGCAAACCGGCAATGCCGGCAAAATACGATCAACGAGTAAATACAGCAGAGAGAACTAAACAGCCCCAAGCTTTCGGTCAAATTCCTTCCGTTAAACAATCGGCACCGGCTAAGCCAGTGGCCAATTCCAGGTTGGCTGACGGCGGTTTATATAAGAATCAAGCCAATTGTTCGCGCTGTGGAGTCACTACCAAAGTTTCTTTCGTGCCGGACGGCATCAGACCAGTTTATTGCAAAAATTGCTTGGAGCAATTGCGTGATGAAAAATCCAAAGAAGCCGAAGCGCGGCGTAAATTAAAAGAGCAAGAGTTACAGCGTTTAAGCCAAGACGAAGCCGGCTTGCCTTTGAGCCAGGCAATTCGCAGTCAGACGGTTGATTTTCAAGGGCGAAAGATTTCTCAAACAAATTCAGTTTCCAGCGATACTTCAAACGAACAAAAAAATCCTTCCGCCCAGTCTCTTGACGGTGAATTGCGCGAAGGCGATGAGTTGAAGTTTTAACGGTTTTTTAACGGGCGCTTGGCAATTGCTATCTCGGCGCTCTTATTTTTTTATGCGTTACAAAATCAGCTTGCACAACCATACTTCCGAAGATCAGGTTGAGGGCAATAAAATCGGCTACAATATTTATAATTTGCTCGATCGGGCAAAGTTTTTTGGCATTAACTGTTTGGCTGTTACTTGCCATAAAAAATTTGTCGTCAAAGAAACACACTTGGCTTATGCCAAAAAATTAGGCATCTTGCTTATTGCCGGAGTGGAGCTATCAATGCGCAAAATGTTTTTTTTCTGTAATGATATAGTAGTTTTAAATTGCGATTCGTCCGTAGAAGAGATGAACAACTTTGAACAACTGAGGGCATACAAATCAAAGCACCCGGAATGTTTTATTATTGCGCCTCATCCCACTTTTGATTTTAGGCTATCACTCGGCTCAAAAAACCTGGAACGCTATGCTGAGCTTTTTGATGCGATTGAGCATAGCTGGTTTTACACCGAATCAATTGATTTTAATCTGCCTGCCAAGAACAAAGCTCAGCAATTAGGTAAACCGTTTATTGCCACCGCCGATGCCCATGTGCTTGATTATTTGAATAGCGATTACGCTCTGGTTGACGCCGATGAACTTAGCTGTCAAGCTATTTTTAGTTCTATTAGGCAAGGTAGGCTTACTAACGTCACCAAGGCCAAACCTTTGTTTGAATTAATCAGATATTATTTCGGTATGTTTTTCAAGGGTTGGCTATACCGCCCAATTGTTCCCCCAAATCTTTAGAGTAAGAAGTTGTCAGGGAAAACGCACTTGCCAAAAAGATTGATAATTGTTAAGTTATATTGAAATTGTATGAATTATTATAAAATAGGCAGGGCAACAGATTTATCTGGTCGTGACCGCTTGCTATACCGGGTTTTAGAAATTTTGCCCGGTTTTTTATCATTGGGGACCTTGCTGACTTTGTTGGTTTTGTCGTATTTTCAACCAATCTGGGTAGCTTATTTTATTGTCGCTTTCAATGTTTATTGGCTTTTTCGCGTGGCCTATTTGGCCATACACTTGGTTGTCGCTTACCGCCAGCTGAAGAAAAATTTGTTAATTAATTGGCAAGAAAAATGTCTTGCAGTTTCCGGTTGGCGGGATATCGTTCATTTGGTTATTTTCCCTACTTACAATGAAAGCCTGGAAGTTATCCGTCCCAGTATCCAATCCTTGGTGCAAGACGGATATCCCACCGATAAGATGATCGTGGTTTTTGCCACCGAAGAACGAGGAGGCCATGAAGCGCAAGAACGAGCAAGGGCGATCGAGCAGGAATTCGGACATTTGTTTCGCAAATTTTTCATCACCATTCATCCCGACGGCTTAGTCGGCGAAATCAAGGGCAAGGGAGCTAACCAAGCCTGGGCGGCGAGGCGGGTTAAAGAGGAGATTATCGATGCTGAAAAACTTGATTACAAAAAAATAATAGTCAGTGTTTTTGATATTGACACTTGCGTTCGTTCAGGTTATTTTTATTGCTTGACTCACCGATTTCTCACGGTAAAAAGCCCTCATCGTGCCAGTTATCAGCCTATTCCAGTTTATCATAACAATCTCTGGGAGGCGCCTTTTTTGGCCCGTACTACCGCCATTTCCAACACTCATTGGCAGATGATGCAACAAATCAGGAGCGAACGTTTGGCCACCTACTCCTCGCATTCAATGAGCTGGCAGGCATTGGTTGACGTTAATTTTTGGTCAACCAATATGGTTTCGGAAGATTCGCGCATTTTTTGGCATTGCCTCTGCTTTTATCACGGAGAGTATCGGGTTGAACCGCTTTATTTTCCCGTTTCCATGGACGTTTGCATGGATATAACCGCTTGGCAGACCTTGAAAAATTTGTACAAACAACAACGTCGCTGGGGTTGGGGAGTGGAAAACGTGCCTTTTATCCTTTTTAATTTTATCAAAGACAAGACCCCGACTTTCAAATTCCGGCGCAAATTGTTTTATTCCTTGATTCAACTGGAAGGTTTTCACTCATGGGGCACTAACGCTTTGATTATCGCGGTTATCGGCTGGATGCCGATGCTCCTAGGCGGTAATGAATTTAATTCAACCGTCTTATCCAGCAATTTACCTCTGGCATCCAGAATCTTAATGACTTTTGCCATGTTTGGCATGGTAGTTTCCGCGATAATCTCTACTTTGCTTTTGCCCAAGCGCCCGGCAAAATATTCTTTTGCTAAATCCATCTCCATGGTAGTACAGTGGGGCTTTTTACCTATTTCTATCGTTTTCTTCGGAGCGATACCTGGACTGGAAGCACAAATCAGATTGCTTCTCGGTAAGTATATGGGATTTTGGGTGACACCGAAAGCGCGTTAAAAAACGGCGCTATCGTTGCTAGGCGGTTTTGTCAACCGCTTATTTTTTTGCCGAACATCGGCTGATTGTGCTATAATATTAATTATTTTATGTCTCTAAAGGCGAAAAACAGATTATCACGATTATTATTTAATCCAAAGTTTTTTTCTCTGGTCGGTTTTATTATTGTTTTATTGATAGCGATGCCTTTGTATCGTAATTTTTCCCAACGTTACAAAGTCGACCAAGAAATCAAAAATTTGGAGCAAGAAGTTTTAAAATTAGAGAAAAAGAACGAGAGCTTGGGTGGTATGATAAAATATTTGGAATCAGACGCTTTTATCGAAGAACAAGCTAGATTGAATTTGGGCATGAAAAAGCCTGGAGAAAAAGTTGTTATCGTTGAAGGCGAGCAGGCGATAAAAACTCCAGCCAGTCAGGCCAGCAGTGCGGTTTTTCGTATTCCCGGTTTGGAAAAAAACCAAACCAAGACAATAGGCAATCCTGAACGTTGGTTTTATTATTTTTTTAAGTAGTTTATTCGGCATAAATTAAGCTGATTGCTTGAATTTTTTGTTTATGGTTAATCGATACGCAAAAAAGTTAGACGGTTTAAATCATCAAGAAAAAGCGAAACGGCAGCGAGGAATCGATCAGGCTTCATCTTTGGTTGTAAATAGGCCGGTTGTTTATACTGGCAATAGGAGGATGGACGGCTTGATTGTCTGGTCCAAGAAAAACAACAAGCAGCTGCCTCTCAACAAACCTCAAAACGGAAAAGTAAGCGAAGAAGCAAGGCAAATAAAAAAAGATCGTCCAAAAATTCAGAACGAAAACTTGCCAAAGGCTGTAACCAAGAAAAAAGAAATATCAACCCCAAAGCGCCGAAACAGCTTGATCGATGAGCTTAATAAAGTCAAAGCCGAGACCGAGAAGATGCAAAATCAATTTGAAAGTGGTAAGTTGGATTTTTTCAACCAAGAACAAGTAAAAACGATTTCCAGTAGTATTAAAACCAATCAAAAAACTGAAGAAAAAAATAGCAAAAGCCCCAACTTCTCCCGGCAAAAACAAAAATCAGCCGAGTCCGAATTTTTATTAATAAAAAAATTTTTTGCATCTATTCGTGAGCTATTCTGTTATGCCGTAAAACTCGCGGCTGTTTTATTTGTGGCTTATTTAAGTTTCTACTTTACTGTTTTTATCTTTAAACTGGATCAGCCGGCAATCAGAAAAGTCGCTTCCGTGGTAACTTTGCCTTATTTCTTTTCTACCAGAGGCTTTGTCTCTTATTTTGATTATTCCGATACCAAAAATTATCTTGGGCAAAACGCTAAGCAAGACGATGTTTTGCGCCAACTGGTGAAGCGGCAATTGTTAAAAGAAATTATCCTTGAAGATTTGTCCAAAAAAAATTTTGTAGTAGCAGATCAGCGGGAATTAGCGGATCGCTACTACAATCTAACCAAAGAATTAAAAAGCAATGAGGAAAAAAAACAATTACTCGGTTATTATTATAGCTTGGGAGAACAGCGTTATGTTGACCGGGTTATTAAATGGGAAGTTCTTAGTGAAAAATTGGAACCGAAATTAATACTTGATCGGCAGGTGAATGTTTCAGCCCAAGCTAGGATTGAAAAAATCAAAGAAATGGCTACTAACCAGGATTTTGACCAACTGGCAAAAAAATATGGCGACGAATATAATGCCGGTGAATATTTAGTTGTTGCGGATGCCGTTAATAAATTTGGCGATTCAGTTTTGGAACTTGAACCCAAGCAAACCAGCGATCCGATTGCTTCGAGCGACGGTTATTATTTATTGCAATGTTATGATCGGGCTGATAATTTAATCGGCTTAAAGCACGTTTTTATCAAAGCCATTACCTTGGATGAATATTTGGAAAAAGAAATAATCAAGAGCAATTCTTGGTTTGTGTTTTAAAGTTTTTTAGGCCGTGAATTTTCAAAATGAGCCGAGACCGGGAATTGAACCCGGAACATATGGTTTACGATGCCATTGCTCTGCCAGTTGAGCTATCTCGGCGGAATGTCTTATTGCCGCGAATTACGAGTGGAGACTGGTTGTAAAACTTATCTTTTTTTATTTGCCTTGGCGTGAGCGGAATACCGGAATCGAACCGGCGCCTCAACCTTGGGAAGGTCACGTACTGCCATTATACTAATCCCGCTTGCGTTAAATTGATATCAAGGCTGTTTAATCGGACAAGAAGATTTGAGTCGATGACTACCAGGTAAATTTTTACCAATTTTAGCTGATAAAATTCAAGTTGTTTTTAGCTTGAATTTTATGTTATAATTATATGAAGCTAATTAAACTTAGTCAAATGAATGTATAAAACTAAAATAATCATTTTTATATTAAGCGCTTTTCTAATCGGCGGTTTTTTTGTTTTTAACCGAATATCGGAAGCCCGGGCTATTGAAACTGACTTTCAGCCAGTTGGCGTCTTATTGGACGCAACGAAAGTTAAGAATAATTTTTCCGCTGATTATTTTGACGGATCATTTCGACTTACTCTTAGCTCGTCTACTTTTGATTCCGCCGCTGAAATAAAGCTTGAAGAAATAACCATCCCCATGCCTCTGCCATGGAGCCTTGAGCAGATTAGCCCGATTTATCAGTTTGATATAATAAGTAAAACAGCTTACCCGGCCAAAAAACCTTTGATTTTTGAGATTAAGTACGCCACCTCATCTACTATGCTCAAGCAGGTTTATTTCTATGATCGGACAAAAAATTTATGGCGCGCCCTACCTACCGAAGATTTTCCGGAAAAACTAATGGTTAGAACTAAAATTCATTTGCCTTTTGCCAGACTGGCGGTTTTTGCTGATCCGGAAAAGCTTTCCGTTGGTAGTGCCAGCTGGTATAGCTACAAGAATGGCATGTTTTGCGCGTCGCCCGATTTTCCAAAAGGTTCAAGGTTGAGAGTTTACAACTTAGAAAACAATAAATTTATTGACGTTGAAGTGAACGATTACGGTCCGGACAGAAAGTTGCACCCCGATCGAGTAGTTGATTTGGACAAAAAATCCTTTCTCAAACTTGCCAAAATCGGTCAGGGGATAATTAAAGTGAAAATAGAATTGCTTCATCTGGCAGACGGATCTTCGACAAAAAATAAGCCCGTTAAAATAAGTTTGCCCGTGGTTTCCCCGAATTTGAAGATTAATTCCAAATCAGCTGTCGTTATCAACGAAAATACCGGAGAGGTTATTTGGGAAAAAAATTCCAACCAGCAATTGCCTCTCGCCAGCTTAACCAAGTTGGTGGCAGCCAAGGTTTTTTTGGATACCGACCCGATGCTTGATCGAATAGTTGAATATAAATACCAAGATGAAGAATATAATTATCAATATTGCGAAAAATGGCAATCAGCGCGTTTGCGGATCAAAGAAGGGGAGACTTTGGCTATAAAAGACCTGCTTTATGCTTCAATAATAGGTTCAGCCAACAATACCGTTGAAACATTGGTCAGGGTGAGTGGTTTGGAGCGCTCAGAGTTTGTCGCCAGAATGAATCAAATTGCAAACGATTGGGGAGCCAGTTCGACCAAGTTTTTTGAACCAACCGGTCTGGCTCCGGAAAACGTGAGTTCTGCCATGGATTATGCTATAATAACCACAAAGGTTTTCCAAAACAAGTTGTTGGAAAAAATCAGCAGTACGGCCAGTTATAGATTCTCCACCGTTAACACCAAAATCGCGCGCACTATCAAAAATTCTAGCCAGTTATTAGCCGGCGCTGCCGGAAATTTCAAGATCATTGGTAGTAAAACTGGCTATCTTGATGAAGCGGGGTACTGTTTGATGACTAGAGCGTCTATCCGTAATGGCGATAAAATAGTTGCAGTTACTTTCGGTGCCAGCGGGAAAGAGCAAAGCGTAGCTGATGGCTCCCAGCTTCTTCGTTATGGCTTGACAAAGCTTAAATAAAGGGAAAAACATGATCCAACTGCAAAACGTATCAAAAATTTACCACCCCGACGTTCGGGTGCTGAATAATGTCAACCTGTACATTAAACCGGGGGAGTTTGTTTCGTTGGTGGGAAAATCCGGTACCGGCAAGACCACCATCGTTAAAGCCTTGATCGGCGAAGAAAGAATCAGTCAGGGCAAGGTTATCGTAGGCGGCTGGGATATAACCGACATCAGGCAGTCAGAGATACCAACTTTGAGGCGACAGATCGGCGTTATTTTTCAAGACTTCAAGCTGCTAAACAGAAAAACTATATTTGAAAATGTTTCATTCGCTTTGCAGGTTTGCGGTTATACTTCGAAAAAGATCAAGCACATCGTTCCCCAAGTAATGAAAATCGTTGGGTTAGAAAATAAAATGGATCGCTATCCTCAAGAAATTTCCGGAGGAGAGCAACAGCGAGCGGTTATCGCTCGCGCCCTAGTTCACCGCCCAAAGATATTACTGGCAGATGAACCGACCGGAAATTTAGATTCAATCAACGCCGATGAGATTATCGAGTTATTGCAAAAAATCAACAAATTCGGCACGACCGTTGTTTTGGTGACGCATAACCGTGAGATTGTTAATATGCTTCGCCGCCGGGTTATTACCATCGAGAACGGCACGGTCATCAGCGATCAAGCGGTGGGAAAATATATTTTATAGCGAATTTTTATATCTATGTTTTTGCTTTCTTTCTCTAGAGTGATCAAATTTAGCCTGCAGGACATCGGCAGAAATGTTTGGCTGTCAGTGGTGACGATCACTATTCTTACTTTATCTTTATTTTCGGTAAATCTACTGCTGACTGTCAAGGTAATAGGCGACGCCACTTTTAATTTAATAAAAGAAAAAGTAGACGTCAGCCTCTATCTCAAAACAAATACCGAAGAAGCGAAGATATTAGATCTAAAAAACAGAATCAGCCAGATGGACAATGTCAAGGATGTTGTTTATATTTCTCAATCCGAAGCATTGGAAAATTTCAAGAAGAACCAGCAATATAACCCTGAAATATTGGAAGCCTTGCGCGAACTAGGGAAAAATCCTTTAACCCCCAGCCTGATTATCAGACCGAAGAATGTTAACGAATATAATGTTTTGACCGAAAGTCTGAATAAATTTGACGATGAAATAATTGAATCACGTAATTTTGACGACCACAAGGCAATGCTTGATAAAATTAATTTTATCACCAGCAAAGTCACTCGAGGCGGGATGCTGGTTAGTTTAATTTTTATTTTCACCACCATTTTAGTGGTTTATTACGCCATTAGGGTGGCGATCTATACTCATCGCAGAGAGATAGCTATCATGAAACTTGTCGGTGCTTCAAATTGGTTCATCCGTTCGCCTTATCTGATTTCCAGTTTACTCTATACATTTTTGGGCGTAGTGATAATCGTTCTTATTTATTATCCCTTTTTGTCTTTGCTTCAACCTTATTTGGAGGCGTTCTTTATCGGTTATGATATAAATATTGTAGCCTATTTCAATCAGAATTTTTTTCAAATTTTCGGCACCCAGTTCGTTGTCGCCGCTTTGATCAATGTGGTGGCGAGTTTGATTGCAGTTGGAAAATATTCAAAAGTTTAAATTTTTTTCAGTTCATTTCCGCCGTTAAGCCAACGGCGTTTTTTTATTTGAGTTTTAATGTAAATCGTTCTCGTTCAAGCGATTTGCTTGTGTTTGTTTTAAGAACGGGTTATAATTTTTTAACTTGATATCTAAATCAAAATGGCAAAAAACAAAACAAAATTATTGGTATTGTTATCAGTCGTTTTATTTTTTATTGCATGCGAAACTGCCGGAACTCAAGCCAAGCACCACATTGGATCAGGCATCGGTTATATTTTTTTGCAGGTAGAAGCCAAGGGTGAAGCTTGGTATGTTTATCCCAGAAACGGTAAATCTTATTTTCTTGGTCGCCCGGTCGATGCGTTTAGGATAATGAGAGTCTTGGCGCTTGGCGCCAAGCACGAGTTTATTGCCAATACCGAGATTTTTCCCGATAGATTGTCAGGCATGATACTTTTAGATGTGGAGAAAAGCGGCGAAGCATACTATATTTATCCCAAGGATAGAAAAAAATATTATTTAGGCAGGCCGGAAGATGCTTTTGGGATCATGCGAGAATTAGGCAGGGGCATCACCAACAAAGATTTAGCCAAATATCCGATTGGCGTAATCGTCGAATCTAAGGCTAAATTTGATTTGAGCAAAAAAATACTATTGGAGAATGTCCCTTTCACATCGCAGGCTCCTTTTGCCGGCTGGGTAGATCAACGCCAGCAGGATGGTTGCGAAGAATCTTCGTCTTTAATGGCAGTTAGATGGGCGCTCGATCAAGGTTTAACGCAGTCGGAGGCTCTGCGGGAAATAACCGGCATCTCCGATTGGCTTTTAAAAAAATACGGAGAATATCGCGATATCTCCGCTCGCGATACAATAGATTGGATTTTTAAAGATTATTTCCAATATCAAAAAGCCTACTTAGTCCGCGAGATTGCGATCAACGACATTATAGAGACACTAGCAGAGGGTCGTTTGGTTATTACTCCGATGAACGGTCAGATCATGCATAACCCCAACTATAGATCTCCGGGCCCGTCGCGCCATATGATAGTGATTCGTGGTTATGATCCGGCAACCAAAGAATTTATCACCAACGATCCTGGTACCAGAAAAGGCGAGCTCTATCGTTATAATGTTGATGTACTCTATGAGGCGATTCGCGACTATCCGACCGGCTACCACGAAATCATCGCTCAGATTGAAAAAAACATGATTGTAGTTGAAAGATGAAGTTTTATATAAAAAAAGGCACCCCGAGGGGCAGAGTCATCCGGGCCGTTTTTAAAAGTTAAAAGTGAACAGTTTTGGCTATTTTAAAAGTTAAAAATGGACAATCGGCAGATCGGCGATAATGATTAAATTTTTTATTTCTACCTTAATTTTAGCGTAAAATTCAAACTAAAAACATGGCAAAACTGATTGTTTTTTCGCATAAATCACTTCGCAATTTCCGAGGAAAAACAAATTAGTTTCGGACGATCTGTCTCCCTACAAAGAATCCTTTGAAAATAAACACTAAAAATAAACACTAACAAAGGGCGACCTTGTCGGTCGCCCTTCAAATGTGTTCAAAAAATCGTAAAATTTGGTAGCCCCACGGGGAATCGAACCCCGATTACCAGGATGAGAACCTGGCGTCCTAACCGTTAGACGATAGGGCCGTAAAATATATAAAAAATGATATCAGTTTTCATTCAGGTAGGCAAGAGTAAAATTTTTAAATAAGAATCGATTATATTCATGCGTAAAAAAAGCAATAAGTCATTTTTATTGTTAACATAAGTTTAAAAATTTTTTGGCTTAAATTAAACAAAATATTTAAGTTATTAACAGGCTTGTTAACAAAAAATAATTACTTTTTTCGGCTTATCAACTTGCTATCAACTTGACTGGTTTTTTTCGCTTCTTTACACTTAAGTTGCATCATGCTAGACATAGTTTGGTGTTGCGAATCAGCAAACAATCAATACGCTGTCGCATGGGGATTAACAAGGCGCACGTTGCAAGGCGTGTGCTTTGTGTTTTTTGGATTAAACTAAAATTGATCCAATCAGATGGCGGTGTCCTCTGATAAATTCATCAGCAGTTACTTTCTTTTTGCCTTCTAATTGCAATTTTTTAATAAGCAGCGCGTCTTGACCGCAAAGAACAGCTAGTTCGCCGTCAAGATAAAAAAGTTTGCCAGGCTTGGAATCAAACACGATCTTTAGAGTGGGGAAAGAAATCAGTTTAGTTTCCAATATTTTTACTTTTTTTTGGTTCCAAGTTGACCAGGCGACTGGCCAGGGTTGCATCGCTCTAATCAAGCGGTCAATCTGTTGGGCGCTTTGTTGCCAGTTGATGCGAGCATCGTCTTGGTTGATCTTGGTGACCTTGACAGCTTGGCTCTCGTCTTGAGGTTGTGGGACGAGTTGTCCGGAAACGTAGTTAATAATGGTTTGAGGTAAAGTTCTAGCAGCCAGGAGGGCAAGCTTTGCTAAGAGTGAACCGCTTGTTTCATCATCGGATATTTCTACTATTTCTTGCTTAATAATAGGACCGGTATCTAATCCTTGGTCCATTTTCATGATAGTAATACCAGTTTTCTGATCGCCATTGATAATAGAATGGGGAATGCAGGCCGCTCCGCGGTATTTTGGCAGGAGGGAGCCGTGGACATTGATACAGCCCAAGCGAGGAAGATTGAGAATGGACGGAGGTATTAGCTGGTCATAAGCGATTACCAAAATGATATCGGATTGAAGCCGGCGCAATTCATCTTCAAGCTTGATGATTTTTATCGGTTGGTAAATCGGCAGGTGGTGTTCCTGGGCAGCGATTTTGACGGCTGGCGCTTGCAAAATTTGCTTGCGGCCTACCGGTTTGTCAGGTTGAGTTATTACCGCCGATATCTTAATCTCCTGGCAGGTCATCAATTCTAAAAAAGCCGGTACGGCGAATTTCGGCGTACCGATAAAAACTATATTGATTTTTTTTGTTGGTATTTCCATTATTGCTTGATCTTAATTTTGTAGCTATAATTAGTACATGAATGAATTATTAGACATTGTTTTAGCGTTTGGGAACAAATTGGGTTATTGGGGTGTTTTTTTATTGATGGCGATTGAAAGCAGTTTTATACCTTTTCCTTCTGAAGTTGTCATCCCGCCGGTGGCTTATAGCGCTAGTCAGGGCAATTTTAATCTTTTTTTGGTTATTCTTTTTGGGGTGGCCGGTAGCTTGATCGGCGCGACAGTCAACTATTTCCTAGCAAGGCTGGCGGGCAGAGCTTTGGCTTTTCGCCTAATAGAACATCGTTATGCCAAGTATCTCTTGCTAAATCGAGAAAAATTGGAAAACGCGGAAAAATTTTTTAAGCAAGGAGCAAATTTGGCGACTTTTTTTGGCAGATTAGTTCCAGCGGTTAGACAGTTGATTTCTTTACCGGCCGGTTTTTTTAGAATGCCATTTCGCGATTTTATTTGGTTTACTTTTCTCGGTTCAAGTATCTGGGTGTCGTTTTTAGCGGTTATTGGGTATTTTTTCGGCGCTAATCAGGATTTGTTCCTCTATTACTTAAATGAATTCAAAGTTGCAATCATCATTATTTTTTTAATATTTTGTTTTTGGCTGGTTAAGAAAATAAAAAAATAGCTTAATCTATTTTTTCCAGTTTGTCAGTTTTATCAATAAATAAAATACCTTCCAAATGGTCCAGCTCGTGTTGAATCACCCTGGCCAGCAAACCCTCCGCATTAATTTGTTGAAGCTTAGCATCGCGATCAAGATATTGGCAAATAATTTTTTTATGCCGTTTAACTTGACCGTAAATACCAGGAACAGACAAGCAGCCTTCTTGGTCAGTTTCTTTGTTCCATGATTTTTTGGTAATTACCGGGTTAATTAGAGCGATTATTCCTTCTTTGGTGTTAATAAGCGCTAAACTGATATTTCTGCCTATTTGCGGCGCTGCGAGCCCGGCGCCATCTTGTTTAAGCATGGTGTGCGACATATCTTCAAGCAAATTCTTGAATTCTGATTTTTTTAGCTCTTCCAAAGCAACTTTAGAGTTGGTTGCCCTAAGTTGCGGATTATTGTAAGGTATTATGGGTAATAATTTTGGCATATTATGGAAAATGATAATTCCGACCTTCAGCCGATAAGCAATATATTCAATAGACAGATTGTCAAATCGCCCGCATATGAATGGCAGGAGCTGGCTTTGCGTGTAATTAAGGAGTTAAACATACCAAGCGTTAAGCGCAATGCCGTTTTTAAAGCATGCAAGATCCACTCCAGGGTTGTTGTTGAAAAATGCTTAAACGACACCAAGGAGTTGTGTGCCAGCGGCGAAAGGTGGAGATATTTTTTCAAGATTGTCGGTAAAAAAAATAACCAAACTAAAATTTAAAATTCATTACCATGTAGCCCACGCCGAAAGGGCATTCGTAAGATAATAGCTGGTTCTGTTTTTTAATTTCATCTAAAATACCAAGCAAAATTACGATAGAGCGCAAGCCACATTCTGCTGCTTCGTTGGTAAATTCGGGTTTAAACTTTATTATTTCAGCAGTGTTATTTGTTTGAAGCAGTTCGATTAGTTTGTTGTCGAATTTTTTTCCTTTTGGTGAATATTTTACCGGTGCGTTTTTACTCAAGCGATGCGACAGATCGCCAGAAGCGATAACGGCCACTCTATTCTTGCTAAACATTAGTTCTCGCTTTAATAATTGTCCAAAACGGAAATGTTCTTCCATGCTTAAACCCGAAAAATAAAGCGGAATGATTTTAATTTTCGGCAAGTGGCTTGTCAGCATGAATAACGGTATTGAAGAACCGTAATCTAGATCCTTTTGGCTGATTAATTGCAAGGGCGCTCGGGTTTCCATACGCTCTCTAATCTTGTAAGATAATCCAATATCGCCCAGCAAATGCATCTTGGTGGCGAAATCTCCGAATTCTTCGAAGTTTGCGATAAATTCCGGGTTTAGGTTCATGGAAAATTTATCGTCAAAAATCATGCCATGAGGAGAAATAATGACAATAGTGTCAGCCTGGATAGAATACAAATCAGCTTCCAATTTTTTGTAAGACTTGATAGTCGCATCCAAACGCAGGATGTTTTCTTTGCTAATATTTGGTATTAGCAACGGCGGATGGGGGACGATAGCGGAAAAAACAATTGACATAGGAAGAGTTAGGGATTAGTAGTAGTAGCTTTGTCCGATGTGGTGGTGGAACTGTTTTGATCAGGCGATATAGTCATTTCAGAGACAACCTGATTGGTGGTTGATGCTGACTTAGAGACCAAGCCGGTTTCAGCAACTGCTGTTCCCAGCGGAAAAGTTAAGAGAATTTTTTCAGGTACGGTAATGATATTGGACCATTTATAGCCGAGTTTTTCAAAGATTTCGCCGGAAGAGAATGGTCGCCTATAGCCGTCAACTATTATATAAACTCCGGGTTTGCCGGCAGTTTTTAGTAATTCGCCATTGGTGAAAATTACCGGTGAAATAGTGGAGAATCGATCTAGCTCTTCAGAAGAAACCGGAGCTATTTTTTTGCCGATGAATCTTGTCTTGAGATAAATCGGATCAGTCAATGCGGCCTTGGTTCCATCAATCACCCAATAGACTCCGCCGGTTTTTTTGTTTTGTAATAGCGCGCCGAATAAATAGGTGGAAGTGGGAGTAATATGTTTGCCGTCGCTGTAGACATTTATTTCGTCCCAAGTTGCGTTGATAATTTCTTCCGGATTGACACCGACTTTTCTTAGCGCTTCTTGATTGACAAAACCGTGTTTTTTGTCATCTACCAACAGGAAAACCGTGCCTTTGGGCGAGCGCAAGAAAGAATATTGCGCGAATTTTATCGGAGCACCAGTTTCATATTTATCCAAATCAGATGAATTAATAGGAATAACTTTATTAATGTCAAAACGGCTGGTCAACGCACCCTTGGAGAGAAAAGCTCTTTTTTTACCATGTTGTATCAGCCAGACAGTATTTTCGCCCTTGGCTTGCACCAGTGAACCGTCGGGATATAATCTGGTGAAATATCTCTGCCAAATATTATAAAAATTATAATTTCCATTATAGACATGAGGCGTATAGTTATACAGAGCGGCAGTGGCGTTATTGCCGATAGTTACTGTTGTGGCATTTTTGACAGTGGTAGAGTAAGGGTTGGAAAAAGTATAAGACCTGCCGTTTTGATAAGTGTAGTTGTTTGGATTTATCATATAATCAAAAAATTGCAGAGCCGCGGAGTTTACTTGTTTGCCAAAGCCTTTCCAGCGGACATTACAACCGCCGCCATCCGGACAGCCATAACCGGTCGCCCAGTCAAGCCGACTTTGAGTTGGCGAGGTAGCTTCGATTAAACTCTGTTCTTTTTGCAGTAAGACTAATAAAAACTTTGGATTAATTGTAATTTTTTTACATTTTTGCGATTTTTCTTGTTCGGTCGGATTAGCGCTCAAGGGCACATTATCGCAATCATAATTCTTGGTGCTTGCGTTATAGATTATTTCCGAAGCCCTTCTGACAATGCCATTGGCATCAGGACAGCTGTAATTAGCCAAAAAACTGTTTTTAGTATCTAAAAAAGACTGTATCTCGTGCAATGTCATGGTTTGATTGTCAAGTATTTCGGCATCGCTAATAATAAGGCTGGGATTAAAACCATTATTAGCATTAGCTTCTAATATTAGTATAAAAAAACTTAAAAAAAACATTAAAATAAGCACTTTTTTTATCATAACCTTATTTTTTCTTATGAATAAATTTATTATATTTGTTTATATTATAATACAAATTTTTCGATTTTTCAACACACGCTCCTTAATTGCCATTTTAGTTATATTTATAACCTAATTAATTAGATTAATTTCGGTTACATTTTATATAACTCAACCGGAAAGAATAAAGTTACAAATTAGATGGCTAAATTCGTTTTTTGTACTTTTTTTGAAAAATTTGGTATAATAATTTTAATTATGGATATAACGAAACGAAAAAAGATATATATAATCGAAGATGATGCCAATATCCTTTATGGCCTGCAAGCGAAATTCAACATTGAAGGTTATCAGGTACGGGTTAATCAAGGCTCTGATGAGCTTGAGATTATCAACGAATTAATCTCTTTTACTCCTGATTATATTATTTTAGATTTAATCCTACCCACGGTTGATGGTTTTATTTTGTTGTCAAAGATAAAAAGCAATAATATTCTTGCTAATTCTCTGGTTTTTATTTTTACTAATCTTAGTGATAATGATACCATGACAAGAGCAAAAAATATCGGTGTTAATTATTTTTTTCTAAAAAATTCATTCAATTTAGACGAATTTGTTGAAACTTTTAAAAAAGTTAATCAAAATCGCCAAAAAGTAAATCTGTGAAAAATAAAACCCACAAAAGAAAAATAATTATCGGACTAGTTTTGATTCTAATTTTAGCTGTGATGACGATATTTTGGTTTAAATCTCGTAACAGTAATAATTTAATATACTCAACTAAACCGGTGGTTTTCGGAAAATTAGTCCAGACAGTAAGTGAAACTGGCAGTGTAAAAACAAATCAAGAGTTAAGCCTTAATTTTTTAAACAGCGGCAAAATAGCAAAAATAAATATTAAAGTCGGTGATCGGGCTGTAATGGGTCAATTACTAGCAGAACTTGATTATACAGCTTTGACGATAAAAAAACTACAAACCGAAGCCAGCCTATCTGTTGCCCAGGCGAATTTAAGAAAAATTTTATCAGGTTCAACCAAGGAAGAAGTTGCTATCAGCCAAGCAAGTTTTAACCAAGCTAATACCGCTTATTTGTCGGCCATAAAACTGGCAGAAAAAATCAGATTATCAGTAGAAGAAAGCATTAGACAAGCAGAAAAAAATCTCATCGACCTTGAAGATAACACGGTATTATCAGTTACATCTTATGAAAAATCAGTTCAGATAGCTCAAAATAATTTAAATAATACTAAAGCAACTTATCAACAAGCGATTGATAATAAAAAAAATGTTGCCTTAAACACTTCAGAAGATAAATTATCCGTTGCCATTACCGCGCTTGATGCTATAGACAGGATTTTAAACGATAATGACGCTAAAGATGTTATTAGCGCTAAAAACCTAAGTTATCTTAATAAAACAAACGAAGATTATAGTAAAGCGAAACTATTGATTTCCGGAACAAAAACGATTCTAGCCGAAGCCAAAATTTTAACAAGTGCTGATAAAATCAACTTTTCGCTTGATCAGACTTTAGCCTCCTTGAATAAAACATTTAACGCTTTAACAAATTGCTATGCCTCTTTGGAGAATTCAGTAACAACTTATAATTTTAGTCAATCCAAATTGGATTCTTTTAAGTCAAATATCAGTAGCCAGCTTACACTCTCAAGCTCAGCCATTTCTGCTGCCGAAAATGCCAAACAAGCGCTAGCCGACGCTTTATTAAACTACGCAACAATGGTTGCATCGTCAGAAAAAACCCTAGAACAAGCTGAAAATAATCTTGCCAATGCGGTTATTCAAGCAAAAAACAGCCTAACTACAGCCAGAACATCCGGGGAACAACAGATTACTTCGGCGGAGAATCAAATAGATAGCGCTTATCGCGCAATGCAAGTCGCAAAAGCTCAGTTGGATAAAGTGTCATCGCCAAGCCGCCCGGAGGATATTTCATTGGCTCAGGCTCAAGTGCGTCAAGTAGAAACTGAACTGCAGGCGGTTAATAATCAAATTATCAATTCTCAAATTATTTCGCCAATTAATGGAGTAATTACAAAAATAAATTATGAAATTGGTGAAAACACTTCCAACCTGCCGGTGATGGTAATTTTAAATCAGGATAGCCTAAACATTGAAGTTGATATTTCAGAATCGGACATTAGTAAAATTAAATTAAATATTCCAGCACAAATTACCATGGACGCTTTTGGCGAAGCGATCAAGTTTTCCGGCTTGGTTAATTTTATTGAACCAGCTGAAACCAAGATACAAGAAGTTATTTATTATAAAGTAAAAATCAATTTTGTTGCTGATTCATTGAATAATTTGCAAAATTATCGGGAAAGCATCAAGTCTGGCATGACCGCAAACTTAATAATCACTACTGCCGAAAAGGAGAATGTTTTGTTGGCTCAACAAAGATCAATCTTGGACAAATCAGGCCAAAAATTTGCTAGAAAATATGTTAATAATTCCGTACTGGAAACGCCGGTAGCAGTCGGGTTGCGCGGAGACAACGGCGTAGTGGAAATATTGGAAGGGTTAAAAGAAGGGGATGTGCTGGTAACTTTCGTGAAAGAAAAAAAGTAAAAAATTGAAAATAGCGCTATGTTAATTAGAGCAGAGAATTTGATTAAAAATTTTGCTAACGGAGAGGTCGTGACAGAAGTATTGCACGGCCTTAATTTTAATATAGAGCAAGGCGAGTTTGTCGCGATCATGGGCCCATCGGGTTCCGGCAAATCAACTCTCATGCATATTCTAGGTTTCCTGGATAAGGCAACTTCCGGAAAATATGAATTTGAAGGGCAAAATGTCGCTAATCTTGATGACAACAAACTAGCCAAACTGAGAAACGAAAAGGTGGGTTTTATTTTCCAAGCTTTTAATTTATTGCCACGAACTACGGTAATTGACAATGTCAAACTGCCACTAACTTATTCTGAAAAAAAAATAGAGATTGAAAAAAAAGCGAAACAAGTCTTGGATTCGGTTGGTTTGGGGCATCGATTATATTATTTTACTAATCAAATATCAGGCGGCGAAAAACAACGAGTGGCCATTGCTCGCGCCTTGGTTAATGACCCAGCTGTTATCTTTGCCGATGAGCCGACCGGTAATCTGGATTCCAAGTCAGGCGTGCAAATAATGCAAATTTTACAGAGGCTTAATGATAGTGGGAATACTATTATATTGGTAACACATGAAACCTATACCTCTGAGCACGCTAAGAGAATAATTAAAATTCATGACGGTCAGATTATAGACGACAAGCCTGTGCTTAACAGAAGAATCGCAGACGGAGAATCAATATTAAAATAAAATTATGCATTTTATCGGCCACTATAAACAATGCATAAAAATTTCTTATAAAGCTCTGCTAACCAACAAAGGCAGGAGCTTTTTAACAATGCTTGGGATTATTATCGGAGTAGGCGCTGTTATAATAATCATGGCAGTCGGCGCTGGAGCGCAAAATCTTATTTTGTCTGAAATAAAATCTTTTGGAACTAATTTGGTCGGCGTACTGCCCGGTGGATCAGACAAAGACGGTCCGCCGGCTTCTTTGATAGGAATTATTATTACATCTTTAACCTACGATGATATGGTTGCTCTGAGTGATAAAAAAAATGTTCCCGATATAACCGATATTGTTTCGTATTATAAAGGAGTAGCTTCTGTGAGTTGGGGAGCTAATTCCTATGATACGAATATCAGCGGCACAACAGTCGGCTATCAACAAGTAGAAAGCCATCAAGTAAAAACAGGAAGATTTTTTACCAAAGACGAAGAATTAAATTTATCAAAAGTAGCCGTTCTTGGATCAACGGTTAAGGAAGAATTGTTTGGAGATTCAGAAGCGATTGGCCAACGAATAAAATTTAAAAAAATTTCCTTTGAAGTAATAGGCGTAATGAAAGAAAAGGGTACCGTTGCTATGCAAAATTATGATGACCAAATTTTGATACCTATAAAAACCATGCAAAAATTAATTGCCGGGGTTAATCATATTTCATTTTTGCGGGCAAAAGTAAATTATCCAGAAAACATCAATACGGTAATTGAAGATATAAAAAATACTTTGCGCGAACGCCATGACATTATAAAAATTGACGGTAGTCAAGACGATTTTACGGTACGTAGCGGAGCTCAAGCCCTGGAAGTCATTACTACAGTGACAGATGCTTTAAAATACTTTCTTGTGGCGATTGCCGCCATCTCTTTATTGGTAGGAGGAATTGGAATTATGAATATCATGCTAGTGAGCGTGACTGAAAGAACCAGGGAAATCGGTTTACGCAAAGCAATTGGCGCGAATACGCTTGATATTATGAGCCAATTCCTAATCGAAGCTATGTCTGTTACTATTTTGGGCGGATTAATTGGTATTATATTTGGCGGTTTTATTTCTTTCCTAATTTTCATTATTGCAAAATTATTAGGTTATGATTGGGTGCTTTCCATTTCTATTTGGTCAATCTTGCTAGCAGTTGGTGTTTGTTCGGTTGTGGGATTAATTTTCGGTCTATATCCGGCTAAAAAGGCTTCAACCTTGGATCCGATTGAAGCTTTGCGATATGAATAAAAAACATGGATATAAAAAAGGCAATTAATGTTTCGTTGTCTTCAATGCTTGCCAATAAGGTCAGGACTGCTCTTACTGTGCTCGGAGTGGTGATTGGTATCGGTAGTGTGATTATTGTTTATTCTGCCGGCGAGGGGATCAAGGGATTGGTTTTCGCTCAAGTCGAGACTTTTGGCACTGATATTATCCAAACCGAGGTTAAGTTGCCAAGTAATAAAAGAGGCATGCAAGGCGAAACGCAAAGCGCTGCTAGTTTAGCCCAAGGCGTTGCAGTTACTACGTTAAAAATTAAAGACATGGAAGATGTGGGAAAATTAGAAAATATTTCTGTCGGTTACGCCGCTATTATGGGCCAAGAACAAATCAGTTACTCCAATCAAATAAAGAGATCTTTTGTTATTGGCGTTAGCGGAACTTTTCTGGAAGTTGATAAATCGGAAGTGGAGTATGGCCAATTTTTTACAGAAGAACAGGATAAATCTCGAGCTTTGGTTGTTGTTTTGGGGAATAAATTAAAGCAAACATTATTCGCAGACGAAGATCCTATTGGTAAATATATAAAAATTAGAAAATTAAAATTACAAGTAATTGGGGTTATGAAAGAACGAGGAGCGGTAATGGGGATGGACTTCGATGACTTGCTCTATTTGCCAATTAGGACACTGCAAAAAAGAATCATGGGAATTGATCATATTACTTACATGATACATAAAGTGAGCGATATGAGCAGAGTTGATGAAACAGCGGAAGAAGCGCGGTTGATTATTCGTCAAAATCACAACTTGGAATCAATTCCTTTGGAAATGATCCCTGGTCAAGCAAGGATTAGAAATATCGGCGAAGGAGAAACCGATATTGCCAAAGATGATTTTCGAGTTGTTACTATGCAGGAATCAATGGATATGCTTGCGACAGTAATGGGAGCGGTTACGTTTTTATTATTAGCAATCGTTTCTATATCACTGTTGGTTGGCGGAGTGGGTATAATGAATATAATGTATGTTGTGGTTACTGAAAGAACAGCTGAAATAGGGCTAAGAAAAGCCGTTGGAGCGAATTATTCCGATATTATGAAGCAGTTTCTTTTTGAGTCGATTTTTGTAACGTTAATGGGTGGAATTTTTGGTATTGTTTTCGGAGTTATTGTTTCTTATCTGATACATCTGGGCGCGAATCAGTTGGGGTATGATTGGCATTTCGCCATCCCATTAAAAGCGTTCGTAGTAGCGCTCGGTTTTTCTACCTTTTTTGGCATTGTGTTTGGCGTATACCCAGCCAGGAAGGCCGCTAAACTCGACCCCGTTGAGAGTTTAAGGCACGAGTAAATATTTTATATATATTTTTTTGCAGATTTCTATGTTATTTTTTAAAAAACGAAAAAAAATAAATTTTTTAGTAAAAAATTTTAACCTTAATTCGAAGGCAAGTCTTAGTTTGTTTAAAAAAAATAAAATTCAAATAACTTTTTATAAAATAATAAAAGTTTTTATTTTAATTTTTAGTTTTTGCCTGCTTTGTTTTTTATTGGTTGGTTTTTATTACTATTCAAATATTAAAAATATTGCAATTAATATAAAATCTGGTAAAAATTATACTGAAAAATCATTCAGTTTAATTGAGGCATATAAATTTGAACAGGCAGAAGCAAAGGCTAGAAAAGCAGGTGAAAATTTTGAAACCGCCGCTAAAAATCATTCTCGAGTTATCTCTAGCCCTTTAAAATACCTGCCTTTAGTTAATAAATATATTACCGAGTTGCAATATTTAATAAATGTCGCTCAAATTCTAAATAAAGCGGAGATAAACGCTTTAGCAATTGCGATTGAAATTAATCAGCTTTCTGACGGTGGTGAAATAAAATCATTTGCCAATTTTAACCAAGAACAAAAAATAAAAATTTTAACCAAACTTTATCAATCTGTGCCAGAATTGTCCGGCATTAAAGCCAATCTAAATTTATCCTTGGTTTACTTGGATCATATAAATTCATCAAGCATCTTCTCAGTCTATCATGTTCAATTAAAATCTTTAAGAGAAAAAATTTTTCGCGCAGTTAATTATTTAGAAACTACAATTCCAGTGATACAAACCTTACCCCGGCTATCCGGATACCCTGAGCCAGTTGAAATTTTGGTTTTATTACAAAATAGCGATGAACTCAGACCAACTGGCGGCTTCATTGGAACCTATGGCATAGTGCGTATCGGTAACGCTGAAATAATTGATTTTAAAACTCACGATATTTACCATCTTGACATGCCTGTTCAAGAACTAGTAACTACCACCCCGCCGCAACCATTTATTGAGTATATGGGATTAAAGAAGTGGTTTGTGCGTGATGCCAATTGGTCGCCTGATTGGCCAACTTCAGCTAAGACAATTGATTCCATGTATCAGCAAGAGATAAAATTGGCAAAAAATTCAGCTGAAGTAAATAATTTCGTTGCGATAGTCGGTATTACTCCTAATTTGATTATTGATTTATTATCACTTATAGGACCCATAAATATTGAGGGGGTAGAATATAACAAAGATAATTTCGTTGATTTGCTGCAATATCGGGTAGAGAGGGGTTATCAAGAGTTAGGCATATCAAAATGGCAAAGAAAGGAAATTATCGGCGAAATATCTCAGGAAATTAAAAATAAAATTTTTTCCGGTTCAAAAAAACAATGGGGGGGTGTTTATGATATAATAGCCGAAAATTTTTTACGTAAAAATATTATTATTTATTCATCGGAAATAGAACTGCAAGAAATATTTTCTAAATATGGAATATCTGGTGAAATTAAGAAAAATACTGGAGATTATTTAATGTTGGTTGATGCCAATATGGCAAGTTTGAAAACTGACTCGGTAATGCAGAGAAATATCCAATACCAGGTTGACCAAAATTTTGACGGTTTATACGCTAAGGCAACTATTAATTATTTCCATCAAGGAAATTTCACCTGGAAAACTGGCAGATATCGAACTTACTCTAGATTATATGTGCCAGCAGGCAGTCAGCTGATCAAATACTCGGGATCGGCCACCGGCAAGATTGAAATCAGCGAGGAGCTTGGCAAAACTGTTTTCGCAACCCTTATTTCAATTGATCCCGGAAGCATGGGTAGCTTATATTTTGAGTATAAATTGCCTTCTAGATTAAATAAAATTAAGAATTACGAACTTATTATCCAAAAACAGCCTGGCAATAACATTGGTTCGTTAATAGTTGACTTAAACTTCATAAATAGGATAAAATCATATAGTCCAGTTGGTTTTTACGCGCAAAAAATAAACAACGAAAGAATTAAATGGACAACCGATCTAACCACTGATAAATTATTTCAAATCGAGTTATAAAATTATGTTAATCAAGAGAATCGGCATAGATTTGGGAACTGCCTATACCCTAGTTCATCTGCCAAAAAGAGGCATTATTATTAACGAACCAAGCGTTGTCGCTATATCTTTGTCTGATAAAAAAATATTAGCAATCGGTAATGAAGCTAAAGATATGCTTGGCAGAACTCCAGACTCAATTATCGCTTTAAAACCACTTAAAGATGGCGTGATTGCTGATTACCATACCACTGAGGCCATGTTGAGGTATTTCATCAACAAAGCGCTCGGTGGTATGCGTTTATTTCGTCCAGAAGTTATGGTGGCAGTACCCGCAGGCATAACTTCCACTGAAAGGCGCGCTGTTATTGACGCCACAATTTCAGCCGGAGCAAAAGCGGCTTATATTATCAAAGAGCCAATTTCCGCAGCCATCGGCGCTGATATACCGATAGGTTCAGCCTCCGGCCATATGATAATTGACATTGGCGGAGGCACGGCGGAAATGGCGGTAATTTCCTTGGGCGGTTTAGTCACTTCAACCTCGGTCAGGGTAGGAGGCAATAAATTTGATAGCGCAATTACCGATTATATTAGAAGAAAATATAACTTGGCAATTGGCGAAAGAACTGCCGAAGATGTTAAAATAAATATTGGTAGCGCTCTTTATCTTGAAGATAAATTAAGCATGGAAATCAGGGGTCGTGATATTCTGACTGGTTTGCCTAGGAATATTATTGTAAATTCCGATGACGTTACGGATGCAATTCAGAACGAGCTTGAAGCGATTGTTAATGCAGCCAAGCGGACTTTGCAAAATACGCCTCCAGAGTTAGCGGCTGACATAATGGATAAAGGAATGGTTTTATCTGGCGGAAGTTCTTTGCTTAGAAATTTAGACCAACTTTTATCAAGAACAACCGATGTTCCGACTTTCGTGGCAGATGATGCCTTGTTATGCGTTGCCAAGGGCACTGGAATAGCTTTAGAAAATTTGGAATCATACAAAAGATCAATTTTTGCAACCAAGTAATATGATTATCGGAATAGACGCCAGTCGAGCGAATAAAAAACATAAAACAGGGACAGAATGGTACTCGTATCATTTAATAAAAAACCTATCAAAAATAGATAATAAGAATAGATACATTCTTTATGTTGACCAGCCATTATCTAATGAATTGATGAATTTATCAGAAAACAATAGCATTGCCAAAACAACGGTAATCAAAGGATTGCAAAAAATAAATTGTCCTCATCATAATTTTATGGCCAAACAATTACGTTGGCCTTTTTCATTTTGTTGGACGCAGGGAAGACTGAGCCTTGAAATGATTTTTTCTCAAATTGACTTACTTTTTATTCCGGCTCATGTGCTACCATTAATTCATCCCAAAAAATCAGTTGTTACCATTCATGACATTGGTTTCATCCACCTGCCAGCTCTTTATGATCAAGATGATTTGGGTCCAAGTGGCAAGAAAGCTCGCGGATTATTTAATTCTATTTTTAAATTCATAACTTACGGAAAGTATAAACTGAATACTATTGATTACCACAAATGGTCAACGGAATTCGCTTTACAACACGCTTCAAAGATTATTACTGTTTCAAATTTTTCCAAACAAGATATTATAGAAACTTATCATCAAACTGAAGAAAAAATTTCAGTTGTTTATAACGGTTTTGATCGGCTCTCTTATGATTATTACAAAATTGATCCGGAGCAAGCTCAAGTAATTTCAAAAAAATACGGCATCAGCCAAAACTTTTTTCTTTACGTCGGCCGACTGGAAAAAAAGAAAAATATTTCTTTGCTCATCGAGGCTTTTGCGGATTTTATAGAAACCAACAAAGATTTTCAATTGGTTCTGATTGGTTCGCCCGGGTACGGCTTTCAAGAAATTAACTATGTCATCAATCAGCACGGATTGGAAAACAAAATAATTAAAACTGGCTGGATGGCTGAAAATGAACTGCCTTATTTTTTCCATAAATCATCAGCTTTTATTTATCCTTCAAAATATGAAGGATTTGGCATTCCGGTTTTGCAAGCAATGGCTTGCGGTGCTCCTGTCATTTGCTCTTCCTCTGGATCATTAAAAGAAATAGTTAATGATGCGGCACTATTGATTGATCCTGATAATAAACAATCAATAACCAACGCGATGAATCAAATCATTCAAGATGATAAGTTAAGAAATGATTTGATAAGTAGGGGATTTGCAAACGCAAAAAAGTTCAATTGGTTAAACTGTGCTAAAGAAACATTAGAAATAATAAAATCAATTATGTAATTTTTTTTGCATTTATTAGCTTTATTATGTTATAATAATGACACTATGAATTCAAAAATAATGCCTTTATTTTTATTTTTTCAAGAAAAATCATTGCTATTTATAGTAGTTTTTTGTTTTATTACGCTCTATCTAATTCCTTTTTCTAGCCAACCTCAAATAAAAAATAGAGATAGCGTTAGTAGCCGTGAATTAATAGTCAAATTTAAACAGTCAGATCTATTGAACTTGGTAAAAATTGATTACGAAGAAAATCTCAGTACATACTTAGAATCTTACAATAACAATCCGGAAGTTGATTATGCTGAACCTAATTTTTATTATCACTCAGCTATCATCCCGACAGATACTTTTTTTGAAAATCAATGGTATCTAAAAAAAATAAAGGCTGTTGAGGCTTGGAATTTTATTAGAGAGAGCCCATCAATCTCCATTGCGGTGATGGATTCAGGGGTGCAAATAGATCATCCCGATCTGAGGGATAATATTTGGGTTAATTTAAAAGAAATACCAAATAATAAAATTGATGATGATAAAAACGGATATATTGACGATATTAACGGCTGGGATTTTGTTAACTCCTCGCCTGATCCCGCGCCAAAATTTAATGCGGATTTTACCGAAAACGGCGTTTTGCATGGGACGATTATTGCCGGCATTGCGGCCGCTTCCGGCAATAACGCCAGCGGAATTACCGGAGTAAGCTGGAAAGCAAAAATAATTCCCCTAAAAGTATTAGACGATAAAGGTGAAGGAAGTACCTTGGACGTTGTCAGGGCGATTGATTACGCCATAGCTCAAAAAGCAAATGTGGTTAATTTCAGCTTCGTTGGTTTTGGTTATAGTCAAAGCTTACAAAATGCTATTGAACGAGCTTATCGGGCGGGCATCGTTGTTGTTGCCGCAGCCGGCAATGAACAGCACGAAGGCGAAGGAAGTTTCCTTGATCACACTCCCCTCTATCCAGTCTGTCATGATGGTAAAAATGGTGAAAATATGGTGATTGGAGTTGCGGCAACAGATACGATTGATCGCAAAACAAGCTTTTCTGGTTACGGCAATAAATGCATTGATATTGCCGCGCCTGGAGTAAGTGTTTTCGGCGCTGTTGTTTACTCCCCGACACACCATTTAAACAATAAATCATTTGACAAATATTACGATGGGTATTGGTCCGGAACGTCAGTAGCAGTTCCGATGGTTAGCGCCACGGTTTCTTTGATTGAAGCCGCCAACCCCAGTCTGACTCGTTCTCAGGTAGTGGATATTTTACTAGGCAGCACTGATTATTTATATAAAATTAATCCGGATTATGACAAACAATTAGGTCGAGGCAGGTTAAATGTTAGATCTGCGGTTTTTTCTGCCCTGGATAAATTAAAAAGCCAAGAGGCATATTTAATTATTTCACCTCAAAGCAAAAACAAATCAATAGTAAAGGTCATTGACAAGAATAATAAAGAGATAAATTCCTTTACTGCCTATGAAAATTTCAGCAACGGTATAAACATTACAGCTTGTGATGTTAATAACGATGGAAACCAGGAAATTATTACCGCGCCACAAATAGGAGGCGGTCCTCATATAAAAATATTTAATGCTGACGGTTCGCTCTTTGGCCAATTTTTTGCTTATGAGTCTAATTTTCGCGGTGGAGTCAATCTAACTTGTTCGGATTTAAATCATGACGGATTTGAAGAAATTATAACCGCTCCGGCGGGCAACTTCATCCCATTAGTCAAAATTTTTAATAAAAATGGCTCGATTCTTAACCAATTTTTAGCATATGACAAAAATTTTAAAGGCGGGGTAAATTTGGCGGCTGGAGATGTAAACGGTGATAATGAAATAGAAATTATTACAGGCGCCGGAAACGGCGGAGGACCTCAGGTGAGAATCTTTACAACACGAGGCAAAGCAATCGGTCAATTTTTTGCTTTTGATAAACATGCCAGAAGTGGCGTCAAGGTAGCGATTGGCGATGTTGATGGCAAAGCGGCTGGAGATAACTCGGAAATTATTGCTAGCACGGGCGTAGGCCAGCCAAGCAATATTATAATATTTAATGATCGCGGAGAATTGAAAAACTCATTCCATCCGTACAAAAACAATTTTTTGGGCGGTTTAAGCGTTAGTGCTGCCGATATTGATAATGACGGCTTGGCGGAAATAATAACTGGCGCCGGACCAGGCGGCACTCCTCATTTAAGGATATTTGAAATCAATGGTATCGTGATCAGATCTTTTTACCCGTTTGACGAATCATTCGGGGGAGGAATTAATGTAAGCTCACTGATTAAAAAAAATAA
>CAYUHZ010000002.1:3337-44989 GCA_964444625.1 uncultured Gammaproteobacteria bacterium | reverse complement strand
AATAAAAAAATTTTCCTTGGGATACCTCGTGGGCTTGCCCCGAGGTAGTTCATTGCCAACGTTACAAAGTCGAGCAGAAATTCTCGGAAAGCAAGAACCGGCACGGTCTGGAGAAAGCAAAACATAGGGGTCGTTGGCGGGTGCGCTTGCGTAATTTAATGATTTATCTGGCAGTCAACCTGAAACGGATAACCAACCTTTTAGTCCCAAAAACGGCATAAGAATGTAAAGAACGAGGAAAAAACAGGATTAAATAACCTATTTAACAGCCATAGGTTGGGCGATAAACGGAATTTATCGCCCAACCTATGGCAAGCGAACAAAAAAGAATAAAAACTTTTTAAAAACTTGTATTTATCTACAGTCTAAAATTGAAAACTATGTTATGGAGTTAATTATTGAATCAGCTAAAATTAAATTTTAAAATTATTTAAAAATTAAAAATTAATATCACATGTTATTAACTATCATAGTATTTATTTTAGTTTTATCCGTTTTGGTTTTCGTCCATGAACTTGGCCACTTTATGGCTGCTCGTCGGTTTGGCGTGCGGGTGGAAGAATTCGGTTTTGGTTTTCCGCCTCGGGCGATCGGGTTTCAGTTGTGGCGCAAGAAAAATCGCGATGGGACGGCTATGGCAACTGCCGAGGGCGAAAGAAGCCTAAACGGCAAATATAACTGGCGCCGGATCAAGGGTTCGGCGGAATTAAAGGACGAAGATCGCCAATACGGTACGGTTTATTCGCTTAATTGGCTGCCTTTGGGAGGTTTTGTCAAAATCAAGGGCGAAAACGGCGATCATGGAACCGATCTTGACAGTTTCGGCTCTCGTCCGCTGTGGCAACGCTCTCTTATTCTTTCGGCCGGCGTTAGCATGAACGTTTTGCTGGCAATGGTGATAATAATTATCGGCATGATGATCGGCCTGCCTCAGTCCCTGGACGGTTTGAACGGACGTGCGCAAGTGACTGATAAAAAAATCCAAGTGATGCAGGTGATGCCTGGTTCGCCGGCGGCTGTTGCCCAGCTGAAAGCGGGTGATGTAATCAAATCAATTGATGGAGTGGTATTTTCAGCTTATACCGAATTGCAAGCTTACGTTGACCAGCGAGTCGGCCAACGGTTAACCTACCAGTTGGCGAGAGGCCATGATGAATTGTCGCTTGAAATTACGCCAATAGTGATTGAAGAAACCGGCAAGGGCGGAGTCGGCATCGCTATAATCGAAACCGGCATAGTCAAATATCCATGGTATTTAGCCATTTGGGAAGGCGTTAAAGCCACCTTTATTCTGATTTGGGCGATTCTGGTGGCGTTTTATCAATTGATCAAAGGCCTCTTGCTCGGACAGGGAGTGAGCGCTGATTTATCCGGTCCTGTCGGCATCGCGGTGGTAACCGGCCAAGTCGCCCGCATGGGAGTGATTTATCTGATGCAGTTTACCGCCCTGTTGTCTCTCAATTTGGCTATTATCAACTTTTTGCCTATTCCGGCGCTGGACGGAGGCAGGATTATTTTTTTGCTGATTGAGAAAATCAAAGGAGCGCCGGTTAAGCGCGAAGTGGAAGCGGTGGCTCATAATATCGGCTTTATTTTATTGATGGCGCTGGTGGCATTCGTAACCATGAAAGACATTCTTCGCTTCAGTTCGCTCAAGCAAATTTTTGAAAAATTTATCAATTAAAATAAAAATTATGAAAATCAATATTCATGCTAGCAACATTGAATTGACCGATCAGAATAAACAGTATGTTCAGAAAAAAATGGACATGCTGGAGAAGTTTTTAGGTAAAATAGCAATTACTAACGCTGACGTTGAATTGGAAATGACCACCAAGCACCACAATAAGGGGGAGATTTACCGGACTGAAATCAATCTAGCTGTGCCCGGAGAGTTGTTGCGGGTGGAGAAGACTGAAAAAGAATTATCCAAATCTATTGACAAAGCCAAGGATCATATGGCGCTGATTATAAAAAAGTACAAAGAGAAGCAAATAGACAGGAAAAGAAATAAAGCAAGATAGCAATATTATGAAAGAAAATTTATTATTGAGAAATTTAGAGCAGAAGCAAATCATTGATTTGGCTTACGCAAAAGCGCAAAAGCTGTTAAGCGAGTATGAAATAAAAATTACTGATTTTGGCGATTTATACGGCGCGAGTAACATTGAAAATGACCAAGTTTATGTAGATAAAAAAGAGATTCTGTTTGAACGCCAACTTAGCCAGGAGCAAAAAGAATTATTAAGGCTTTCAACGATTTTGGAAGCGATTATTTTTGAATCAATCGAGCAGGCGGAATGGTTTGGCAACAATACTTTCACCATCAAAACCTCGCGCTTTGATGATATAAAAAACGGCGTTGACACTGTAGTTGAATTTATTGGCCAAGACCGCTCAGCTTCTTATTTAGCCTTGGCACTTGACGCCACATTTAACCAAGATACGCAAAAGAAATTTGGCAGAATAAAATATGAAATTGATCGCGGCAAATTGGCGCATATCAAATATTTTATTTCTGATAATATGAATTTTCGTGGCGAGTTAAAAAATACTCCCCGCGCCGTAGTCGGGACGGAAATCAAAACCATTAAAGGTTTGGCCGAGTTATGGTTAGAAAAGAAAAACAAAGATTTAAGCGAACATCCGGTTTTGTTTCAGATATTAGACGAGTTGCTGGTTCAATTTGAGGCTTTTGCAAGATATGCCACTTTTCAAGGAAAAGATGAGATTGCGCAAAAATACAAATTGGCCAAAACCAAAATTTTGGCAATACTAAGCCAGAAAAACAAAACAATAGTTGACGATCAATCAAGAGATGAGGTATATTATTCTATTAAGTCAGCCGCAGAAGCATTTAACAAATGATTATAATAAAAGAAAAAACGCGCCGTAGCGTGTTTTTCTATGCTATATGGGATTTTTTAGTAAAATTTTCGGCGATCCAAACGAAAAGACAATAAGCGAACTCAGTTTGCTAGTTGAGAAAATTAACGGTTTGGAAGAGATGTTTTCCAACTTAAGCAATGAGGATCTGCGCTCCAAAACCTTTGAATATCAAGGCGTTTTTAAGGCTATAGAAGCCAGCCAGGAAGAAAACAAAGATGAAATGATAAAATCGGCATTAGAGGAAATTTTGCCCGAGGCTTTTGCGATTGTGCGCGAGGCAGCCAAGCGCGTGCTCGGCCAGCGCCACTATGATGTCCAGCTGATCGGTGGAATAGTGCTGCATCGCGGACAGATCGCTGAAATGCGCACCGGAGAAGGCAAGACACTGGTCGCCACCTTGGCTGTCTATCTTAACGCCTTGACCGGCCGCGGCGTTCATGTGATCACGGTCAACGACTATTTGGCCAGGCGTGATGCAGAGTGGATGGGAATGATTTATAGCTTTCTTGGATTATCTGTCGGGTGCATTACCCACGAAGCCGCTCATTTATTGGGTAATGCAAATAATTTTCAATTTTCAAATTCCAATGAAGAAATTTCTAAATCTCAAACCGGAGACATTATGAGGCAGGTTTCCCGAAAAGAAGCGTACCAAGCAGATATTACCTATGGCACGAATAACGAATACGGTTTTGATTACCTGCGCGACAATATGTCGCCTGATTTGGCCAAAATGGTTCAGCGCGAGCTAAATTTCGCCATCGTGGATGAAGTTGATTCAATCTTGATTGACGAAGCTAGAACGCCTTTGATTATCAGTTCCGCTGCCGAAGAATCAACCGATAAATATTACACTTTTTCCAAATTGGTAGAACACCTAGCGGAGAATGAGGATTATAATATTGACGAGAAGATGCGCGCCTCGACTTTGACCGAGTCGGGAATCGCCAAGCTGGAAAAAATGATGGGAGTCAAAAATATCTATGCCGAAGGGGGCATGAGAGATGTTCATCATATTGAACAGGCCTTGAAGGCTATGACTTTATTCAAGCGCGACCGTGACTATGTGGTTAAGGAAGGCGAAGTGATCATCGTGGATGAATTTACCGGACGTCTGATGCATGGACGGCGTTATAGCGAAGGATTGCATCAGGCGATTGAAGCCAAAGAGGGCGTCAAGATCCAACGCGAATCACAGACCATGGCCACCGTTACTTTTCAGAATTATTTTCGCATGTACCGCAAGCTGGCCGGCATGACCGGTACGGCCGTGACCGAAGCGGAAGAATTTTATAAGATCTATAATTTGGATACCATTATAATTCCCACTAACCGGCCAATGTCCAGGCTTGATCTCAATGACTTGATTTACAGCAGTGAAATGGGGAAGTTCAAGGCGGTAATCCAGGAAATCAAACGCCTTCATCAGACCGGACAGCCGGTGCTGGTTGGCACGATATCAATTGAAAAAAACGAATTGCTGGGGGAAATGCTGGAGCGCGAAGGAGTTCAGCCCCAGATACTCAACGCCAAACACCACGAGAAAGAAGCACAGATCATTGCCGATGCCGGCAAGGTTGGCGCAGTGACGATTGCGACCAATATGGCTGGACGCGGCGTTGATATTATGTTAGGCGGCAGAGAGCCGGCCAAAGATTCGCCTGAACACGAAGCGTGGGCGGAGGAACGGGCCCGGGTGCTTGCTTGCGGCGGATTGCATATTATCGGTACCGAACGCCATGAATCCAGGCGAATTGACAATCAGTTGCGCGGGCGCGCCGGGCGCCAGGGCGATCCCGGATCAAGCCAGTTTTATGTCTCCATGGAGGATGATTTGATGAGAATTTTCGGCGGTGACCGGATGAAGAATATCATGGCGACGTTGCGCGTGCCCGAAGACTTGCCGATTGAAAACAATATAATCTCCAAGTCAATTGAATCAGCCCAAAAGAAGGTTGAAGGCAACAATTTTGATACTCGCAAACACTTGTTGGAATATGATGATGTTTTGAATAAGCATCGCGAAGGCATCTATAAAAAGCGCAGAGAGATCTTGGAGCTGTCAGAGAGGTTGGAGTCGCCAATGGAAGATCGATTTGACAATGAATCTTCCGCTGGCGAAAACACGGAAAATCAGGACAAAAAAACTTTATCAAAAATAATTTTAGAAATGGTGGAAGACGAGATAGAACAGGTTGTCAGTTTTCATACAGCGGCAGAATCAATGAGAGAGTGGAATATCGCAGAAATCAATCAAGTCATGTCTACTATTTTCCCCGTTAACGAGCAAGTCAAAGCAGATATTGCCGATCTGACCGGTGATTCGGGCAAATTGGATAAAGTGATGGCGAGAACCGCCATGATTGAGAAATTTTCCGCTCTAGCCGATGATTATTATCGCCAGATCAAAGATAAGATCAGTCAAGTCGGCTTGGACTGGCAACAGGTGGAAAAATCGGTTTTGCTAAGATCGATTGATTTGCTGTGGGTTGAGCACTTGGAAGCGATTGATTATATGCGGCGCGGCATTGGTTTGCGCGGTTACGGCCAGCGTGATCCCTTGGTGGAATACAAGCGCGAAGCTTATCGGTTGTACAGCGAATTGAACAACCTCATTCAGAAAGAAGTGGCTTATAGCATTTTTAAAATTGCGGAAGCAGGACAGTTTTTCTCGCCCAGCCTGCTTGATCGACAGCAAGTGCTTTCCGCTCCGGCCAAGGAAATGGACAAGCAAAGCGGGTCATTTTCGGCTTTCAAGCAAGAGCCATCTTCCAATCAGCCGAAAACCGTTGATTTGGTAAAAGAAAAAGCCAAAGACAAAGAAGGGAATAAGATCGGCCGCAATGACTCTTGCCCGTGTGGCAGCGGAAAAAAATACAAGAAGTGTTGCGGAAAGTAATGCACGGTAGGTGCTTGAAAATTTTGAGTCTCGCACGCTTTTAGGAGGGCGTGGCAGCGGAAAAAAATACAAGAAGTTTTGCGGGGAGTAGCGAAAAAACCGTCGGAACTGCATGAAATCAATATCTAATCCGCCTCAATCCGACGATAGCGCTAGGGCTAATATAATTTTAGCAGTCCTTGCTGGACGAGAGAATTATTGCGGGAAATAAAAATATGAATTTCCCAAAAACGAAAAATAAGTTGTTATTTCTGGGTCTCAGGATAATCTGGACCCGATTTTTTATTGTAGTAAAATAGCTTTTTTATTTAATTTTAGCGGTAATATTTTTACTTGATTTTTATTAATCTTTAGTCTAAAATACTAAATGTAAGCAATTAACAAACTGCTGTTTTTTTATTTTATGTCAGACAATATTTTTCAAAAAATTTTTCAGCCAGGAACCAGAGGTAGGGTCTGGTGGATGTTTGTATTTATTATTATTTTAGCTGTTGTAGGCTTATTTGTTGACGCGGGCCAATATTACAACAAGGTCGTAAACAAATACGAGTTGCTGTTGCCGAAAGTCAAAGAAATTCCTTTCCGACTCGGCCTTGATCTGTCGGGCGGAACCCACTTGGTTTATCAAGCCGATGTTTCCGTTATTAAATCAGCCGACCGCGCCAGCGCCGTAGAGGGCGTACGCGACGTGATTGAGCGTCGGGTCAATGTTTTTGGCGTGAGCGAGCCGGTAGTCCAAACTAATCGCAGCGGAGATGATTTTCAAGTGATTGTTGAGCTGGCGGGAATCAAAGATGTCAATCAAGCCATCAAAATGATTGGCGAAACTCCGCTTTTGGAATTCAAAGAACAGAATACTGAAAAACGCGAGTTGACAGCCGACGAGCAAAAACAGCTTGATGAATATAACGAAAACGCCGAAGCAAAAGCCACCAATGTTCTGGGAAAATTGATTTCCGGAGGTGATTTCTCGGCTCTGGCCAAAGAATACAGTGAAGATGATTCCGGTAAGGCTAATGGCGGCGACTTGGGCTGGCTTACTGAAAAAACCAGTCCCGAATATGTCGGTTTAGCAGCTAAACTTAAAAAAGGAGAAACGACCAAGGATTTAAATAGGATTTCAACCGGTTTTGTTATTTTAAAATTAGCGGATCAAAGAATCAAGACCAGCGCTTTTGACGACAAGGCGCAGGAAAAAGAAGCTAAAGCGTCGCATTTGCTAGTTTGTTTTACCAGTGCGGAAAAATGCGAGAGCGGCTTAACCAAGGAAGAGGCGTTAGCAAAAATTACCAAACTTAAAGCTCAAGCTACAACCGATAATTTTAAAGATTTGGTCAAGCAAAATTCCACTGAACCGGGAGCGCAGGATAATTATGGCGAATTGGGCTGGTTCGGAGCCGGCGATATGGTTGAACCTTTTGAAAAAACGGTTTTCAGCCAGCAAGTTGGCACCATCTCTGATGTGGTGGAAACACAGTTTGGTTATCATCTAATACACAAACAGGGAGAAAGGCAGGTAATTGAATATAAAGTTAATGTTATTCTGATCAAGACCAAGACCGCCGATGACATTACCGGCGTGCAGTCAGATTGGAAGAATACCGAGTTGACCGGTAAAAATTTAAAGACTTCTACTATCCAGTTTGATCCTAATGACGGAGCGCCAGTTGTTTCTTTGGAATTTGACGAAGAAGGCGGGAAAATGTTCTCGGAAATTACCGGCAGAAACATCGGCAAGCCGGTGGCGATTTATTTGGATAATTATCCGATTAGCATACCCACCGTAAATGAGCAAATTAAAGACGGCAAAGCGATTATTTCCGGTAGATTCACAGTAGAGGAGGCAAAGTTATTGGCGCAACGTTTAAATGCCGGAGCTTTGCCAGTGCCGATAAATCTTATCAGCCAACAGACGGTCGGAGCTAGTTTGGGACAGCAGTCAGTAGACAATAGCTTGCGGGCCGGCTTAATCGGATTTGTGTTGGTGGCCTTGTTTATGATTCTCTTCTATCGACTGCCAGGCTTGCTTTCGGTTTTTGCTTTATTGGCATATGCGATTATCGTTTTGGCAATTTTTAAGTTGTGGCCGATAACATTAACTCTTTCCGGATTAGCCGGATTTGTCATGTCTATCGGTATGGCGGTTGATGCCAACGTGTTGATTTTTGCCAGATTACGCGAAGAAATACAGCGAGGCAAGCCTTTATCTTTGGCCTTGGAAGAGGGTTTCAAGCGCGCTTGGCCGTCAATTCGCGATAGCAATGTTTCCACGTTGATTACCTGCTTTATTCTAATACAACTTTCCACCAGCGTGATTAAGGGTTTTGCTATTACCTTGACTATCGGCGTACTGGTTTCAATGTTTTCCGCTATTTTTATAACCAAGAATTTTTTGCAGCTTATACCCAGCTCTTGGCTGGAAAAGAAAAATTGGCTGATCGGAGTAGCCAAAAATAAATAATATCATATGAACCTAAGAATCATTCAACAAAGGAATATTTGGCTGGGGGTTTCGTCTGTTTTGTTCGTTAGTTCGATCGTTGCCCTGTCTGTTTGGGGTCTTCGTTTTGGAATTGATTTTACCGGCGGAAGTTTGCTTGAAGTTAAGTTTAGTCAGCATGTTCCAACCGTAGCGCAAGCGGAGAAGAGCCTAGCCGATCTGAAATTAAATAGCTTGTCTATACAGCCGTCAGATGCCAACGCCTTAATTTTACGCTTTCAACAAACCGAGCCGACCATCAAGGATTCGATTATGTCCAGCTTAAACAAACTAGCTTCCGAAATTAATAATGAAAATCAGCTTGAAGAATTGAGATTTGATTCAGTAGGACCCTCAATCGGTTTGGAATTGAAGCGCAAGGCTGTTTACGCCATATTTTTCGCTTTGCTGGGAATATTAATTTATATCGCCTGGGTTTTTCGCCAAGTTTCCAAGCCGGTCAGTTCTTTTAAGTACGGGATTTCCGCTTTGGTCGCTTTGTTTCATGATATCATCATTACCCTTGGTTTGTTTGCGGTATTGGGAAAATTTTTCGGCGTAGAAGTGAACACGCCCTTCGTTGCCGCAATTTTAACCGTTCTGGGCTATTCAATCAATGACACAATCATTGTTTTTGACAGAATCAGAGAAAATTTGCCGCGCAGCAACGAAGATTTTGAGAACACTATTAACACCAGCATCAACCAGACTTTAGTTAGATCCATCAATACTTCCTTGACAGTTATCCTGGCTCTTGGCGCTATCATTCTTTTTGGCGGGGAATCAATTAAGATTTTTGCTTTTGCCATGGCATTCGGTATTTTTATCGGAACATACAGTTCTGTTTTCGTGGCATCTCCTTTGCTTGTTTTATGGGAGCAATGGGGGAGAAAAAGGGCATAATGGGTGAATTAAGCAATGATTTTGAAAGTTGTTGTTATATAAATAATTCACACTGCGGTCTCTGCCGCAGGGTAATTTACAAAGGCTCCATTTGAAGATTTTAACTTCAAGAGACTTTGAAAGACTGCTTCTTGACAGTTTTTGGTTTTTTGGTAAGATAATGCAAACAGATCATTATACTATATCCAGCATTAAAGGAGGTTAATTGATGGTTATTTATTATTATCAGAACAAAGCGAGAATTGATATTAAAAACAGACTAACCATACCACCAGAGATTGTCAGGAGAGAAAAAATTATAGATGAACAAGAAGTGTTTTTGAGCCAAAGAGGTTGCGACGGGTGCTTGATGATTGCTTTCAAGAAGCCAATCAAAAAAACAGGGCAACAATATCTGGCGATCAAGGTCAGAACAAGTAAACAAGGAAGGTTCACAGTTTTCCGCGTGACCATTCCGGAGCATGTGAAGAAGAAAAGCAACTCGTTTTACCTGGGAAACAGCGTCTGGCTTAAATTTTTGAATGGCGTTCTCTTGGTAGAACCTTATCCAGAAAAATAAAAAAAGAGAAGAGGCGCTAACCCCCGTTGAAAGCGGCGCTATTTCCGCGATCGGCTGGCAAGGAGTCCCCCTCCTGGCGCGCCTCTTCTCCCCCCCCTCTTGTGCATGAAATCAGAAAGAAGAATCGCCTTTGAATGCATTAGGAAAGACGTTTCCTTTGATACTCAGCCAGATCTCCGCGTCGTTCCAAGAACACGCCTGAGAAGACAATCGCGATTCAGAGGAATCGAAACCGAAGAATAGAAAATATCCTTCCGATCGGCCCGCTTTCCTGAAAATTTTTGAGTTGCAGGGTCGCTTTTCACTCTTTTCAATACAGGGTGTGCACCCTGCCCGATCCGCGTTTGTTTTTAACGGCGCGGGTTTTTTGATATAAATACAAAAAACCAACGTTTCTCATACCATTGGTTTTTTGCTATATAGGACTGTCGCCAATGATTAACATTAGCACTAATTTTTTAGATTTTTTAACGCTTAAAAAGCTAATTTTAGCGGTTATTTTTGAATTTTGCTTAAAGTTTAGCGACACTGCCACAATACAAGAAGAGTTTATTGACCGGAACGAAATATTGTTAGATGATGCCAATATGTTCAATTGAAAATTAACAGAATGGCTTATTTGATATAATACAAAACGTTATCATTGGAGCCAAATTTAGCATTTCATTGATACATTTTTTTCATAGAAGCGGTGCTTAATTTTAGCTTTGAGTTGAGAAACTCGATATTCAAGCTAATTTTACCGCTGCTTTTTGGCTTTCCGCCACACTATTTATTGTAGAGCCACAAATACACTTTTTTGACTTTTTAGCTTTTTTTAATTACAATAGTAGATAGAATCCACTTTTATAAATTAAATTTTAATAAAAACAGAATAGCGAATTTATTGCTAATCTTAGTTTTCTAAATTTATGCGACAATCCCAATTTTTTACCAAGACTATCAAAGATGATCCGAAGGATGAGGTTAGTTTAAACGCCAAACTGCTTTATCGTGGTGGTTTTATTGATAAATTGATGGCGGGAGTGTATAGCTTGTTGCCGCTCGGACTCTTGGTGGAGAAAAAAATCGAAAATATTATCAGGGATGAAATGATTAAAATGGGCGGACAGGAGCTTTTGCTGCCAAGCTTGCAACCGAAAGAAAACTGGGAAAAAACAGGACGTTGGGAAAATTTTGATTCTTTGGTGTGTTTGGGATTTGAAGGCGAAGATAAAAATATGGTGTTAGGACCCACCCATGAAGAGATTGTGGTTCCGCTCGCTAAACGTTTTATCAGATCATACAAGGATTTGCCCAAGCATATCTTTCAATTTCAAAATAAATTTCGTTACGAAAAAAGGGCGAAATCAGGCTTGATTAGAGGACGAGAATTTATTATGAAAGACCTTTATTCGTTCCATGCCGATATTACTGATTTGGAAATTTATTATGAAAAAATGAAAAAAGCTTACTATAGTATTTTTTGGCGTTGCGGTATCGGCGATAAGACTTATTTGACTTATGCCTCTGGCGGAGCTTTTTGCAAGTATTCTCATGAATTTCAAACTCTAACCGCGGCCGGCGAAGACAGTATTTATCTATGCGATAAATGTAAAGTGGCGATCAACAAAGAAATAATTGAAGCAGTTGGAGAATCGTGCCCCGAATGCGGCAACAAAGATTTGAAGCAGGCAAAATCAATTGAGGTTGGCAATATTTTTAAGCTGATGAACAAATTCTCCGCTCCGTTTGATTTAGCTTATTTAGACAAAAGCGGAGTCAAACAAACTGTTGCCATGGGTTGTTACGGGATCGGCTTGCAGAGATTGATGGGTACGATTGTAGAGTTGAATCGCGATGATAAAGGAATCATCTGGCCGGAAGAAGTGACCCCTTTTCAGGTTCATCTGCTAGCGATTAAGGATAATAATTCTTCAATTCACTATACTGTCGATCTTTTGTATAATTTTTTGGTAAAATCAAATATCGAAGTGCTTTATGACGATCGTGAAAATGTCAGCGCTGGAGAGAGGTTTGCTGAAGCTGATTTGATCGGTTGTCCGCTTCGCCTGATTGTCAGTGAAAAGACCCTTTCCGAAGATTGCGTCGAATTGAAGCGCCGCAACAGCGATAAATCGGAAAAAATAAAAATTGACGAACTGATTAACGTGTTGTTAAAATATACCAAACAAGCATGTTAAATAAGTTTTTAGGAAAATTCAGCAAAGACTTGGGGATTGATTTAGGAACGGCAAATACTTTAGTTCACACCCAAGATAAGGGAATTATAATCAATGAACCTTCGGTAGTGGCAGTTAACATGCGGACCGATGAAATTTTGGCTGTGGGCGAAGAAGCCAAAAAAATGATGGGGAAAACACCCGCTCACATTCAGGCTGTTCGCCCTCTGGTTGACGGCGTTATATCAGATTTTGAAGTAACGGAAAAAATGTTAAAATATTTTATCGACAAGGTGCATAGCGAGAGTTTTACCTTAATACCTCGTCCGCGAGTAGCAATCGGCATACCATTAGATATTACCGAAGTAGAGCGGAAAGCGGTTGAAGATGTTGTCAAATCAGCTGGCGCTAGACGAGCTTTCTTGATAGAAGAAGCAATGGCAGCCGCTATTGGCGCTCGGTTGCCCATTACCGAAGCCAATGCCAATATGATTGTTGATATTGGCGGCGGAACAACAGAAATCGCCGTAATATCGTTGGGCGGAGTCGTAACTTGGAAATCTTTGCGTTTGGCTGGCAATGCTTTAGATAACGATATTATTCAGTATGTCCGTGAAGAGTTTAATATGTTAGTTGGCGATCAAGTCGCGGAAAATATCAAAGTGAAAATTGGTTCAGCAACGGTTTTAAAAGAAGCGGTGGAAATGTCCTTGCGGGGACGTGATTTATTAAATGGACTACCGCGCGAAGTGAAGATTAATGACGGCCAGGCCAGGGAAGCGATGTCGCGCGTGATCAGGCAAATCATTGAAAATATAAAAATTACCCTTGAAACCACGCCGCCTGAATTGGTAGCCGATATTTATGAGCAAGGTATCGTATTAACTGGAGGCGGGGCTTTGCTCCGCGGTTTGGACAAAGAAATTGCTCAGGCCACCAAGATTCCGGTTAGGGTAGCTGACGACCCGCTGACCTGCGTTGTCAGGGGAACAGGCATGATTTTGGCCGATCCGCAATTGTTAGAGAAGATAACTCTGCCATCAAGCGATCAATATTAATTCGCAAATAAACTATTGGCTATGCCCAAAAGAAAAAATAAATTTATTTGGGTAATGGCAGCGGCTATCGCGCTGCTTATTTTTTTTCAATCAATCGGAGCGTTGGCTCCACTTGAAGCTTTTTTTGGCTTTTTGAGCAAACCATTGGCGGGAGGCTTGTATTCGCTTGGTTCATCGGCTAAGATTTTTTATAACCGACAATTGGAAAAAAGAGATCTTTCAGCGCTGGTTAACGAGCAGAAAAATCAGATTAATCAGCTGGTAAGCGAAAACGCTAAATTGCAAATTTTGGAAGAAGAAAACGAAAAACTAAGAAATTATCTTAAATTTTTTCAAAAAACAGAAAAGAAGTACATTATGGGGAATATTATTTCATCCGTCGGGAAAATAGGCATCATGGCCCGTAATCAATCGATAATTATCGACAAGGGATCAAGCGATGGTTTGGTGCCGGGTCTTGCCGCTATCAGCAGCCAAGGCATGATTATCGGTAAAATCATCGAAGTTAAAGATAATATTTCCATTATTCATTTGGTAACTAACCCCTTATGCAAGCTCGCAGCTACGGTTTTAAACAGTGAAAAAACTATGGGCATCGCCGAGGGAGAATTTGGTTTGACGGTTAAAATGAACTTTATTCCACAAAATAATCTGATTAACGAAGGCCAGACTGTTATCACTTCTGGATTGGAGCAGAATATACCGCGCGGCTTGGTGATAGGTAAAATTACTCAGATTTCTAAGGCCAGCAATGAACTATGGCAAGATGCAACCATTGAGCCGTTGATAAATTTGGATAGTCTGATAGTAATTTCGGTGATTTTGCCATAATTTTATGATAGGAAAAATTCTTGCCAATGTTTTTTTAATCAGTTTTCTGGGGCTGATACAGTTATCTCTTATTAGCAGCTTGCCAGTTTGGTTTAGTCAAATAAATATAGTTTTAGTTGTCTTAGTTTTTATCTTGGCGACTTTTGCTTTTAAGTTAGCGGTTTTATGGGCGTTATTCATTGGATTAATATTAGATCTTTTTTCATTTTTGCCTTTTGGCTCGCTAACCTTGGCATTGGTCGCAACAACTTTATTTGCTTATTTTCTGTTGAATAATTTTTTTACCAATCGTTCGCTTTATACTTTTTTGGCGCTGGTTTCATTTTCAACTTTGTTTTTTTTCTTGTTAAATTCCGCCATAAATTATCTTAATGTATTTTTAGGTAAAACGATTTTTTCGCCAAGAAATTTAATTGATATGTTCTTGGCAGTTTTTTTTCAAATCATAGTCAACCTTCTGGTTACCATTATTTTCTTCTATTTATTTAATTTCATCAGCCAAAGATTAAAGCCATTTTTTTTGGTAAACCGAACCAAGTAAATTATGTTTAATATTTTTTTACAAAAAAATCGCAAGCAATCTGGCGACCCCTTTTTAATACAACCAGGCAACAATAAAGACAAGAAGTTGAAGTTGGGCTATCGGTTAAATTGGACCGAACAAATTTTTGCTCAAAATTCGCAAGACTTTGAACTGATTGGCAAGAATTTCAATTCGTCATTATTGCCGAAATTAGCGCTGTTGTTTTTTTTCTTTCTTTCAATGTTAATAGCTCGTTCGGCTTGGTTGCAAATTGTAAAGGGAGAGTATTATTATGATTTGGCGGAAGGAAACCGAATTAGAATAGTTCGGGTCGAGGCAAAACGAGGGGTGATCTATGATCGCAACCGCCAACCATTAGTTAGGAACGCTCCAAATTTTTTAATGTATTTCGTGCCCTCTGATTTGCCAAGCGAGCCTGCCGAGCAAGGTAAAATAATTGAAACTGTTAGTAAAATTTTGGAAACAAGCGCCGATAATATTTATGAACTTCTTTCTCGAGTTAAGCCGGGGTCATTGGATTCATACCAGCCTTTATTTATCGCTGACAACATCCCTTATGACAATGCTATGAAACTTTATTTGATTTCAAGCGAAATGCCGGGCGTAATTCTAACCACCAAGAGTAGGCGCGACTATCTATTTTCAGCTCAATCCTTGTCTCATATTATCGGTTATACCGGAAAAATAAACGAGCAAGAATTAGCAAAATTTGGGCAGGAGTACTCTTTGATTGATTATCTGGGGAAAATGGGAATTGAAAATTTCTGGGAAAATGAATTGAAAGGCGTTAATGGCAAAAAACAAATCGAGGTTGATGCCCTGGGTAAGGAAAAAAAAGTTATAAATCAGGAAAAAGCCCAAGACGGCCACGATCTAGTTTTGTCTATTGATTCTGCGGCGCAAAACAAGCTGGAAGAAATCATCGCTGTCCAGTTAGACAAATTGAATTTAACTAAAGCGGTAGCAATAGTTATAAACCCGCAAAACGGAGAAATTATCGCGCAAGTCAATTTGCCGACTTTCAATAGCAACAGTTTTTCAATCGGAATGAGCGTGAAAGATTTTCAAGCGTTAATTGAAAATCAAGACAAACCCCTTTTTAACAGGGCAATCAATGGCGAATATCCTTCCGGCTCAACTATTAAACCCGTTATCGCCGTCGCCGGGTTAGAGGATGGAATTATCAACGAAAACACCAGTATTCCAAGCAACGGTGGCATCAGAATCGGTCAGTGGTTTTTCCCCGACTGGAAAGCTGGCGGGCATGGCCAAACAAATGTTAGTAAAGCTATCGCAGAATCGGTTAATACTTTTTTTTATTATATCGGAGGCGGTTATAATAATTTCAGGGGCTTGGGCATAGAAAGGATAGAAAATTATGCCAAACTTTTCGGCCTAGGATCGCAACTGGGAGTTGATATGCCTGGCGAGGCAAAGGGTTTCGTGCCAAGCGCTAAATGGAAGGAAGAAATAAAAAAAGAAGCCTGGTATATCGGCGATACTTATCATGTGTCAATTGGGCAAGGCGATTTGTTGGTTACCCCTTTGCAAGTCGCAAATTTCACCGCTTTTTTTGCTAATGGCGGAACTTTATTTCGCCCCCATATCGTCAAAGACATCCTTGATGCGAATGGCAACAAAATAAATCTTGGCCAAGGCGATTATATTATTAAAAAAGATTTTATTAAAAAACAGAATATTGATATTGTCAGACAGGGCATGAGGCAAACAGTTACCTCTGGCAGTGCGCGCAGTTTATTAAATTTATCGGTTGCAGTTGCTGGAAAAACTGGTACCGCTCAGTGGTCAAGCAAAAAAGCTAATCACGCTTGGTTTACCGGTTTTGCCCCTTTTGATCAGCCTCGGATTGCCATTACTGTATTGATAGAAGAAGGGGAAGAGGGAAGCAGTAATGCCGTACCAGTCGCTGGGGAGTTCATTGATTGGTATTTTAACCAGGATCAAGCGACCAGCAGCAAGACGCTTATAAAATAAAGTGATTTGTTGGCAGTAATTTTTTATTGGTAATATTGCCAATTTTTTTTGCTAATTTTTGATAAAAAAAAATTATTTTTAGCACTCTTGACACTTGAGTGCTAAAAATGATAAACTGTAAATTGTAAAAGATTAAGGAAGAGAATTATATGGAACAAAGGAAAGAAAAATTATTGCAGATAATCATCAAGGAACATATCAAAACTGCTGCGCCAGTTGGATCTGAGTTGGTGGTGGAAAAATATAATTTAGGAATCTCTCCGGCTACGGTGCGCAATGAAATGTCTGATTTGGAGGATGAAGGCTACATTGCCCAACCATATACTTCGGCCGGCAGGATTCCAACGGAAAAAGCTTATAATTTTTTTGTTGATAATTTGATAGAAAAAAAATTAAGTCCCGTCGAAATCAAGCAGTTGCAAACAGCCATGTCCGATCAGACTGAAGCAGGCATCAAACAAACAGCAAAAGTTTTGGCTCATTTTTCCAATAACGCAGTTTTTTGGGCTTTTCATCGCCACAATCTCTATTATACCGGAATTTCCAATTTGTTGTCACAGCCTGAATTCGCGCAATCCAATTTAATCATGGACATCTCCGAGGTGATTGATCGAGTGGATGAGATTATTGATAATATTTTTGACCAACTGCCTCAAGAGATTCAGATTATGCTCGGTTCAAACAACCCTTTTGGAAATTTTTGCAGTACCATTTTAACCAAATACCAATTAGGCGAACATACCGGTTTATTCGGGATCTTAGGTCCGATGAGAATGAACTATGAAAAAAATCTGGCTTTAGTAAAATTTATAAACAATCAGCTGGTTAGACATTAATCTTTCCGGCAGTTAACAAGACAGCTATGTCTCAAGAATTAAATCAAGAAATCAAGCCCGGTATCTATCGGCACTACAAAAATAAGAATTATCAAGTATTATATACAGGAGTAAATAGCGAAACAAAAGAAGAAATGGCGATCTACCATGCCGTTGGTGAAAGAAAGATTTGGATAAGGCCGAAAAAACTTTTTGAAAGTTTCGTTGAAGTTGATGGTGAAAAAAAACCAAGATTTGAGTTTGTGTCAGAGATAATTGATGAAGATAGGGAGAATTTTGAGGATAAATTTAAACGAGCCTTGGCCGATTATCAAAATTTAATGAAACAGACTGTCAAAGACAAATTAGAATTTGCTAAGTACGCTAACGAAAATTTTATTATGGAAATTTTGCCGGTATACGATAATATGAAGATTTCCTTGATCCATTCCAATGAACAGCTCGATACCAACGGCTGGATAGAGGGAGTAAAATATATTATCAAGCAGTTTAAAGATATATTAATCAATTTTGGGGTTGAGGAGATTGAAGCAACCGGCAAAAAATTTGACCATCTTACCATGGAAGCGGTTAATAACGAGGAAACGGATGATAAAAAGCTTGATAATATTGTAGCCAAGGAGATAAAGTCGGGCTATAAATTGCATGGAAAGGTAATCATTCCGGCCAAGGTAGCGGTATATATAACCAAAAAATAATTATTTTAATTATAATTTTAATTACTACCGGATTTTTTTGAAATTTGGTAGTGAAAGGAGAATAAATTTATGTCACCACTAATCAAATGGACTCCATTTCTTGAACAATTTGAAGAAATGGATAAAATGTTTTCTGATTTTTCGCCGATTCTACGCGGCGCCCAAAGCGGATTCGTTCCCGCGGTTGATATGTATGAAGACAAAGAAAATGTCATCATCGAATCTCAATTGGCTGGCATTGATCCGGAAAATGTTAATATTTCCATTGAAAATGACGTTTTAACAATCAAGGGCGAAAGCGAAAAAAAGAGCGAAGTAGAAGACAAGAATTATTACCGCAAAGAAATCAGGCGCGGCAGCTTCTACCGAAGCATTCCTTTACCGACCCATGTCTTGGGCGATAGCGCCAAAGCAGCGGCGGAGGACGGAGTATTGAAAATTATAATTCCAAAAGCTCCTGAAGCAAAGCCGAAGACTATCAAGATTGAAACTAAGAAAAAATAACACTTGACCCCCGATAAATCTCTATTTAATAGCGAGATAGGGGGTCAAGCTTCCCGTTAACTGCGCAAATTCCTGCCGAGATTAAGCTGGTATGGAGATACCGATATTATCAGTGGCAAGGCTTGTGCGGTGAGCGGGAAGAATTTAATATAATTAAGCATTGATTTTTAGATTTAAATCTTAAAGTCAAAATTATAAAGTAAAATAATATGAGCAAAATATTAGGCATTGATCTTGGCACTACCAATTGTGCTATGGCAATTATCGAAGGTGGCCAGCCGAAGATCTTGGAGAATTCAGAAGGAGCCAGGACAACTCCCTCGATTGTTGCTGTATCCAAAAATGGCGAGCGTTTAGTTGGACAGTCTGCTAAGCGTCAAGCCGTGACCAATCCGGAAAATACGGTTTATTCAGTCAAGAGGCTGATCGGGCGTCGTTTTGAAGATGAGGAAATACAGCGAGATTTGAAAGTTATGCCCTACAAAATCGTTAAAGCCAACGGCGGAGTGAAGGTATTGATAAGCGGCAAGGAATATACCCCGCAAGAAGTTTCTGCGATGATACTTTCTAAATTAAAAGCAGACGCCGAAGCTCGCATCGGAGAAAAAATTACCGAAGCGGTCATTACTGTGCCGGCCTATTTCGATGATTCCCAGCGTCAGGCAACAAAGGACGCGGGCAAGATTGCAGGACTTGAGGTCAAGCGAATTATCAACGAACCGACAGCGGCCGCTTTGGCCTACGGTTTTGAAAAGAAGAAAGGGCAACAGATCGCCGTTTATGATTTGGGCGGAGGCACTTTTGACATATCGGTTTTGGATGTAAGCGAAGATACGGTTGAAGTGAAATCAACTAACGGCAATACCCACTTGGGCGGAGAAGACTTTGATCAGCGGATAATCAATTGGATTATCGGTGAGTTTAAAAAAGATCAAGGGTTGGACTTGTCAAAAGATACTCTGGCTTTGCAGCGAATCAAGGAAGCTGCGGAAAAGGCTAAAATTGAGCTTTCAACCACCATGGAAACTGAAATTAACCAGCCTTTTATTTCAGTCGATGCCAACGGACCGAAACACTTAGTAATGAAAATGTCCAGGGCAAAATTGGAAGAATTAGTTGGAGACTTGGTGGCGAAAACCATTGAGCCTTGTCAAGCGGCGCTCAAAGATGCCGGTTTGACAGCTAGCGATTTGGAGGAAATTATTATGGTCGGCGGTATGACGCGTATGCCCTTGGTACAGCAGAAAGTAAAAGAATTTTTCGGCAAGGAGCCACACTTGGGTGTAAACCCCGATGAAGTGGTTGCCCTTGGCGCGGCAGTCCAGGCGGGCGTACTCCAGGGTGATGTTAAGGATGTGTTGCTCTTGGATGTTACTCCGCTTACTTTGGGCATTGAAACCCTCGGTGGAGTCGCCACTCCTTTGATTGAGAGAAACACCACTATTCCTACATCCAAATCTCAAATTTTTTCTACAGCTGCCGATAGCCAAAGTAGCGTGGAAATTCACGTTTTGCAAGGCGAGAGGCCGATGGCTTCAGATAATAAGACGTTGGGCAGATTTATTTTGGATGGCATTCCTCCGGCGCCGCGTGGCGTTCCGCAGGTTGAAGTTAGCTTCGATCTTGATGCCAATGGAATCTTGAATGTTAGCGCCAAAGATAAAGCGACGAATCGCGTGCAAAAAATAACCATCACTTCTTCTTCCGGTTTATCAAAGGAAGAAGTGGAAAAGATGAAAAAAGAAGCCGAGCTTCACGCTGATGAAGATAAGAAGAAAAAAGAACAAATTGAAATTAAAAATATGGCAGAAGCCGTGGTGTTCCAAACTGAAAAATTGATCAAGGAATCGGGCGAGAAAATGAAACCGGAAGACAAGAAAGAATTAGAAGAAAAATTAGAAGCATTGAAGAAGGTGAAAGACTCTGATCAATATGATGAAATGAAAAGCAAGATGGATGAGCTAAATCAAGTAGCTCAGAAAATAGGCGCAGCCATGTACCAACAGCAAGCTCAAAGCGCTCCTGGCGCTCAATCTGAGGCTGGATCTGGCGGTCAGACAGGTGCGGAACAAACGGACCAAGGCCCGAAACAGGAACCGGTAGAAGGTGAATTTGAAGAAAAAAAGTAACAAGCTATATTAATATAAGTTAAAATTTTGGCGGAGCTTAAAAGCTCCGCCAAAATACATTTAATATGTCCAATCAACAACCCAACGAAATAAAAATTGCTGATAGTATCCCTGGAGCTGAATATGCTAATTTGGCCCATATTAACCACAATAAAGAAGAGTTTCAATTGGTATTTTCCAACGTGCTGCCTCCTTCCGGCAGAGTGGTGGCAAAAGTCATCACCAGTCCCGGCCATTTCAAGCGCTTGGTTAACGCGATGAACGAAAATTTAAAAAGATATGAAGAACAATTCGGCCAAATTAAAGAAGCGGAAAATATAGACAAAGAAATCGGTTTTCATCTGTAAATAAAAGCAATATTTTATGGGCAAGGATTATTACAAAACATTGGGTGTGGAAAAAAACGCCAATCAAGAAGAAATCAAAAAGGCTTTTCGTAAATTAGCCCACGAGCATCATCCTGATAAAAAAGGTGGCAATGAAGCTAAATTTAAAGAAATTAATGAAGCTTATCAAGTCTTGGGAGATGCCAAAAAAAGATCTCAATATGACCAATTTGGCTCTTCTTTTGAACATGCTCAAGCTGGCGGTGGGTTCCAAGGTTTTGATGGTTTTCGAGATTTTTCCGGTTTTACCAATGGTTTTAATGTTAATGCTGATGATTTAGGGGATTTATTTGGTGGTCTGGGCGATATGTTCGGCTTCTCAGGCGGCGGTCACTCACAAAGAAGTTCAAACCGAAATAGGAGAGGCAAAGACATTGAAGCAATCTTGACTCTTGATTTTCTTGAAGCAGTTTTTGGTACGGAAAAAGAAATCTCCCTGTCCAAAACAGTTAAATGCCAACATTGCCAAGGTATCGGAGCGGAGCCTGGCAGTAAAGCAGAAAATTGTTCTGCCTGTCGCGGTTCGGGCAGGCAAATGAGGTCTCAGCGGACGATTTTTGGCACTATTCAAACTCAAATCGTTTGTCCCGATTGTTCGGGCGAAGGAAAAATCTTTACTCATCAGTGTTCTCATTGCCAAGGATCCGGCTTGACCAAAGACAGCGTCAAGCTAAAGGTTAAAATTCCAGCAGGAATTGATAATGGTGAAACTATTCGCCTGTCTGGACAGGGGGAAGCTGGAGCCAAGAACTCGGCTAGCGGCGATTTGTATTTAAAAATCAGAGTTTTATCTGATAAGAATTTTGTTCGCGATGGTTATAATATTTTATCAAAAGCCGAAATCAGTTTTGCTCAGGCAGCCTTGGGTGCGAAAATCGACCTACAATCTGTTGATGGCGAAGTTTCTTTAAAAATTCCCGAAGGCACTCAATCGGGAAAAGTTTTTATTTTACGCGCCAAGGGGGTGCCAGTATTAAACCAGCGAGGCGCTTTTGGCGGAGTAAAACGAGGCGATCACATGGTGGAAATTATTGTCAAAACCCCGACCAATTTAAACAAAAAACAAAAAGAGTTGTTAAAACAGCTTGAAGAATGACATGGCAAACAAGAAATACCATATCATCACTATTGGTTGCCAGATGAACAAATCAGATAGCGAGAGATTTGCCGGATTTTTAGAAAAAAACGGCTACCAACGGTCTGACGAAAGGAGTCAGGCCGATTTGATAGTTGTTAATACTTGTGGCGTCAGACAATCAGCTGAAAACCGGGCTTACGGTTTAATTCCCGAAATCAAAAAACGAAATAAAAAGGCGAAGATAATTTTAACTGGTTGCCTAGTGTATCGAGACGATGTAAAAAAAAGATTGGATAGATGGGTTGACGAGTGGTTGCCCATAGTGGATATTCCGAAGATAAAATCATTATCAACAAGACCAGGAAGCAATAATCAGAACAGTTGCGACTATTTAAAAATTGAACCGAAAATGTCCTCAAATTTCAGCGCTTTCATCCCGATCGGTAATGGTTGTGATAATTATTGTTCTTATTGCGTTGTGCCGTATGCTCGCGGAAAAGAAATATATCGTTCAGCCAAGGAAATAATAAACGAAGCTAAAAATTTAGTCGATCGCGGTTATAAGGAGGTCAATTTAATCGCCCAAAATGTAAATAGTTATCAAGGTAGAATCAACGGCAGGGATATTAATTTTTCGGATTTACTGGGCAAAATCAATGATATTCCTGGAGATTTCTGGATCAGATTTTTTACCAGCCACCCCAAGGATATGAGCGATGAAATGATTAATAAGATGGCAAATTGTCAAAAGGTTTGTCATCATCTCCATCTGCCGGCGCAATCCGGAGACGATGAGATCTTGAAAAAAATGAATCGCCATTATACTTCCAGCCATTATTTGGGTTTAATAAATAAAGCGAAAAGCTTGATGCCTGATTTGGCAGTAACTACCGATGTTATCGTAGGATTTCCCGGTGAGAACAAGAAGCAATTTGCTAATTCTAAAAAATTGTTTCACCAGGCACAATTTGATATGGCTTATTTGGCCCAATACAGTTCAAGGCCTGGCACCGCAGCGTCGAAGTTTGAAGATAATGTCAGCGCTAAAGAAAAAAAAATTCGTGAAGAAATTTTGAATATTGAGCTGAAAAAAACTGCTTTCAAAAACAATGAAAAATATCTAGGTAAAATAGTCAAGGTATTAGCGGAAGAAAGGAAAAAAGGAGAGTGGTTTGGTAGAACTGGTACTAATAAAGTGGTAAAAATAAAATCAGGGGAAAATATAAAAGCCGGAGAATTTGTCATGGTGAAGATAGGGCAGGTCGCCAGCTTCGGCCTAGTCGGCAGCAGACAGCAAGATAGCGGATTATAAGATAATTATTGGATTTATATAAAATAGTTAGTTATTAAAAATTTTAAATAACAACTCTCAGATGAAAAAAATAAATAAAAATAAAATAATAGCAATTATCGGTCCTACGGCCAGCGGTAAAACAAAAATAGCCGTTGCTTTGGCAATAAAGTTTAATGGCGAGATTGTCAGTGCTGATTCCAGGCAAGTTTATCGCGGCATGGATATTGGCACGGGTAAGGATAAACAAGAGTATCAAATAAAAACTGATAAACTTTCGCACGTGCCTTATTACTTGATCGATGTTGCAACGCCTGACCAGAATTTTAATTTAGCCGATTATCAGAGATTAGCTTTCAAGGCGATTGATGATATTTTACAGCGCGGCAAATTGCCTATTTTGGTAGGTGGCAGCGGTTTGTACTTGCAAGCTATCGTTGACAATTATTTGCTTACCCCCGTTAACCCTGATTGGAATAGGCGGAAAACCTTAGAACAAAAAACTGATAGAGCATTGTTTGAAGAGATAAAAAAATTATCTCCCGATTTAGCAAAAAAAATAAGTCAAAGCGATAGAAAAAACAAACGTCGTTTAGTGAGATATTTAGAGATCCTTAAGGCGGGCGATAAGATTAAAAACATTTCTAAACAGAATCCAAAATATGATTGTTTATTGATTGGACTTGCGCCCGATAGGGAAGAGCTAAAACAAAAAATAGCAGACAGATTGAGCCAGCGGTTAGAAAGACAAGGGCTAGTATCAGAGGTTGAAAATTTACACCAAAATGGCCTGGATTGGCAACGTCTTGATAGTTTCGGTTTGGAATATCGTTTTGTAAGCAGGTATTTGCAGAAAAAGATTTGTTATGAAGAACTGATTAAGCAATTGAATATTGCCATCAGACAATTTGCCAAACGTCAAATGACTTGGTTCAGGCGTTGGGAAAAGCAGGGGAGGAAAATATTTTGGCTTGATAGTTATGATGAAATTGAAAAAGTTATCAGAAAATTTTTAATTTTTAAGAAATAAGATTTTTTTTAATAATTCTAAAACTAATTTTGGATTCGCTTTGCCCTTGGTGGCTGCCATAGCTTGTCCGACAAAATATTGTAAAATATTTTCTTTTCCTTGGCGAAATTGTTCGGCTTGTTTCGGGTTTTGTTCAACGATACCCTCGATGATTACTTCAAGTTGGGTCAGGTCATCAATTTGCTCCAATCCCAAGTCAGACATTATATCCGTGGGATCGCCTCCTTGTTTGAACATTTCGGCAAGAATTGTTTGACCGGCAGAAGAATTGATTTTTCCCTGGTAAATCAAACAAACAAGTTCGGCAAAATTTTCCGGGGTGATTTTTAGATTTTTAACGTCTTGACCTTCGGCTTTAAGGTGCTTGAATAGTTCATTTATCAGCCAATTAGCGGTGATTTTAGCAAGTTTGTTTTTTTGTCTTTCCCAATCGTCTCCGTTGGCGATAATCCATGAACATAGTTCTGAGATGGTTTGTTCGGTAAAATCCGCAAGTGGTTTGTCTTGAGCAAGAATCTTGGCCTCATTTTGGCTGAATAGATACTCGTCGCGAAATCTTTTGGCTTTATCTGTGGGCAGTTCAACTAAGTTGGCTTTTATTTTTTCTATCCATTCATCGTTTATCGCCAGCGGTGGTATATCGGGTTCGGGAAAATAACGGTAATCAGCTGATGTCTCCTTGATTCTTTGGCTGAAGGTTATGGATTTGTCGTCGTTCCAGCCTCGCGTTTCTTGTAATAATTTTTCTCCATCAGCTAAAGCTTGCTCTTGGCGCCTTATTTCATAGTCGATAGCGCGCTCCATCGCTTTGAAGGAATTAATATTTTTTAATTCAATCTTGGGATTGAGGCGATAATTTTCTTTCGGTTTGATTTGGCCGTCAAGATATTCCCAGCGATTTTTTTCCTGAATGCTGACATTAGCCTCACAGCGCATCTCTCCCTTTTCCATGTCGGCTTCAGATATTCCTAGATAGCGCAAAATTTGCTGATAACCTTGGCAAAAATTTTTGGCAGTCGTAGCGTCGCGGATCACCGGTTCGGTAACCATTTCAATCAACGGCGTTCCAGCTCGGTTGTAATCTACCAGGGAATAATTTTTACCAGCCGGATGGAGCAATTTTCCAGTGTCTTCTTCTAGATGGATGCGCGTGATCATTATTTTTTCATTAGCTACTTCCAGATAACCGCCATAAGCAATCGGCAGGTCGAATTGCGATATTTGGTATCCTTTCGGCAGATCGGGATAAAAATAATTTTTGCGGTCAAATTTTGATAATTTATTTATTTGGCAATGAAGCGCCAAGCCCAGCAAAATGGTCCACTCAATCGCTTGTAGGTTTGGCACTGGCAGGGTGCCGGGATGGGCCAAGCAAATCGGACAAACGGTAGTGTTTGCCTCTTTGTCGGTAGCATTATTATCGCAAGTACAAAACATTTTTGTCCTTGTTTTTAGTTCCGCATGTATTTCTAGTCCGATAATAACATCGTATTTATTTTCCATATTTATTATTGTTATATCGCTTTATTTTATCGCAAAAATATTTATTAAGCAAGCAAAAACCCCGCTTTGCACTGGTTTGTTGGTATAAATACGGGGTTTTGACGCTTTTTATTTTTCTTTATCAACCATGATGTACTTGGCGGCTAGCGGATGAACTCTGGCAATATGTTCATAGCACATCCGCGCTATTTTGCGGTACATGAAATGGCCTGACTTACGGCTGCGCAAACCAATGAAGTAAAACGCTTCGCGCAAATTCATTTTCATAATAAATCTTCGGGCAGTGGCCTTGGTTGTCAGATATTGCGCTTCGTAAGGATGTTTTTTCGCTAAGGTTTGGCAGGCGTTGTGCGCTCTTTCCATGGCGTTCTGGTAATCTCTTCCCAAACCAACTTCAGCAAAAATTTTCGGAGTATAAAAGCCGTATTGGCCGTGCAGAATTTGAGGAGTTTGCGTCATTATCCGGTTTCTTTTTAAGTCGTAATAAGCTCCCTGGTCAAGCAAACAATCAAAAGTGTAATAAGGATATTCTAGCTCTCGTGGCGGCTTGTCATAGTAGTTTCTGGCTTTTTCTAGGATATTTTTGAATAGCTGTTCTTTTTCCCCGACACCCATGTTTTTTGCATAATCCAAGGCTTGAATAAAAGAAATAGCGCGGTATTTATAGAGAAGTCCGGCGATAACTTTATCCTCGCCAGCAGGATCATAATCAATCAGTTCGACGGACAATTTTTGATCGGAATTGAAATTATTATTTGAATCTTCCAGGCTGATATTGCCGGCTTTATTCATTAGATATTGTTCGTTCAAAATATAATATTCGTTTGGTTCGGCGAATTGAACCAAGGTTGGCGTGATGGCTAGGGTGGTTTTTTTAACTTCACGTCCGAGCTCTCTTGCTTCTTGCAGCGGGTGCGACAGCATTTTCGTTATGGCGTATTCCCAAGTTCTGGCGTTAGCTGTCATGCCGAGATTGGCCAATACGCAGTTGGGCAGTAAGAAACGGCAGATATCAATCCATTTTGATTTAATTTTTGATTGCCAAACTTGTTCCGGTTCATTATCCTTATTGGGATAAAGGCGAAAGATCGCTTGCTTGATTGGTTCTATTGATTTTTCATAAACATCGAATAATTGATTTACCGCGCCCTGATAAATATCTTTTAATTCTTGATCGGCCGCAATATTTTTTGGTATAAAAATTCTTTCGCGATCATAGATTTGATAGCGGGATGATTTTTCGGTAAAAGAGGCGAGACGATTTGACTGCAAGCATTCAACCGCCAGTAACGATACGTCTTCAATTGCTAAATTTAGGCAGGCATGCTCCGCTACCGAGGCGTGCCCGTAATTGATTACCCATTTTTCATGAAAATCAGCTGATTTTGCTTCGGTCAATTCTTTGGCAATTTGATCAAATGGCAGAGGAGAGCGAGAACATTTGGCAAACGCGACTGCCACAACTTCTGGCGGGAGTCCTTTTAGGGCGTAAACACGGGGTGTTATTTCCATATTTTTAAAAGCAATCTTTTTTATTAATAAATCTTAGAACAAACTGCTACTGCCGAAGCCACCGTTGTTTCTGGCTGTTTTATCATCGATGTTTGTTTCGACAATTTGCGGCAGTTCAATTTTTTGTAATAACATTTGAGCGATTTTTTGTCCGGGACTAATATTGTAGATATCATGGCTTAAATTAATCAAACCGACCATGATTTCCCCCCGGTATCCTGCGTCAATCACTCCGCCCATAGTATGAATGCCTGATTTGGCAAGTCCGCTTTTATCCCAGATTAAACCAACTCTGCCCTCTGGTATCGCTAATTTTATTCCAGTGTTAACTAGAGCTTTTTCTCCAGGCAACAGAGAGTAATAATCGCAAGAATAAAGATCTAAACCGGCGTCAAAATCATAAGCTCGGGTCGGCAATTTGGCGAAAGGGTAGAGTTTTTCAACTTTTAGAATTAAGTTATCCGCCGAATCAACCGAATGGTTGATTGTTTCTTCGTAGAGCTTTTTAAAATTAGGAGCATGGAAGGGCTTTCTTAAAGGAGCGATCACGCCAATAATCTCACGCCAAATTAAGTCGTTAATTTCTTCACGAGTGAGTATCTGCCCATCGCGCGTGCATTTGATTAAAGAAAAATTGGGAAAACTATCAGCAATTTCCGAATAAACTTTTTCGGCGTTTTTTAAGTGATTTAAGTCATCTTGGTGAATATCGTTGGTTTTTCCCGCCCAATCTATCTTTGTTCTGGTTTGAGAGAGTTTTTGTGAAATATTTGCCTCTACGTGCAGTATGATATTTAAGTCAGGTTTGGGGATATCAAACAGTTCGTATTCAATTCGGTACAGCCATTCAAAGAATGCCTTTCTTTCTGATTTGTTATCTATTTTCCCGCCCTGATGCCCCATGTTAGCGGTAACATAACGATTGGAAATTACCACTTTACCTTCTGCTAGCCATTTTTTTATTTTAAAGCTCGCATCGTAGCGGTCACAGGCATAAAAAATAGAAGCGCGGTACGGTCCGACCTCTTCTGGCGTGCCGTATTTACCAGAAAGGTATTCTTCCACCAGACCGGCTGATTTGGTGTTATATTGAGGGAAATCCGCCAGTTCTACTTGGAGGCCAGCGTTAAACAGCCTCTGAGTAAGTAATTGAGATTGAGTGGCTTTGCCACTTCCGTCTGTTCCGTCAATCACAATAAATTTGCCGTAATTTTGAACTTGAGCGTCATCAGAATTACCGAATGTTGTATTTATTATTTCTTTGATGTTTTGCATAAGATTACATTAAAAAGAGCGCAGACTCTGCACTCCTCCTTGTATGCTAATTATCAACTAGCGGTATTTTTCAATCAATAAATCAATGTTTTTTTCTAACGCTTCAATTGATCCGGAATTATCAAGCAAATATTCAGCTTGGAGACCTATTTGGGGAATCGCCAATTCGGTTTCTGCTTGGTGGTCTTTTAGAAATTGCAGGTAGGTTTTATTCTTGTCGTCAGTATTTTCCGAACGTTTGATAAGCCTTTGGTATCTTATTTCCGGAGAGGCGGTAATATAGGCTAGCTTAAATTCTGGCAGTAATTTGAGGTATTCTAGGTCTGTTAATCGTCTGATGCCGTCAATGACGATCAATTGGCTGTTGGCATTCTTCGCATCATTAGCTATGGCTTTGGCAAGGAGATTGTCGCCAAAATTTTGTCGTAAAACCAGAGAAATTGTTTGTAAATTTTGACGGTTAATTTCCAGATGAAGCCTTTCTAAAACATCACGGAGAACTGTGGAGAAACGGAAAGCAGAGGCTTGATATTTTTCTTCCAAGTAATTTACCGCAGTGCCTTTGCCGGAGGCAATTTCTCCGACTAGGCCAATTACCAGTTTTTTGGTCATAGGATTATTAAAAAGGAGTTTCTTCGCAAAGTAAGTTTTTTTCAGATAGGCTTTCTGTTTGGATTTCGGGCAAGTGACTGATTTCATTTGGGATCATATCCCGATAGGTGTTTATTTGCTGAAAAAGTAAATTAAATTGAATGCCGGCTTCGGCGAAAATTTCTTTGCTTCTAGCGCTGGCATGATAATCCAATTCGCAGACAACTCTTTTTATTCCGGCATTGATAATCATTTTGGCACAGGCATAACAAGGGGTCATTTTGGCATAAATAGTAGCCCCGTCTAACGAGATGCCGAATCTGGCAGCTTGGCAAATGGCATTTTGTTCGGCATGGGCTGTTCTGATGCAATGCCTAGTTTGTTTACTGTCAGGGTGGGTAACGGTGTGCATTTCATGCCCCACTTCGTCGCAATGTTTCAAGCCTATCGGCGAACCGACGTAGCCGGTAGTGATAATCCTCTTATCTTTGACAATCACGCAACCGCTACGTCCGCGATCGCAAGTGCCGCGACTGCCTACCATTTTGGTGATTTCCATAAAATATTGATCCCATGAGGGACGATGGTATTTTTCTTCAGGCATAGTGTTATTAACCGCTTGCCACCCAAAACAGAGGTGGTTTTTGGGGTAAAAAAACAAGGTAAAAATTTTCTCCTTGTTTATGATATTAATAAATTACTTATCCACTTAAGTGTTTTTATTCTAACAAAAAGATTGTATTTCGGCAACTTTTTAAAGGTAATTTTTTTATAAAAAAGCGTCACTTTATAAGCGACGCTTTTTAGCAATTTTGGTTAGTTTTGGACTTTGATTCCGGGGCCCATGGTAGAACTGAGAGAAACGTTTTTTATATATGACCCTTTGGCTGTTGCTGGTTTGATTTTCTTGATCATCTCGATCATGGTTTGAAAATTTTCCAGCAATTTATCATTGCCAAAAGAAATTTTTCCGATAGCTACATGAATATTCCCAGTATCATCATTTTTGAAACTAACCTTTCCTTTTTTCAGTTCGGCAATGGTTTTAGCGGGATTGGTAGTAATAGTTTCGTTTTTTGGTGAAGGCATCAATCCTCTGGTGCCAAGAATTTTGGCTATCACGGTCAATGATTTCATCATATCAGGAGTTGCGATGGCTACATCAAAGTCAGTTTTTTCGGTTTTTTTTATTTCAGCAATCAAATCGTCATTACCGACCAAATCCGCGCCAGCTTGTTTGGCTTCAGCTTCTCTATCCGCTGGCACGAAAGCCGCCACCTTGATTGTTTTACCGGTACCATGAGGCAAGCTAACCGCCGCCCTGATTTGCTGATCGCTTTTTTTCGTGTTAATTCCCAGCCTGACATGCAGTTCAACTGAAGCATCAAATTTGGCTTTGGCTAGTTGTTTTGTCAAAGCGATAGCCTCTTCTGGTGAATATAATTTATTTTTATCGAATAGTGTTTCCATGTATTCGTGGTGCGAGCCCTTGGCTTGCCAATCTGCAAACCCAGGTCCTACAAATTATTATTTTATTAATCTTTTATTTCTACTCCCATTTGCCGGGCTGTTCCAGCAATAATTTTCATTGCCGCTTCAATATCATTGGCGTTGAGATCGGCCATTTTTGTCCGGGCTATTTCTTTCAATTGAGCATTGGTAATTGAACCGATAGTTTCCAGTTTCGGCTTGCCCGAACCTTTGCTTATTTTAGCTGCCTTTTTTATCAATTCGGCAGCAGGTTGAATTTTCAAGATAAAGTCAAAGGTTCTATCTTCAAAAACCGTTATTTCTACCGGAGTAATATCTCCCATTTTATCGCGGGTCTTTTCGTTGAATCTGGTGCAGAATTCTTGAATATTAACGCCGTGCTGTCCCAGCGCAGGACCGACTGGAGGAGCTGGATTTGCTTGTCCGGCCGGTATTTGTAGCTTTATTTTAGCGTTTATTTTTTTCTTTTTAACTGCCATATTTTTCGAATTTATATGCCGTAGAAGCTCATTGCAAAATGACGGATATAAACAATATTAATATAATTCTAATTTAAATCTTTTTAATTTGCAGGAAATCCAATTCAATCGGAGTTTCACGACCAAACATTGAAACCAAAATTTTGATTTTCCCTTTTGCTTCGTCAATATCAATCACTTTGCCGTCCATGTTTTTGAAAGGTCCATCGATTACCCTGACAGGCGAATTGACGCTAACATCGATTTTGAATTTCGGCTCTTCAACTCCCATTCGTTTTTGCAATTCCTTCACTTCATGGTCGGAAATCGGCGTTGGTATGGTGCCGGTGCCAATAAAACCAGTAACGTTTGGGGTGTTTCTCACAACGTACCATGAATCATCGGTAACCACCATTTCCACCAAAACATATCCTGGGAATATTTTTTCTTCCACCACTTTTCTCTTGCCGTTTTTAATTTTTATTTTTTTTTCAGTCGGAATCAATATATTAAAAATCTTGTCTTCCATATCCATCGATTCAATCCTTTGTTTCAAATTTTGGGAAACGTTTTCTTCATAGCCGGAGTAGGTGTGAAGCACATACCAGCGTCTGCCTTGATTTAGTACTTGTTTTGCCATAAAAAATGGTAAAAGCTTCCTGCCAAATCGCAGGTAGTTTTTATTAATTAAAAAGAGTTTGGTTAGTTATGATGTATTGCAGGCCAAATTCAAATAATTTGTCGCAACCCCACAGAAAAACCGCTACACCCAGGCTAATGCCTATAACCAACATGGTATAGTTGTAAGTCTCTTTTTTAGTCGGCCAGGTAACTTTTTTCATTTCCTCGATTGAAGCCTTGATATAATTAACTATTTTTTCCATATATATTTATTGATTATTAAAAAACAGCCTTGGCGGCCGCTTATTTGATTGTTATTATAATAATATCTTAATAGGTAAATTTTGTCAATACTTTACTGACTAATACAACCCCTAATACAACCCCTTGACAAGCAAAAAAAATATTGTTAGTATAAATTAAGATTTGTAAAACATTAGTATTAAATATATCATAAATAAAAAATAGAAACTGAAATAACACGGTGTTTATTCGCTAGTTAGCTGATTTTTGTTTTTCTACATTTTTTCTTTTAAATTTTAATTTATTAAATATTTGCAAAATAATCCATGCTTCTTGCCCGCTTTATTTATTAAGTTCCAAAAGAGTGTTTAAAAAAACTCCTGTTTTGGTCGCAGACCTCTTAAATTAAAGAAATAGATTCAACTCATTGCAAAAAGCAAATGAGGTTTTTTATTTCGGATAAATTTTTTCACTCAAGGTTTGGGGTTAGGGCGCAATAATAAACCTATGTCACAAACGAAAATTAATCCACGGCAGTATCTGGCCAAAACAACCGTCAGTACGCCATTGCCTGACTTGATAGAGATACAAAAAGATTCTTACTGTTGGTTCATGGACGAAGGTTTGGCCGATCTGTTTGACGAAATATCTCCGATCACCGATTTTATCGGTCGCGATCTAGAGTTATATTTGGAAGATTATTATTTAGACGAGCCAAAATTCAACGAAGCTGAATGTAAGGCGAAAAATATAACTTTTGAAGCTTCGCTGAGGGTCAAGGCGCGGCTGGTAAACAAAAAAACCGAGCAAGCGTTGGCGCAGGAAGTTTTTCTGGGCGATTTTCCTTTGATGACAAAGAACGGAACTTTTATCGTAAACGGCATTGAAAGAGTGGTTGTTTCTCAACTGATACGTAGCGCGGGCGTTATTTTTTCTTCAGAATTTATCAAGGGGCGCAAATACTATGGAGCGAAGATTATCCCCAACAGAGGTGCTTGGGTTGAAATAGAAACCGATTCCAACAATGTGATTTGGGCGAGAATTGATCGCAAGAGAAAAGTGGCTATCACTTCCTTACTCAGAGCTTTCGGTTTTTCCAGTGATGAAGAGCTGAAGCAACTTTTTCAAGAAGTGGATCTTGACGGCGAGACTAGCTATATTAATTCCACTATTGCCAAGGATGTTGCTAAAAATGAAGCCGAGGGCTTGAAGGAAGTTTACAAGAGAATCAGGCCGGGTGATTTAGCCACTTCCGATAACGCTAGGCAGTTGATCCATTCAATGTTTTTCCGCTTTGATCGCTATGATTTTGACCGAGTCGGCCGGTATAAATTGAATAAAAGATTTAATTTTGACATTCCAAACAACAAAGAAACCAGAGTTTTGCGATGCGAAGATTTAATCGCTATTATTTCCGAAGTTATTAGGCTGAATATTACTCAAGGCAAAGAAGATGATATCGATCATTTGGGCAACCGCCGTGTCAGAGCAATCGGTGAATTGATTCAAAACAAATTTAGAGTCGGTTTGGCGCGCATGGAAAGAATCGTCAAAGACCGGATGAGCATTATCGATCTGGACAGTTTAACTCCGAATAAATTGATTAACGCTAGACCGGTAATCAGCGTGGTCAAGGAGTTTTTCATGTCTTCACAGTTATCTCAATTTATGGATCAGACTAACCCCTTGGCGGAATTGGAGCATAAGCGGAGATTATCGGCTATGGGGCCGGGCGGACTGACTCGTGAGCGAGCTGGTTTTGAAGTGCGCGATGTTCACACCACTCACTACGGGCGCATTTGCCCAATTGCCACTCCCGAAGGCCCGAATATTGGCTTGGTCGGTCATCTTGCAAGTTTCGCCAGAGTAAATAGCTATGGCTTCATTGAATCGCCATATCGTGTTGTGCTGCATGACGTTGAAAATAATCCAGAGATCACGACAAATAAAATTACTAGAGAAGATATATTTGAAATTAAAGACGGTCAGCCCGGGAAACTTCTTATTGCGGCAGGCGAAATAATTACCAGGCAAGCCGCCGAAGAGTTGCAACGAAAATTGGGCCATGTAACCATACCGATTAAGCCCATAGTTACCAATGAAATTGTATTTTTAGAAGCATTCGCAGAAGAAAGATGCATCACCGCCTCTTTTACCACCCCGATCGATAATAACGGTTATTTTTTGGTAGAAAAAACAGAAGTCAGAAAATACGGGCAACCATCAATCGATAATGTGAGCAATATTGATTATATCGGTGTTGCCGCCAATCAAATTGTTTCGATTGCTACTTCGTTGATACCTTTTCTAGAGCATGATGATGGCATCAGGGCATTGATGGGAACTAATATGCAACGTCAGGCGGTGCCTCTGATTTCTGCCGAGTCGCCCATTGTCGGAACTGGCATTGAAATGAAAGCGGCTTGTGATTCCGGACATATTGTTCTTGCTGAATCAGGCGGAATTATTTCAAAAGTAGAGAGTTCTTGCGTTGAAGTGAGAGATAAAGACGATAAGAGCAAGTGTTATAAACTGAATAAATTTTTACGATCCAACGCATCAACTTGCATCAATCAAAGACCGATTGTCTTTAAAGGCCAAGAAGTAAAAAAAGGCGAAGTTTTAACCGATGCTTCAGCTATTGATAAAGGCGAATTGGCGCTCGGACGCAATGTATTGGTGGCTTTTATGACTTGGGAGGGCTTTAACTACGAAGATGCGATTGTTATTTCCGAAAGATTGGTTAGAGACGATGTTTTTTCTTCGATTCACATAGAAGATTATACGATTGACGTACGCGACACCAAGCTTGGTCCAGAGCTGGTGACTAGCGATATTCCCAATATTGGCGACGAAAAATTAAAAGATTTGGACGAAAAGGGGATTGTGAGGATCGGCGCTGAAGTTTCAAGTGGAGATATTTTGGTGGGTAAAATCACTCCGAAAGGCGAAACTGAGCTTTCGGCTGAGGAAAAATTGTTACGCGCCATTTTTGGCGAGAAAGCCAAAGATGTCCGCGACTCCTCTTTGTACCTTGAGCACGGAGAACATGGCAAAGTGGTTGATGTGAAGATTTTTTCACGAGAAGCAGGCGATAAGCTATCGGCCGGAGTGATTCAGTCGATCCAGGTAACAGTGGCGAATTTAAGAAAAATTCAGGTCGGAGACAAGATGGCTGGTCGTCATGGCAACAAGGGTGTAATTTCAAAAATCGTGCCGATTGAAGACATGCCTTATATGGAAGATGGTACGCCAGTTGATATCGTCCTGTCTCCCTTGGGTATTGTTTCTCGCATGAACTTGGGTCAGCTCTTGGAAACACATTTAGGTTTTGCCGCGAGAAAATTAAACATCAAAGTCGCTATTCCGTCGTTAGACGGCATAAGAGAAGAAGATATTAAACAGCTGTTAGCGAAGGCTGGTTTGCCAGAAGACGGCAAGGTTTCCCTCTATAACGGCAAGTCTGGCGATTCTTTTGAGCATAAAGTCACAGTTGGCTACAAGTATATGTTGAAATTGAATCATATGGTTGAAGACAAAATACACCAACGTTCAATCGGCCCATATTCTCTGATCACGCAACAGCCCTTGGGCGGCAAAGCCCAGTTTGGCGGACAGAGATTTGGCGAAATGGAAGTTTGGGCGCTCGAAGGCTACGGCGCAGCCCATACCTTACAAGAAATTTTGACAATTAAATCCGACGATGTGCCGGGAAGAAGCAAGGCCTATGAGGCGATTATCAAGGGCGAGCAGATAAAAAAATTGAACGTGCCGGAATCTTTTAACGTTTTGATACGGGAGTTAAAGGGTTTGTGTTTGGATGTTAGCTTATTGGATGCCGAGGGCAATTTGGTAGAATTGGAAAAGATAGAAGAAGAAAGGCCTCCTAACATATTTTCCGAGCAGGCTAATTTCAGCCCCAGCGAAGAAAAAAAAGAGAAGCCTTAATTATTAGCTAACAAATTTCTATAATCAATATATGATGAATCCAATAAAAACTACCGATTTTGATGCCATCAAATTAAAATTGGCATCGCCTGACGATATTTTAAGCTGGTCTTATGGCGAGGTTGTCAAACCGGAAACCATTAATTATCGCACGCAAAAACCAGAGAAAGACGGTTTATTTTGCGAACGAATTTTTGGTCCGTCAAAGGATTGGGAGTGTTATTGCGGTAAGTATAAAAAGATACGTTATAAGGGTATTATTTGCGATAAATGCGGAGTGGAGGTAACTCGCAGCTTAGTTCGTCGTGAAAGAATGGGGCACATTACCCTTCAGTCCCCATGTACGCATATTTGGTTTTTGCGCGGTATTTCTTCTAAGATCGGTTTGGCGCTCGATCTGTCTATGCAGGCTTTGGAAAAAGTGGTTTATTTCGCCAGTTTCATCATTACCGATGTAAATGAAGAATTAAGGCAAGCGACTATCGAACAAGTAAAACAGGAATACAAAAATAAGAAAAAAAGCATTGAAGGCGATTTTTCCAGGCAGACCCAAGAAATAAAGAGCAAGAAAGGCAAATTAATGCAACAAGGCAAGGACGAGTTGTCAATAGATCAGCTAGTTAATAAAGAAATTGAGGCCCTGGAGCAAGCCAAGGACGAAAAAATTGATAACCTGGACAAGGCCTTTGACCAAGCGTTGAAAGAGTTAAAAGAACTCAAGCCTTTGACAATTATTTCTGAAAGTAATTACCAAAATTTAAGCTTGAAATATGGCCATATTTTTACCGCCGGTATCGGAGCCGAGTCGGTAAGAAAATTGCTTGAACGTATTGATTTGCCTAAATTAATCGGAGAGCTGGAACAAGAATTAACCGGTGAAGCAATAGATTCCAAAAAAGACAAGTTGATCCGTCGTTTGAAATTGTTAAGAAATTTACAAGCCAACAATATCAGGCCGGAGTGGATGGTATTAAATGTGGTGCCAGTAATTCCTCCTGATTTACGTCCGATGGTTCCTTTGGACGGGGGACGTTTCGCCACATCGGATCTCAATGATTTATATCGCCGCATCATCAATCGCAATAACCGATTGAAACAGTTGGTAGAATTAAACGCTCCGGAAGTTATTTGCCGCAATGAAAAAAGAATGTTGCAGGAAGCGGTTGACGCTTTGATTGACAACTCCGTCAGGCACGGTAAGACGGTGGTGGCTTCAACCGGGCAAAAAAGAATGCTCAAGTCTTTGGCTGATTCGCTCAAAGGAAAGCAAGGCAGGTTCAGGCAGAATCTATTAGGAAAAAGAATCGATTATTCCGGACGTAGCGTAATCGTGGTAAACCCGAAATTGAGGTTATTCCAATGCGGTTTGCCGAAGAGGATGGCGCTGGAGTTATTTAAGCCTTTTATTATCAGCAAACTAATACAACAAGAAATTGTCCATAATGTGCGCAGCGCTTCTCGTTATATTGAAGCCGGCCACGATGAGGTTTGGGATATTTTAGAAGAGATTATCAAGGGAGCGTTTGTTTTGTTGAATCGCGCTCCAACCCTTCACCGTCTGGGCATTCAGGCTTTCCGTCCTGTTTTGATCGAGGGTCTAGCCATTCAAATACACCCCTTGGTATGCGCTGCCTTTAACGCTGATTTTGACGGAGACCAAATGGCGGTTCATGTCCCGTTGACGGAAGAGGCTGTAACGGAAGCCCGTGATTTGATGTTGGCTTCGCACAATTTGTTAAAACCAGCTACCGGAGATCCGGTGGTTGCTCCCGGGCAAGATATAGTTTGGGGCACGTTTTATGTGACTAGTGAAAAAGCGACCGCCAAAGCCGACAAAGAATTAAAACATTTTTCTTCTTTGCTGGAAGCAAAATATGCCTATAGTTTGGATAAAGTTGATTTGCGAGAGCCGATTATGGTCAAATTTGATGATGGCCAACTTGTTAGAACGACTATCGGTAAAATAATTTTTAACGATGTCCTGCCGGAAAAATTAAAATATGTGAATGAAGTGGTAGGCAAGGGAAAGCTGAAAAGCATTGTTAAGGATTGCTTGCATTTTTACGGCGAAGAACGAACGGTGGATTTTTTGGACGAACTTAAGGATGTTAGTTTCAATTATATAACCAGGAGCGGTTTGTCTTGGGGCATGGATGATCTGCCTAGATTGCAAGATAAAGAAGAATTAATCGAACAGTCTAATTTCCAAGCCGATGAAATCCAAGAGCAATATAACGATGGTTTGTTGACCGATAGCGAAAGATACAGCAAAATAATTGAACTGTGGACTTCAGTAAGAGAGCGGGTAACTGATATTTGCAAAGTCGGTTTATCTAAAGATGGTCCGGTTTATTCAATGATTGAATCTGGCGCCAGAGGCAGTTGGGCGCAGCTTACCCAGATTTTGGGAATGAAAGGTTTGGTTACTTCGCCTAGCGGTGAAATTATTGAATTGCCAGTAAAGGGTAATTTTAAAAAAGGTTTTGATGTCTTGGAATATTTTATCGCCACCCATGGCGTTCGCAAAGGCTTATCAGACACCGCCTTAAGAACTTCCAATGCCGGTTATTTGACCAGGCGCTTGATAGATGTGGCCCAAGACGTAGTTATTACAGAAGATGATTGCCAGGATAGCGAAGGATTGACTATTACCAAGGAAGAAAGCGAAGAAATGGGTTTGACCGTAGCAAAAAGAACTGTTGGACGTTATTTGGTTGATGATTTGGTGAATTCCTTGGGTAAAGTACTGGCTAAATCAGGCGTATTGGTTACTGATGAAATTTTTGTTCAAATTTCCAAAGAGGATATCAGTCAAGCCAAGATCAGGTCGGTTTTATCATGTAAATTGAACAGGGGAGTTTGCGCCAAGTGTTATGGCTATGACTTGGCTTACAATAAAGAAGTTAAGCTCGGTACCGCTGTCGGCATTATAGCCGCTCAATCAATTGGCGAACCAGGAACGCAGTTGACAATGAGAACTTTCCATACCGGAGGCGTGGCCCAAGAAGACATAACCCAAGGCTTGCCCAGAGTAGATGAGATTTTTGAGTGCCGCATGCCAAAAAGAAAAGCTTTTGTAGCTGATGTGGCAGGCAAAGTGACGGTAGAAACGGGCCAGCGGGTGATTGAAGACGAAAAAGGCAAAACCATTGTTAGCAATTCTCAGGCTAAAATTATTAAGATAAATTATCAAGGCACTGATGCGGACAAGTATTTCATCGCTGAAGGTGTTAAGGAGTGGCAATTGGAAAATAAAAACAAGAAAAAGCCGGAAATTAAAATTTTAGTGGAAGACGGCTCCGAATGTCCCAAGGGAGCGGACCTTTTTTCGGTAGGAGATAAATTTTTCAAAGCTAAACGTGGCGGTAAAGTAAAACTAGAAGATAAATATATCAAGGTAACAACCGAAGCGGAGAGGATTAAAGAGTTTATTGTTCCCAAGGGTTTTGGCATTTGGGTAAAAGATGGCGATGAAGTAAAAATTGGAGATCAACTGACAGAAGGCAGTCTTGATTTGCAGCAGTTGTATAAACTGAAGAGCAAATTGAGCACCCAAAAATACATTATTAAGGAAATTCAATATGTCTACTCTTCTCAAGGCCAACCGTTAAACGATAAACACATTGAGATAATCGCCAGGCAGGTTTTTTCCAGAATGTACATCATTGACGCGGGGGAAACCGACTTGTTGCCGGGTGAAATTATTGAAAAAGCGGTTTTTGACCGAAGTAATGTAGCAGCTAAAAAGCTCGGCAAAAAAGAAGCTAAAGGGGAATTGTTGCTCTTGGGAATTACCAAATCATCACTCACTACCAACAGTTTTTTGTCAGCCGCTTCTTTTCAAGAGACCGCCAGGGTGCTGATTGACGCCAGTTTAACGGGTAAAATAGACAGACTAGAGGGCTTGAAAGAAAATGTTATCATTGGTCGTCCGATTCCTGCTGGTACCGGGTTTAATAAAAATAAGTATAAATAGTTAATTTGTTCTTTTAGACATAGAAACAAAAAACCGTTTAGGCAAAGCCAGAACGGTTTTTTGTTTCTATATAAGAATCGACTATATAAAAATAATTTAATTTGCGTAATGCAAATAAGCGTTCGGTCGCTCCTGTTTCAAAGAAGCCAACGCATTTTAACTAGTAAAAAAATTCGATTTTCTATTGGGAATTGGATTTCTAAAAAGTTGTTGGATAATTTATGATTATTTTAATCCGTATTTTTTGATATTTTCATCGGCTATCTCTTGAATGTGCTCTAATTGTTCTTTGCCGCGTTCGTCTCTGAATAAATGCTTAAATCTTCCTTGTGGCCTGAGATATTCTTCGATTGATGGCTGTTTTGCCGGTATTTTCATAGCTCCGGTTAATTTACCTTCGGTATATTCAATCACTGGACAGAGCCCAGTTTGAGCGGCAAGCTTTGCTAGTTTAATTGTTTGGCTTGGGTTAATTTTCCAACCAGGAACGCATGGCACGAGAATCTGCACATAGGAGGGGCCGTTGGTTGCGGCGGCTTTTTTAATTTTATCAATTATATCAAGAGGGAAACCGACAGTAGTTTGAGCTACGTATTTAAGTCCATGGGCCAGAGCGATTGCTATCATATCTTTTTTAAAAAGATGAGAGCCGATGCCGTCAATATCACAGGCTTTGCCCGAGGGAGTAGTTGAAGTGTTAGCCGCCCAAGGAGTTGATCCGCTAGCTTGCGCGCCGGTATTCATATAGCCCTCGTTGTCGTAACAAACATAGATTATTTCTTCATTTCTTTCCCACATCCCGCTGATCAGGCCAAAGCCGATATCAAAAGCGCCACCGTCTCCGCCTTGAGCTAGAATTTTTATATCTTTGTCCTTGCCTTGTTTTTTTAGGGCGGCTAAAATACCAGACCCTACGGCGGAAGCGTTTTCAAACAGAGAGTGAATCCATGGAACGCCCCAGCTTGATTCCGGGAAGGGGGAGGTAGTAACCTCCAGACAACCAGTAGTATTAGCGATAATGGTATTTTGTCCCAGAGTTTCTATGACCGTTCTGGCGGCGATCATCTGTCCGCAGCCGGCGCAGGCGCGATGGCCAGGAGCGAGGAGGGGCGTTTTAACAGTTGTCCAACCTTTGGTTATAGCCGTTTTTTGATTTTTGCCTAGCATAGGAAATCTTGAATTATGAATTATGAATTATGAATTATGGTTTTTACAATTTCCATTATTCCTAATTCTTGATTCTTAATTCCCGTTAGTTTGTCTCCAATGAAATTTTGCCCAGTTTTTCCAACTTATTTAGTTTTTCCATTTGCCCGATAAATTTTGACGCGTCCAAAACTTCGATCAGAACCGGTTTTTTATTTTTTGATAAATGAATGATAAAGCTGCCGAATTCCGCCGCGTGGCTGATCGGGTCTTTGGAAATTTCCCAAGAAAGGATATTTGATTCGTTATCGTAAAACATAATTTTTGAATTTTGTAATTTTATAAATAATTTTTTAATATTTAAAATTTTAAATTTAGAAATTATTTATAAAATTAAAAATTATAAAATTAATTCTTCACGGGATAAAAAGTAATAATTCTAATAATCTCCCCTTCTTTTTTATAAACTACTTTTATTTCCTCTTTTTTTACAAAAAAATAACCGTTTTTTCTGACGACTTTATCCGGTTTGATTACCGCATTTTCAATCTGTTCTTTGGTGAGATAAACACCGTGCTTATTTAGCAACTCAAATTTATTCTCGGCGTGTTTAGTGA
>CAYUHZ010000002.1:0-3237 GCA_964444625.1 uncultured Gammaproteobacteria bacterium | reverse complement strand
AGATAAACACCGTGCTTATTTAGCAACTCAAATTTATTCTCGGCGTGTTTAGTGAAATAGAGCATAGGGGCGCAATAAGAGTTGAAACAATTAATAGGCGTGATCCGTTCTCTTTTCAATCGTCAAAATAAAAATTTGATTATTTTTGCTTAGGCGGTATATGATCCTGATTTTTCCTTGGCGAACGCGATAAATATCATGCCTGCCTTTTAATTTTTTTATGTCTATTGCCGCAAAATTGCCATCGCCAATTTTTGCCAAAATTTCTTTGTTGGTTTCCCGCTCTTTGACCGTTAGTTTTTGCAATGCTTTTTTTACCCGGTCCATATCAGATTCGGGACAAGACATCCTTGATATCAATTCCGCCTTTTTTTATTTTGGTGAAATCAATCGCTTCTTCCCATTGTTCGTTTTGGATGGGGGATATTTTAAACAATGGCTTTGCTTGCTTAAAAACGATAAAAGATTCGCCTTGGGCGATTCTGCCTATATATTCTAGCATGTTTTCCCGCAAATTTTTTAAGCCGATGGTGTTATCCATATATTCATAAGTTAATGTTTAAATTAACCTTAGTTTATCAAAAGATTAACTTATTGTCAAATCAGGCGCTCTACAGAAGCGAACCCGCATATCCTGAGTCGCTAATTGAGGAAATCCTACCGACTACTTTAGGCAATCTTTTTCATGCAATTTAAAAGCGCTATTAAATCGCTTAAAACGCCATTTATTTGTTTTTTGATGTTATTATCATATTTCCGCCGGAAATAATGGCAGGGTAATAACATAAATATGTTTCATTTGGTTTTTTGGTTGTCGCACATTTTTCATTATCGGCTTTTATATATCACTGAAGACACGCATTCCAGTTATTGCCATAGGCAGGATCCGTATGCCACTTGCATAAATCCTCTCTCGGTTTAATTGTTTCTTTGTCGTTTTTTTATTTATGACAATTTTTTTCAAAATAAATTAATTTTTAGGACATGGGGCAACGCTAATATGGACATGATTGCTTTCTATTTTTGTGTATTTGGCTCCACAATTTTCCGCAACCTTTTTCAGTGTATCAGGTTGTATATTATTTATAGACAAGTCTACGGCATAAGATTTATTTTCAGGCCGTCCTCCGCCGTAATGACAAGATTGACAAGTATGAGCGCAATTTTTCGGGCAACTAGCTTTATTACACTCAGCCATTTTTGTTCCTCTAAAATTTTCATCACTAATAGAATTTATTGTTATGTTTTGACTTTTTAATGGCAATTTTCTTCCAATGCAATCTAATGTTTTTAGTAGTTCTTCAGAAGCATCATTTATTTGATCGCTAATATTGGGTTGAAATTTCCAAGTAACACAACAATAACCAGCTTTATCTCCGCCTGTATCAGTTGATGAAATATATTGACTAAGTTGATCAATAACTTTTTCTCCTCTAAATAGAGCATTGTCCCGACATATTTCTTCTAGGTCTGTTGAATGAAATGTTTGTTGCAATAAATTTCGGTCAGGACCAACGCAATTTTTTACGCCAACCTTAAAGCCTGTCATTGCTACGCATTTGTCATCTCTATTACAAGTAAAATTTCCTACTTTAAATACTCCATCTCGTCTTTTGCATTGATCGTTTGTTAGTCTTTCGCAAGCACCAATATTTTTTTCTCTGTCTCGCCAATATTCACAACAACCAGGAGTTGAATCAATAGGCTTAATTTTAGGCAATTTAATTGGTTTTAAATTTACCAAATCCGGATTTATCGTAGAGAGTATGAGATATGAACACATCACCAGCACCAAACCGGTTAAACTGGCCCCGATCCAAGCCTTGGCATCACTCACCGCTTCGGCGCTGCCACCGGCGGTAAGCCATCTGACTCCGCCGAACATCAAGATTACTGTCGCCAAGATGCCAACGATGCCAGTGGCGTATTTATAGACACCGGAAATATATTGTCCGATCCATGGTATGCATAATTTGGTTGAATCTCCAGGGCAAGCGCTGATAGCGGTAAATTTTTCCATAGTCGGTATGGGGATTTTTAGATCAGGTATGGTAAGGTTAGGAGTGCTGGAGTTGGGCGTGGCATTCGTTTGGGTAGGTAAAAGCAAGGCAATCAGTAAAAATCCAATAAAGATAATTGTTGCGACAAAAAATATTTGAGGTGCAATAGATTTATTCATCTTTTTTGTTAAATTAAAATTTACAGAGAGGCTCCAGGTATAACCCGGAGATAGCGAGCGCAATCCTTATTTTAGAGCCACGGTTACGTTTTTAGATCATTGTTTGTACGAACGCGGCAGCATCTGAGACCAAAAACGCAACGGACCATGCCAGATTCTTCAATTACCTCCTTAGCACCACCTTGAATGCAATCTCTAGGTTTATAACATTGTCCTATTTTGCCGGACACGCCGCACAATCCGCTTATCGGTTGTGGTTCGTATAAGCATTTTCCCGAACCGTCACAAAGGCCATGTTTTCCATCAGATGTCATGCAATTAGCCCCAATTTTTTTACAGTAATTATCATCTTTTTTGCAAACGCAGCAATATTTCAAACCCCTTAAATACAAATATGACCTGGTGGTGTCTATAGTCAAGTCATATTTTGTTATTATACACAGATTAGCGCATTTTTTCTGTCCTTGTTGTTCGCCGAAGTCCGGCGGTCTCAGACCAATAGCATTTCCGCTAAAGTTAGTGCACTTGCCATCTTCGGTTTCTTTCGTGATTTGCTTTATGGTTTCTATTTTTGTTATTTTAAAATTAACTAGATTTGGATTAATTGTGGAAAGAATTAAATAGGAGCACATGGTCAGTACTAAACCGGTTAGACTGGCACCGATCCAAGCCTTGGCATTACTCACCGTTTCGGCGCTGCCACCGGCGGTAAGCCATCTGACTCCGCCGAACATCAAGATTACTGTCGCCAAGATGCCGACAATGCCGACCGCGTATTTAACGATAGCTTTGATATAGTTGGCCAATAAGCTGGTATTGTTTTGAACGGCAATTGGTGCGCCCTGTTGAAATTGTGAATCGCCGATGCTTATTTGTGGCTTGAACGGCAAGGTGTTAGCAGCTAAGACTGGAAGAGCCGTATTTGCAATTTGAAAAAAAACGACAAGGAGAAAGAATGATGAAATTAAAAATTTACAATTTATAATTTTGAATTTTGAATGAATGGTTAATTTTGAATTATTAGACATAAGCTTATTTTAGAGATGAGATTGTTTTTT
>CAYUHZ010000001.1:52219-53964 GCA_964444625.1 uncultured Gammaproteobacteria bacterium | reverse complement strand
GGAGCCAAATTGTATGTTCAGCGTTTGTTGCCTTGGAGCTTCGCGCCTCGGCAGGCAAACCCGCCTGCCGGCGAGGCAGATTGCATAGGATTTGCCAAGATTTTTTGGGTTCAATCGCCACCTTTTGCGAAAGCAAAAAGCGGTTCGAGCCAATCCTTTTGAGAAAATCCCGTCTAGCGACGGGATTTTCTTGCAAAGCGATAATTTTATTATCTTTTTGCCCCCGAATACGCGATTGCTCTTGCCAAATCCCAATCATTAGCCGTGGACGGTGTTTTTTTGTAAATCGCTTTAAATATTTTTATACTAGTTTTTTCCGAATCAGTATTGCGCGTAACGTTCCTTAATCCATAAGACATAATAGTAATAGCGGCGTTATCATTAACTTTTTTCATGTCCGCATTTCTATTATAGATTTTTTTAAACTCAATTTTAGCCCTATCTTCAGCCACGCTATTCCTCTGTGACGGCCAGCGTCCGTTGCTTATTTTCAATATATCTTTCCAATTTTCTATAGTAGTCGGCAGTTTTCCAAAAGCTGCTTTGAAGGAATTAATTACTCCAGCGCGCTCTCCAATTCCCAATTTTATAGTAGTTATTGTGCCGTAAACGATAAAGTTATTTATGGCGTATTTTTGATTGGTAGTTAATTCTGAAAAACCCTTACTCATTGGTTCGGTATATTTATTCATAGCTTCGCTTTCAGCAGAAGAATTGCGTATGGCATTATTGTATTCAATAATTTGAGAATGATTATTTCCGCTATCAAAAATAATTTGGGCTTCAGCAGAGATTAATTCTATTTGTTTTTTTGTTTTTATTGGCTTAGCGCTTTCAATCGTAATTGGGGATGTTTCTTTTTTTTCACTCATCAAAGCAAAATCAGTTAAATGATTAATAGAAAGAATTAATTCATTTCCGTTTAAAACACCTCCGTTGCCAGCTAATTCCCATTTATTGGTAGCAACATTAAACCAATAGGCTTTTAAGCCGTTTTTATTGGCTAAGGCGCTAACGTCAAAAGTAAGAGTAATGGGTTCTGTAAAGTTCGTGATTGATTTTTTGTTTATTTTAATATCAACTGAAATAATATTACCATCAATCATTAGCAATCCGGTTCTTGCATTTTCACTTTGCTGCAGGTAGGAAGCTTCTTTAGCCACAATATTGACATCAATATTATTATTGTTATTCGCCGTAGTAATTTCTTTGATGGCATCTATTCCGAAAGTAATGCCAACATTCTTTATATTGCTAACCGCCGAAGAATCAAGATAAACGGTTTGGTTTGATGTTGGGGAAGAAACAGTTGTAATCGTTGATTTCATTTCGGCCTGTGTTGGCACGCCATTAGTCTTTGTAATAATGGTGTCAGTAATGGTTTTTGTCCCATCTGGAGATTTTTTAAATTCTTGTGTGGTTATTGGCGCGTTAGGATCCGCAGAACCTCCGCCGCCGCTAACAGAAGCGCTGGGAGCCAAAACCTGGAAAGAAGAAATAGCCAGTGGAGCGCTTGTATTACCGGCAGCATCCATAACTATAATCGTACAATTACTATAAGCGCCTTGAATCAAAGCGTTAAAAGTAATTATGTTTGAGCCAGTAATGGCATTTGTCGTTATACTAGAACAGCTACCGCCATAAGTGATCGCGCCAGCTTCATGAGAAGTGAATGTATAGCTTGGAGTTGTATTGAAAGTGGGAGTAGGAACCGCAATTAGTTGAATTAAGACCGGCGCCTTGGT
>CAYUHZ010000001.1:0-52119 GCA_964444625.1 uncultured Gammaproteobacteria bacterium | reverse complement strand
GTGATAGTTGAGGTGTCGCCAATTTTTAGGGCTGTTTTACTCATTGTTATCTCCAGGGTTGGAGCAATTCCATCATCAACCGTAATTGTTCCTGTTTGCACGCTTACGTTTGAACCATCAGAGATATCGCCTGCTAAACTTATCGCGACAGTGCCGGTTGTTTCATCAACTCCTATAGCGCCACCTGGAACTGTAAATACGCCCTTATTATCGTTAGCTGTTCCGGTTGTAAATAGGCTAGCTACACCATCTGCTGCCGCATCAGAGAAATTAAAAGTAACATCACCGGCAACGACTGATGCATCGCTAATTGCTTCAGAAAAAGTTACTTCTACAGTGGTGGTTGTTAATGATCTGGCGCTAAAAATGGCAGGACCGACCTTATCAGTTGAAGCTGCTGCGCCAATACTTGCCAAAGCCACCCCGTTCGCATCGCTGATTGTTCCAGCTGTGTAAGCAACGTTGGGCGTTGCACTAGTATCTGCAGTTCCAAGTTCAATTAATTGCAAGTAAACTGTGCTGCCGTCTTCGTCATCTGTTATATCAGCGTCAGAACAATCTGCCGCTGAACACGCTTCCACTACTGTATATCCGGTGACTGCCCAGCCAGACGCGTCATTATTGGTAAAATCTGATTTATCTATACTTTCAGAAAATGTTAATTTGATATTGTCTAATTTACCATTGCTATTTACATCACCTGTTTCTTTAGCAGTTAAAGCCGGAGCTTGGCCGTCGTCAATGGTTCGATCAAGAGTTTCAAGTATTCCGTTGGGAACAGCACTAGTATCCTTAACTGCATTTTCCGCGATATCTAAATCAGTTGAAGTAAAAGCGGTATTCCCTAAGGCATTGACGGTAACATCGACTTTTGTTGGGTCTGCGTTTATAACTGCGGCAGTTGCGACAAAATCATCGCCAGTAGAAGTAAAATCGCTTCCGTCTGCAGTTGTAACTGTGACAGCTTCCGAAAAAGTTATTTGAATATTTGTGTTACTTGTCGCCACAGCGCTAACAAATGTTGGCTTGGTTGTATCGGTAATGGTTCGTTGGCCATTGGCGCTTGTTCCAGACGGCGTAATTGTTGCCAAAGAAATAACGCCAGCAGAGACACTGCCAGCACCAGTTGCTTCTATATCCAGAGTATCAGCATCGGATACTGTAGCGGCTATAGTACCTACGATAAAATAATTTTTTGTAGCATTGGAATTAACAGTATTTGTAACCGTAAAGTCATTATTTCCGCTTTCTGGTAATTCGATTGTTGCAAGTGGAGCAGCAAGTTCATCTGCGTGCATAATACCATCGTCATGGTCGCCTTCCCCAGTTCCATCATCTGGCACTATTCTTAAGTTTGTAAGTTCGGTGCTTACCATTGAGCCAAATGTTACGGATGTGCGGATTGTTGTAACATTAACATTTTCACCAGCGGCAGTAATTTTAAACCCGCCAAGCACCAGATCAGTCCCTCCTATTTTAGCTTTGCCTGCTAAGTTATTTGTAGTAGCAACAGCACCTATAGCATGGTTTGCAAAAACCGCAGTGCCTTTTACGGCAATAGTAGGAGGAGAACTAATGGCAGAGCCTGCGCCACCACCAAAAACATCATCGGTTGTTATTACGAGGGATGTTGCAGCCATAGTAGACGATGGAGTACCCTTGTAAGTCAAGGTAATAGTATCATTATTTGCGCATTCTCCGATTACATCTACTGTGATAGTTTGCTCTGCCGCGCCTGATGAACCCATTGCAACAGCACAAGTTTCTCCTGCACCAGCAGCGAACCACTCGCCATCAACATCAACTTCATCTACTTGCGTTGGGACAGGATCTCCACCATTAGCATGAGGGGCGGTAAATCCTGCCGGAATTGCAAAAGTTGGACTATCTGCATCAGTGGCGATTCCAGCCTCTCCTACTGTTAAAACAACAGTAAATACATTCGAGGTTGAAATTTCTACTGTCTGGCTTGCACCGCCGCCTATAGTGGCCGTGCCCTCGCCTGGTGCAGCCCAAACAGTTGCAGCCAAATATCCACCCAAAATAAGCAATAGGGCAGAATAGATGACTAACATTTTCTTCTTTCTAAAAATTGTTTTCATGGTTTTCATAAAATTTTAATAAATGATTTTATTGTTAGATAAGTTATTATTTTTTGAGGTTGACTTGCCTTATATTAAATTTTATAGGAACGTTATCTTTATTTTAGGCAAAATATTTGCCAATTAATTAAGTCGGATTATTTTTCTTAAAGGTTCGTCATTAATAAATATTGTACTATTTTTAAAAATAATTTCAATATTGACAATTTATCAATAATATGATATTGTCTTTTATTGATTTTTTACCAATTATTTATGGATTTGATTCAATTAAAAAATTTAATTATAGCCAAGAAATCTACTGTCTGGACCCTGATAGCGCTTTCTGTTTTGCTGATTGGAGCCGTAACCGCTTTGCAAACTTTTAAGTATCGCGCCACAAGCAAGATATTGGTAGTCCAGAATACCGGTCCCGTGCTTGATTCTTATAGCATCTCTCGTTCAAACCAGTATTTGAGCAATATTTTGTCACAGGTAATTTATTCAGGTTCATTTTTTGAGTATGCGCTCAATTCTGGTTACAATATTAACGCTGATGATTTTTCCGATGACCCGATTACTAGAAAAAAACAATGGCAGAAAATGGTTTCCGCTAAATCAATTTCTGATACCGGCATGATTGTGGTAATAACTTATCATCAGGACAAGATAATGGCCGAAAGGCTGAATCGAGCCATCGCTTATACATTAAAACTGCGACATAGCCAATACCATGGCTTGGGCACGAAAGTTGATATCAGGGTAATCGATGGTCCGATCGTGTCCCGTTTTCCGATCAAGCCGAATATTTTTCTAAACCTAGCCTTGTCCCTCGTTATCGGTTTTACTGCCAGCATCTTCTTGATTTATCTTTTTCCAGATTTTGAATTCAGAAGAAGCAATAGGCCAAAATTTACCACCCCGGTTGAGGCAACCAGGCATTTGCCAAATCGGCAAAGTGAATTTTTCTCTCAGGCGACAAGAAGAAATTACAGCGAATTTATCGAACCATACAGCGAGCGCTGGCGGCCTTATCAAACCGCGCCAAACAGGGAATCGGCCAGGCAGTCAGTGGATGACCCGATTCAGGAAGATGATTTGGATAATTTCTCCAATCAGGATGAAGGCGATTATTTCCAAGGCGATATCAATAATTTATTAAGAAGATAAATACATGGAAATGGCAAGCAAAATTAAGTTAACAGTTCTGATTCCTTCTTACAATGTAGAAAGGCATATCGCCCGCTGCATTAATTCAGCTCTTTGGGCTGACGAGATATTCGTCGTCGATTCATTCAGCGCCGATCGCACCGTTGAGATCGCCAAACAGCTGGGGGCTCGGGTAATAAAGCATGAATATATTTACAGCTCCAAACAAAAAAATTGGGCTATTCCTCAAGCCATGCATGAATGGGTTTTGCTGCTTGATAGCGATGAGGTTATTACTCCGGAATTAAAAGAAGAAATTATCGCGTTGTTATCTACGGGGGAAATTGAAAAATACGACGGTTTTGCCATTGCCAGGCCCCATATTTTTTTGGGCAAATGGTTGCGTTGGGGCGGTCGTTATCCGCTTTATAACATCAGATTATTCAGAAAGAGTTGCCGCTATGAAGACCGCGATGTTCACGCCCATATTATATTGCACAAAGACAGGGTGAAGAAATTAAAAGGCGATATCATGCATTACAGCGATCCAACGCTTGATCATTTTTTTAGCAAGTTTAATCGTTATACCACCTACCAAGCAAACTATATGCTCAAGTTCAAGCATGAAGAGCATGTAATTGTTTGGAGCAAGTTTTTCACTCATTATATCTACGCCAAATCAATTATCAAAGATTATTGGTATTTTTGGTCTATTGCTCCGTTCCTGCGCTTTATTTATATGTATTTGATTCGTTTGGGATTTTTGGACGGAAAATACGGGTTTTTGATAGCTGTTCTGTATTCATTTCAGGATTATGTCAGTATGACCAAGTATTTAGAGCTTAAGGGGCATAAGCCTGAGTTGCGTTTTACTGTGCAAAGGATTATTAAGGCCATGATTCCAAAAGAAAAAAACTGCCGGCAAATTGCCGACCGAATCTTGGGAGAAGAAATGCTTGAAGCTTAAAAAGCAGCAACAAAGCATAAGTGCCTCATATTAATTGATAGTGCGTGATGTTTTTGTCAGGCCGAACAAACTGCCCAGGCTCGCCCAAGCTATTATTTGTATAATAATTTTTTGTGATAATGATTCGAAAAAGGTCGCCGGCAATAAAGCGATCAACAACAGGAGCAATCCGAAAGCTATAGCTTTAAAATTCACCGCTAACGCAAAATATCCGATCCTGATTTCCGAGTACTTGTTTAAAAGTTTTATATAGGTTTTTCCCGTCTGATAAATCAAGCCGATGGTATAACTAAGATACATGAGCAAACCGATGAAGCCGAGCTCAAGTTGTTGCAACAAATAGTCGTTATGCGGTAAAGACGCGCCACCACGCCAATCTTTGGCCGCGTCAATAATCGGCTCGGCCGTGCCAACGCCATAGCCGACAATCGGCCTGGCGGTTATTTTTTCCCAGGCGATTTTCCAAATGTTTTGCCTGGCAGTAAAGGAGTTAAAAATTGCTTGGCTAAAAAGTTCATTGACGCGATATTGGATATTAGCAGAAAAAGCGTAAATCGATAAGGCGATTGGAGCGCCTGCCAATAGTATAATCGCCATGGTTTTTTCAGCAATAGCAAACAGGGAAATAAATAGGGCGAAACACAGCCAGGAAGTACGTGAGTAGGTCAGTATGAAAACCGCCGATAAGATAATCAGATAAAATAACAGCAACTTATTTTTTTTGATTTTTTTAGATTGTTTGGCAAGAAAGAAAATTATTAGCAAAGCGATAACAACCAGTAAATACAGGCCAAATGTATTGGGGTGATCCATTGTCCCGTTTAACCTGCCCAAGAATGAATCCTGTTCATAATAGTAGTTGCCAGTCAAGATTTGCGCACAGGCGGCAAATACCGGTATAATAGAAGAAAGGATAACGGCAATTATGACTTTAATTAATGATTTTTCAGAGTCTAGTTTGATGAAAGCTAATAAGTACACGGCAAAAGGCACCAGCAGGTAAGCCAATTCCACCAGACTGGTCTGAGGAAAAGAAGACCAGGCGATTGAAAACATGCTAAATATCATTGTTGCGATAAGGATTTTTCTTAAAGGTAATTGGCGGGCAATTTGCCAGTTATCTGACCAAGTTGAGAGAGCAAGTAATATTAGCAATAAATAAATAATTGCCGCAGGATTGACATATATTTGGAACTCATTTAACAAAGGAAAAAAAGAGAAGATATTGATTTTTAAATAGTTGAAATGATGGACAGTTGGCAGAATCGCCAGAAGAAAAAGAAAACAATTTTCTAAATCAATCATTGCCCATAACAAAAGGATTATCAGCAGAACAAGAGCAAGCGGCAAAAACCAGGCATAACTCCAATCGGTATTAAGCAACACGATCGGCAATAAAATCAGCGCGAGTAATATGGCAAAGGCGATGATAATGTTGGAATTTTTTCTCATATATTTATATTATTATAATTAGCCAAATTTAGCAATAATTCTATGAACCGAGTTTTTATTGTTTGGGGCAGGGAACTGGTATTTAGCTCAAGCATAGCATCCGCCTTGGACGCTGAATTAAAACAAGTATATTTTAAAAAAATAGGTCGAATAAACCTGCCGGTGTTATTGCGTTATTTTTTTCAATCAGTCTACACTTTTTTTTATTTGCTCAAACGTAAGCCTTCCCTCGTCTTGGTGCAGAATCCTCCAACCGTAGCTTTATTGGTGGTTTGGCTCTACTGCTTGTTTTGCCGAGCGAAATTTGCGATTGATTCTCATACCGCCGCATTCGGAGATCAAAAATGGATTAATTTTTTTTGGTTGTTTAAATTTTTAGCCCGTAAGGCGGTTTTGAATACTTGCCACAACTATAAGAACTTGCTCATTCTTAAAGATTGGGGAATTGAGCCGTCAATGGTTTTGCAGTTTTATAATCCCGAATATTTGATTGAAAAATTACAGGCACCGTTAAAAGAGACAAAAATTGCAGACAGGTTGCGCCAGTCAACTTTGCCGATTATGATGGTTAACCGTTTTGCCGATGACGACGACTTTTTAACCGTAGTAAAAACTGCCAGACTAATGCCTGAGGCCGATTTTTTTATTACTGGCAATATCAACGAAAGCCCATACGCCAAAGATTCGGAAAACCTCCCTGCAAATATTTGTTTAACCAATTATCTGCCTCATGAAGAGTTTTTGAAATTAATGTACGGTTGCAAAGTAATTCTGGCTTTTACTTTACGAGCAGATACTGTCCTTTGGTCCATCAGGGAGATTATGTCTTTGAACAAACCTTTTGTTACCTCCGACAGCGAAGTGTTGCGGCATTATTACGGCGAAGTCGCCCTGTTCACGAAATCTAGTCCGGCTGAATTGCGCCAGCGCATTCGAGAAGCGGTTGAACAAGAGCCGGCACAGAAAGAAAGAATTAAAAAATTTTTAACACAAGACAAACAGAGGTGGTCAACTGAAATCGGACAAGTTAAAAAATATTTAGGTATCACCAATTAAATTTTATTTTTTATGCGCATTGATTTTTTAAAACGTTTTATTTTTTCTCATCCGCGCCGGCAACTCAATGCTTGTTTGGCTTTTTTATCTTTTTTTCTCCGGAGAATCAAACCATGGGGGATGCCGATCAGGCTGATGATTGAGCCTGCTAATTTTTGCAATTTAAAATGCCCAACTTGCCCCACTGGCAACGGTTCAATCAACAAAACCAAACGTTTGCTCAGCCTCAGAGAATTTCAACAAATCATTGATGAGTCTGGCAAGCATCTCTATCACTTGACCTTATGGAATTGGGGCGAGCCGTTTTTGAATAAATCATTGCCGGAGATGATAAAATATGCCAGACAAAAAGGAGTTTATGTGGTTACCAGCACCAATGGCCATTTTTTTGACCAAGCAACCAGCCAGGCTATCGTAGATTCCGGCTTGAATGAACTGATAATCGCCTTGGACGGTTTGAGCCAGGAAACCCTTAGCCGGTACCGCATAGGTTCAAATTACGATCAGATAATAGCCAGCGTAGAAAATATCGCGAGAGCCAAGAAGGCTAACAGCAGCAACTATCCCAAAATAGAGTTGCAGTTTATTCTAATGAGGCATAATGAAAGCGACTTGCCCAAGCTGAAAGAATTTGCCAAAAACACAGGCTTTGACCGGGCGATCATCAAAACTTTCGGTTCGCACCTCAATTGGTGGCGCTTGAAGGATTTTGAACCGACGGACAAACGTTGGTCGCGCTACAGCCAGCCGGTGAAAAAAGTTTTCGGTTGCAAAAATATTTGGCTTGGAATGAACATCAATAGCGACGGCAATGTGGCGCCTTGTTGTTATGATCCGTTTGAAAAATATATTTTCGGAAATATTTTTCGCGATGGCGGCGTAAAAAAAATTTGGCAGGGGGAAAATTTCAAAAATTTTCGCCAGTCGGTATTGTGGGACAAGCCGCAGGTTGGAATTTGCCGCAACTGCGACTATAATCAAAACATCAGCCAGAAAATTGATTTATAGAGTTTTAAGTTTTATATAAAAACGGAGCACGATACCATATCGTGCTCCTTTAGTCAAGCGCGGAGCGTCGCTTGACTAATTTTTTCTGAAGATAGTAGTGATCGCCGCCGCGGTGACCGCCGCCGCGGCGATCACTAATACCAGCCAAGTCAGCCAGTTGTTATAATTAACATGGCTTTTCTTGGCAATGGCGAGTTCAGCCTTGAGGCCGTCCCGCTCTTTTTCGGCCTCCGCTAATTTCTTGTTAGAGATCTTCAGATTCTGGCTCATTTTGGCCAGTTTTCTGTTAACCTCTTGTTTGTTGGTCGCGGCGGGCACAGCCTGCTGCGGCGGGGATGCGACCTGCTGTTTTACGGCTACGGGCGGACAGTACAACCTGTATCCGTATGGCTCCCATTGGCGCTCTGATCGCCGGTTGGGAGCGGTTAAACCGATTAAATACCGCCAAACCTCATGATCGTCTGAAGGACGATCGGTTGGTTTGGCGTACTCGTCCTTCTTATAAAGGACAAGTACTTTCTCCCATGGCCCGTTGGGATGGTACTCCATGAGTTTGGCCGCGAAGCAGCCAAACTCTTTGTTGTTATCCCTTAGGACCTCTATCCATACCCCATTATAGAGGTATCTGCTGGCGGCGGCATCTGCCCCGCCAACAACAACCATGGCGACAACAACCATCATCATCGCCGCTGAAACTATTTTTTTCTTCATTTTTTTTCCTCCTTTTTGGTTTTTATTTACTACCCATATCACTCCATATGGGCAGTAGTTTTTCAAAGAGCTTTATAGAATATTTATTATTAACAAAAATTAAAACAGTTGTCAATAGGCCTGTTGCGCGTAAAGGTAAAGTAGCAAAATTGAAAAGAACAACATGGATTCTACATTCTTCCGGCAATACCAGCGAAAAGTAAATAATGATTTTACCATTAACCACAAAAAGAATTGCTGCCAGCTGACCAAGGAACAGCTGGCAGCAATTTGCAAGTAAGATACGGTTACCGTTGAGGAAAGAATGGGCAAAACCATCCAGTTCAAACTGCGAGGCAAATATCTCAATTACAAACTGCTGCCGGAACGCCCAGAAGGGCAAATAGGGAAGAAAACAATATACATTGCGTTATTCCTAAATCAATCGCCCACACCCCAAATAATCACCACCCTTGGCGCCAATATGCCAAAACAGAATACCTTAAAAAACTAACCAGAACGTCCAAGTAGGACATTTCTAAAAAACGCCAAATAGGACATTTTTAAAAAACATTTACAAGAGCCACAATTTGCCTTGACTAATAAATTATTTTATGCTATATTAGGTAAACAAAAAAGCATAGACAAAAAATTAATAAATTTGTTTAATATAAAAATCACAAGGGGAAAGATTGAGATATTCAATTTTTTTATTTAATAACCGTATGGAAAATAAGTCCATCTTAGACCAAATTATCACCAATCAACAAGCCGAAGAAGTCGCGCGTTTGGATGCGATTGAAATAATCGGCACTTTGTTTAATGAGTTGAGCAACCGCGAACGTGATGTGCTCAGCCGCCGTTTTGGTTTGCACGGACAAGATAAACAGACATTGGAAAAAATTGGTCAAGTCCATGCTTTGACCCGTGAAAGAATCAGGCAGATTGAATCAACCGGCGTCAAAAAATTAAGGCAATTGGAAAATCTGGAAAACTATATCAACGTTGTCAAGCGGGCGATTAACAACCTATTGGAAGAGCATGGCGGTTTTATGGAACGAGAATACTTACTTTCCAGTTTAGTCGGTTTTTCCGCCGGAGATTTAAAAAATAAAGCCGAAAGCCATTATGTGCACAAGAGCCATTTGGATTTTATAATTAGCCAGCTGCTGAATGAAGAATTTGAAGAGGTGAATGTCTCCAGGCATTTTAAAAATTTTTACAAGTTAAAATATCAATCGCTTGATCACTTGGAGCTCTTGGTAGAAGAATTGTTGGAAGAAATCAAAAAAATCCGTAAAATATTCACCACCGAAGATTTGATAAACCTGTCTAAGGGTTTGCCGGGATACAAACAGCACGAAGAAAAATTTCAAGCTCAAAATAACATGGCTATAATGTCGGTTTATGGCACCGATTTGGCAAAGGAAAACTTAGAATTGCTTAGTCAGAACAAAGCGCTTTTTTCTTTGTTGAAAGCCGCCAAGATGATAGATCAGAATAAATTCGGCCATTGGGGAGTCAGTAATTGGCGAGAGATTAAGCCGAAAACCATCAATGATAAGATATATTTGATTTTGAAAAATTACGGCAAGCCGATGCATTTTGCTCAAATCGCTGACGAGATCAATAAACTTGGTTTTGACAAGAAAAAAGCCAATGTAGCAACAGTGCACAATGAATTAATTTTGGATGAAAAATATATTTTGGTCGGCCGCGGATTATACGGTTTGAAAGAGTGGGGTTATAGCAAGGGCACAGTGGTTGATATAATCGAACAGATCCTCAAGGATGAGCAAGAAGCTCTGACCCGTGATCAAATTATTGAAAAAGTTCTGGATCAGCGCTTAGTAAAGAAAGCTACGATCAATCTGGTATTGATGAACAGGGAGAAATTTGAACGGACGGAAGGCGGAAAATACAAGCTCAAAATTTAAGAATCGCATTATCATATTATTTAGTTTCTATAATTTAACGCAACACTGTTGTTATCTAAAATTAGATTATTTTCTAAAAAGTTATAAAAATAGCACCAAACGCGTAAGTCCTGATATAAAAGGAACCGGCTTGCTTGGCCGGTTTTCTGTTGTAACGCAAAAATAACAAAAAAATAGTATACGTAAATAGTTTATAGATATTACTCTTACCCACCCAATTGACATCAAGGCGTTAACGGTAAAAGTGATTAATATTGGCTAATTTTCTATAATATCTAAATTTTTTTCGCAATAGGCGCACTCCCCATTATTATCAAATCTATTTATCACATAGTTAAATCTGGCAACAGCCAATTGACGACAATTCGGACAATAAGTATTTTCACGCTGATCGCCCGGAAGATTACCAGCATAAACAAAGTCAAGACCAGCTTCTCTAGCCAGGTCGTAAGCCTGATAAATTGAAGTTTCTGGGGTATCGGGGAGGCCTACCAGTTTCCATGAATTAGCAGCAGAAAATTTAGTTAAATGCCAAGGGGTGTCAGCACCGAGTTGATTGGCGATAAACTTAGCAAGTTCGGCTATCATTGACATATCGTCAGTCAGTCCGGGAATTATCAGGGTGGTTATCTCCAAATGGACTCCGTTTAATTTTAATGATTTAATATTATCCAATACCGGAGCTAACTTGGCGTGGCAATTGTTACGGTAAAATTCGTCAGAAAAAGATTTTAAATCAACATTGACAGCGTCAAGACAGGGGAGTAGATCGGATAAACATTCCGGCGACATATATCCGTTGGTAACCCAGATATTTTTTAAATTTTTAGCACGAGCTAATTTCATGATATCCAAACCGTATTCAGCGAAAACCGTTGGTTCATTGTATGTAAAAGCGATAGAGCGGCAATTTTCGGCCAAGGCTGAATTGACTATAGCTTGCGGTTCGATCAAGATATCATCTGGACGTAAAGTTTTTATCTTAGAAACCTGGCTTAGGCGGTAATTTTGGCAGTTAGCGCATTTGAAATTACAACCAAGAGTGCCGATAGAATAAGCCAAGCTTCCCGGCAGGAAATGATAAAGAGGCTTTTTTTCTATTGGGTCGATGTTTTGCGCCATTGGTCGACCATAAGAACAGGAAACCATTTCGCCTTTGTTGTTCATACGAATCCCACAGACCCCTAGTTCATTTGGCTTTAGATTACAATAATGATGGCATAATTTGCAACGAAGTTGGCCAGCCGTTAATTTTTGATAAAATTTAGTTGACGACATAAGCCTGCCACAAAAGTGATAAGATTTTGATATTATATACAAATTTATTGATTATTACAAGATTTTGCGTTATAATTTAAGCAGTTGGAGTAGAATATTATTTAAAAAAATATTAAAAATTAGCCTTTTTATTTTATGAAAAGACTATTTATTGCCTTGGCGCTACCAGATGAAACCAAATTGGCGTTTGAGCCGATATTAAAGGAATTTACCAAAATTTATCCGGCAATAAAATGGTGCTACAACACGAATCTCCACTTGACGCTTCATTTTTTGGGCGATATTGAAATTGAAAAAATAGAGCAAATAAATTTAGCCATGCAGTTTTTCTCCGGTAAGTTTGGTCCATTCAAATTTCAGTTTGGCAACCTGGGCGCTTTTCCAAACTTGCGCCAACCGCGTATTTTTTTTCTAGATTGTCTACAAATCGGGAGCAAGTCAGTGGGGAAGTTCCAGCAAGTCCTCGGCGATAAATTGGAGAAGATCAATCTTAATATTGATCGCAGGTCGTGGCGACCTCACCTGACTCTCGGACGATCAAAAAGCGAAGTTCCAGTGGATATCAGTCGATTGAAAACAATAATTAGTCAGGCGCCAATAGCGGAGTTCACTATCGAGGAATACGTTTTGTTTGGTTCAAAGCTAACTAGTAACGGTCCAGTTTATAACGTGATAAGCAAATACAATTTATAAATTATGAAAAAACTTAAAATTTTAGGCATCAATATCTCAAATTTATCCAGAGTAGAAATTTTAGGTTTAATTAAAAATTATTTAGTTGATGGCAAACAACACTTATTGGCGACACCGAATTCTGAGATTATTTTGAACGCCATAAAGGATGAAGAACTTTTTTTTATCATCAATCAAGCGGATTTGGCGATAGCGGATAATATCGGATTGAAATTAGCCGGCTGGTTGATGGGAGAAAATTTAGTCAGATTTGCCGGAGCCGATTTGACCGCCGAAATAATTAAGTTAGCAGTAGAAAAAAATATTAAATTGGCAGTTTTCAATCGCCAAGACGGCTTGTCAACCGGCATTGATATCGCTAACGCTCTGAAAAAAATATATCCAGCTATTCAGATAAAGGTTGTTGATTTACCCCAAAATCAGATCAAAACCGATTTAACCGAGGTCAATGAATTTAGTCCGGAAATAATTTTTTCCACTTTGGGGTCGCCATATCAAGAAAAATTCCTTTATCATAATCTGTCCAAGATTCAGTCAGCCAAACTGGCGGTAGGAGTGGGGGGAGCTTTTGATTTTTTGACCGGCAAACTGCCACGAGCTCCTTGGGGTTTGCGAATTATCGGTTTGGAGTGGCTATGGCGCCTCTATCAACAACCTTGGCGTTGGCGACGGATAATCAGGGCGGTAGTGGTTTTTCCTGTTAAGTTTTTGTTTTGGAAGTTCGTTTTACCTTGGTTTTATCGCAAGAACGTTGCTTGTCTGCTTTATCGGAATACAGCCACCGAACCGGAAATATTCATCGCTGAACGGAGCGATGAGCCCGGCCACTGGCAATTGCCTCAAGGCGGTTTGGACGGTGAAGATGCAGCGGTAGCAGGACAAAGGGAGTTGCGAGAAGAGATAGGCAATAAAAAGTTTAAACTGGTTGCCAGTTTTAACAATTTATGGCAATATGAATTTGATAAGAGCACTGATAACAATCGAACAACCAGGCACAGCGGTCATAAAGGCCAGCGCCAAAATTTAATCATAGCTGAATATTTCGGACAAGACGAAGAAATAAAAATAAACTTTTGGGATTTTGTTTCCTGGCAATGGATTCCAGCCAGTAAATTCCTGCAAATTACCGCGAAAAGGAGAAGAAATGGTTATAAAATTTTTTTACAAAAATTTAATCAGCTTATAAATAATCAATCCGATTGATATGAAATTTAAAATAAAAAAATTTATTTATTTGATCAACGATTTTACTGATTTATTATTAAAAAAAGAACGTGAAAATTTAGCTGAGAGAAACCAACAACTGACCGCTTGGTTAATAGTTCTGATTATTTTACTAGTTATATCATTGTTGGCTAACCTTTATTTTTATTATTTAAGTTATTAATATATGCCAAAGATTAGGACGCGTTTTGCGCCTTCACCCACTGGCTTTCTGCATATCGGCGGTTTAAGAATTGTTTTATTTGACTATCTTATTGCCAAGAGTTTAGGCGGAAAAATAATATTACGGATCGAAGATACGGATCAGAAGAGGGAAGTGTCGGGAGCAGTGGAGAGATTTATTGATATTCTTAACTGGTTAGGAATCAATTTTGACGAAGGTCCGCACATGGGCGGTGATTTCGGACCGTATATTCAAAGTCAGCGCCGGCAGATTTATGACCAATACGCGGAAAAAATATTAACATCAGGACAGGCTTACCGTTGTTTTTGTTCGACTGAAAGGTTGGAACAAATGCGTCAAGAACAACAAGCCAATAAAATGCCGCCGCGTTACGATCGCGCTTGCCGCCAACTGTCAGCTGACGAAATAAGGCAGAAACTTGCTATGGGCGAGCGATATGTTATCAGGCAGAAAATGCTTCTGGAAGGCGATATTGTTGTCACGGATGAGCTTCGTGGTCAGATCAAATTTAGTTGCCATGATTTAGACGACCAAGTTTTGGTTAAGACAGATGGTATGCCGACTTATCAGTTCGCTAACGTAGTTGACGATCATTTGATGGAAATCAGCCATGTAATTAGAGGAGAGGAGTGGATACCATCGTTTCCCAAAAATATTTTGCTTTATCAGGCATTCGGTTGGGATCATCCGAAATTTATTCATATGGCTTTGTCGTTAAATAAAGGCGGTGGCAAATTAAGCAAGCGCCAAGGCGATGTAGCCGTTGAAGATTATCGGGAAAAAGGTTATTTGCCTGAAGCGTTATTGAATTTTAGCGTCTTGCAGGGTTGGCATCCCAGGGATGATCGTGAAATTTTGTCGCTCCAAGAAATGATTGCCGATTTTCGATACCAGGATTTGGGCGCCAGTCCGGGAATATTTGATATTGAAAAATTAGATTATTTTAATGGTTTGTATATCAGAAAAAAATCGTTATCTGAATTGGCCGATTTGTGCTTGCCTTTTTTCTTTGATGCCGGATTTATCCAACCAAACGGTACTTCGCGATATCAAGTCAAAAAAACTGGACAAGAAATTGACAAGGTTTTTCTCCAAGCGGTCGTTGCCACGGTGCAAGAAAGGTTGAAAAAATTAAACGAGATAGGGGAGTTAACCAAATTTTATTTCGTTGACCAACCAGAATATGAGTCAGATTTGTTAATCTGGAAAAAATTATCCAAAGAGAAGATTGCGGAAAACTTGAATATATTATTAAATCAGCTGGAAAAACTTGAAGATAAAGAATGGCGCAAGGGCTATTTGGAACAGCTGATCATAAACTACCTTAAAGCCAAGGAAGAAAAAGTAGGGGATTTTCTCTGGCCGATGAGAGTAGCGCTTACAGGACTTCAAGCCAGTCCCGGACCGTTTGAAGTAGCAGAAGTCTTGGGTAAAATCACAAGCATTAAGAGAATTAGATCGGCAATTGAAAAAATAGACAGTAAAAATTAGAACACCTTAATCAGGAGTAAGACCACCTTAATGATTCAAGGTGTTTTATTTTATGGCAAATATGTTATAATTAAAGTATGGTTACAAAACTATACCGTTTAATCGTTTTAATATTATTTTCAGGAATGGCGTGGGGGTCTTCTAATTTTTTTGTTATGGCTCAATATAGCGAAGAAGATAACGCTGAAATTAAAGAAATAAACGCCCGCATTCAAGAGCGGCGCGATCAACTGAAAAAAATTCAAGAACAACAGGAGGTTTATTCCCGTTCCATCAAGTCCAAACAACAGGAAAAGGCTAGTTTGAATAATCAGTTGGCGATTCTGGACAATCGTATCGCCAAAGCGGAGTTGGATATAGAAACGGTTAAGATCGACATTGATCGTACTGATTTAGAGGTATCCAAGGTTAATTTGGAAATAAAAAGCAAAGAACAGCAGATTGAGAGAGAAAAAGAACATATCGCCAATATTCTTCGTTTGATTTATAAGCAGGATGGCCGGTCAGAAATTGAAATTTTTCTTTTGAATAATTCATTTGCCGAATATGTTGATCAATTGAAGCATTTGAGCCAAGTTAATAAAGAGGTAGGCAAGAGCTTGGATGATATGAAAGCGCTGAAAGAAAACTTGGAAAAAGAAAACATCTCGCTGTCCGAGCAAAAAAATAAATTGGAATTATTGCAAAAAGAAATGGAGAATAAGAAAACCACTTTGAAAGAAGAGAGTGATAACAAGTCTTATTTATTGGTCCAAACCAAAGATTCAGAACGGGAATACCAGCGGTTATTGCAAGCGGCTAAACAAGAACAAGAACAGGCCTCGGCAGAAATATTTAACATGGAAAAGGCGGTAAGAGAAAGGATCGCGCAGATGCATGGCCAGACCCTGCAATTCAATGATTCGGGGCTTATTTGGCCGGTTTCTAAAAATGTAGTTACCTCCACTTTTCATGATCCCGATTATCCTTATCGTTATATCTTCGAGCACCCGGGAATTGATATTAGAGCCGCCCAGGGATCGCCCATCAGGTCAGCTGCTTCTGGCTATGTGGCGCGAGCCAAGGACGGAGGCAGGGGTTATAGTTATATTATGATTATTCACGGTGACGGACTGGCAACAGTGTATGGTCATGTTTCTAGAATTAATGTAGCTGAGGACGAATATGTAATGCAAGGCCAAGTTATCGGTGCAAGCGGAGGATTGCCAGGCACCCCCGGAGCTGGCGGTTTAACCACCGGACCCCATTTACATTTTGAAGTTAGATTGAATGGCATTCCCGTTGATCCGATGAATTATTTGCCTTAATAATAAGATAGCAAATCATATAATAAAAAAACTCCGAAAAGAGTTTTTTTATTATCAGCTAATTGAGAAGGAGGCTAATAGAACGGCTTATGTGTCGCACAATATAACTTATACGACACTTAATATATCGTCAAATCCTTTCAGTTGTTGGTTATTATCATTCCCATGATATTGATTTCTTGATTAAAGATCAGGATTATCTTTAACACTATTAAAAATAATCCAATAATTAATAAACAAAAAATTATTATTCCAAAAACAAATACTGCCTTGAATGTTTTCTCCATGTCAGTTGCCATATGTTTTTTATTTTATATCTTAATTATATGCTTTTTGATAAGATATTTCAAACAGGTTTGTAATATAATCGCTGAATTGCTGTTTAAGTCTCAAACTCATCGTCAACAGCGCTTATTCCGTGCCTAGTATGTCTGTTGATTAGCCCTACTTATTCTTTAAGGTAATTGCTTTAATACAGATAGTTGAAAAAGCGTTATGCGTCGTAAAATATTATTGATAGTAAATCTTATCGCCGTATTTTAAATTTATATACAGAATCTTGCTTATATCGTCGTGGAACGTTTCGCTGATTAAGGCGTTTAATCTGGTTAATTGACGTTCGATTTCAGTTTTTGTATTGAATATCAATTCTGGCCCTTGTTTTAAATTAATTTTTACTACGCCTTCTTCATTATCAATCACGAACCTATTGATATCCATTTTACCGGCATAAATTTTAAATTGATTGTTAAGAGTATTGATGTAATATAGAGCCTCTTTGCCAAGCTCTACTTGCCTGTCTTTAATCCTGGCATCGCCTCGATTGAAAATAAGCGGATAGGTGGTGCTGGCGAGCTCGTTTGGAAGCAGAGTGTCGATTATCGCTCCTTCACTGTCAATGAAAAATAAGTTACTCCCCTCTTGCCAAACAGCAAAATTATCTTTCTCTGTTAACTTGACATTTATTGTACCGGGAAGTTTTTTTTTAATTTCCAAATTTTTTAGATTATAAACGGAAAGAATCTTTTGGTTTAACTGATTTTTATTGAAAGATATTAGATTTTTTTGCGGAAGCAACAGCAAGAAATTTATTTGGGTTTGATTCCAAGCTAAATCGTTTATTTCTTGTAAGCTAATTTTTTTTGTTCCGCTAATATTTATGTATTTTATTTCAAAATAATCAGAAAAGAACAGCCAGTAAAAGGTTGTGCCAGAAAATATGATTAAGATAAATATAATGAGCTTAATTTTCCAATTGAGATTTGCTGAAAAACCAGATATATTTTTTTTATTACGTGGAAAAAGCGGGTTATGGTAATCCTTGCGATAGTAATTAAATCTCGAGCTTTTGGAGCTGTTTATTTTATATTTTTTCGTTGAGCTTATCATGATTGCGATTCGTTTAAGTTGGAAAAATTATTAATTACAATATCAACGACTATAGAAGATATGGTTTGTGCGTAAACATGGTGCGCTCCGTGCCCCTTAATGGATATCAATTGAGTCTTGCCGGCGTGTTTTATGGAAATTTTTTGTCCGTTGTTGGATTTTTCATTAATCTCTCCTTGCCACCAGTTGTTGGTTAAACCTTGATATGTTTTGTCTAACCCGAAATATAAGACTTGAGATGGTGAATCAGCGGACAATTCCCTTATCCAAATATTATCGTAGTTTAGCAATAAATAGTTCTTTTTATTAACAGTACGGCATAATAGACGATATTCGTCTATTAATTCATCGATATCATTAAAACTTTCCAGGTATCTCTGAGTAATTTCAGTTATAATCGCTATATTTGGCCTGACAATCGAAAGTAAGTATTTCATATCACCGGCAAAAGACACTCCAAACTCTAACACTAGCAATTTGGGGAAATTTGTATTAAACAATCTGCCGGTTGCCTCAAACATGATTTTTATCCAAGCCGATATGGAACCGTAACCGCTGGGCAGGTTTAAAATCGCTAAAGGCAAGCCGAATTCAGTATTAAAACTCTTGGGGTTTGAACGAACTACATATTTCAAGGAGTGCAAATTACGGTTGATGGCTTCCTTGGCAAATGTTTTATTGGTACTGCCGGCAATAGCGATAACAAATGGACGATGGATAAAAATAAGAGCTTTACTTAGTAAGCGCAAGTAATGTTTTACGAAAAATTTTACTACTTTCTTCATGAGTTTTTTTGAAAATATATTTTCATTCTGGCCATAGCTTCAGTAATGTCTTTTTCCGACCGACCGAAATTAAACCTTAAATGAGCTTCGCCATTGGGTCCGAAAGCGGATCCGTGGACCAGAGCTACTTGTATTTTTTCTATCAAATCAAGGCATAAATCCCATGAAGATAGATTTGGCTTGAGGAATCTGGGAAAAACAAAATAAGCTCCCTGAGGTTCGGAATAGGTAAAAAAATCTTTTTGTTGATCAAGCAGTTGGCAAATTAACTGTTTCCTTTTTTGATAAATTTTTTTAAATTTAACTATTTCATCATCGCCCATTTCCAAAGCTCCCATGGCAGCATATTGCGATATAACAGGCGCGCAAGTAACCAGAGCATCATGAATTTTTAAGATTTCTGAAATGATGGCTTGATCGCTGGCAAGGTAGCCGACCCGCCATCCGGTCATAGCATAGGCTTTGGAAAAAGAAAAAACACGAATTAAGTTTTGTCGATATTTGGGCATTTCAGCTAAAGAAAAGAAAACATTCTGGCCAAAAATAAAATCTTTGTAAACTTCATCGGTTATAATGATAAAATTGTGGGTTATCGCCAGATCACCAAGTTTGATTAGCTGCTCGCGAGAAAAGACAGTACCGGTCGGGTTGTTGGGGTTGGCGATAATAATTGCCTTGGTTTTTGAGCTGATTTTATTTGATAGACTTTCCAGATTAAATGACCAATTATCGTTTTCGTTTAAAGGGCAAAAAATCGGCTGACAACCAGCTAATTTAATTATTTCCTGATAGCTGGCATAAGTTGGATTAGGGATAATCACCTCGTCTCCCGGAACGGTAATCGTCAGCAGACCAGCGGTAATAGCTTCAATCGATCCGGCAGTGACAATAATCTCCTGGCGCCAATCATAATAGATGTTTTCTTTCGCAAGTGAAAGCTCTATCAATTCTCTTAATTCTGGCAAGCCGGGTGAAAGAGAGTATTTTGCCACGACTCCCCTTTTCAGAGCGTTTTCTGCCCTTTTTTTAATACAATTGGGAGTATCAAAACTGGGAATTCCTTGAGCTAATGAAATAACATTGGTATAACAAGCAGCCCTAAGCTCAATTTGTTTGATTGGGCTAAGTTGTAGATTTCTTGTACGTTCAAACATTTTATGGTATTTAAGAGGATCTTTTTATGAAGATAGTATTTTCAGGCAAATACTTCTTTAGTATTTCTGGGATTATAATTGAACCACCAGCTTGCTGGAAATTTTCTATTATTGCAATTAAAGCTCTGGTGACGGCAATTGCTGTACCGTTCAAGGTATGGAGGTAATCCTTCTTGCCCGCTTTGGTTTTGTATTTTATATTTAGCCCTCTAGCTTGATAATCGGTGCAATTTGAAGTTGAGGTTATTTCAGCCCAATCGCCCAAATCACCTTCTTTGTTGGGCTTTCCTGGCATCCAGGCTTCCAGATCATAAGTCCGATAAGAGGGACAGCCCAGATCTGCCGTACAATGATCGACTACTCTGAATGGAATATTCAGTCCCATAAAAATTTCTTTTTCAATTTCTAAAATTTCTTGGTGCGCTTGTTCGGAATTTTCCGGTGTGGTGTATTGAAACATTTCTATTTTGGTAAACTGATGGACTCGGAAGATTCCTTTGGAAAATTTGGAGTAAGCACCTGCTTCAGTGCGAAAACAATGAGATACTGCTACGTATTTTTTAGGCAACTCTTCTTCTGCTAATATTTCGTCTGAATGATACCCGCCTAATGTAATTTCAGCGGTACCGATCAGGCTCAAGTCGGTATTTTCCAGGTTATAGATCTGGGTAGCTTCGCCTCTGGGATTGAATCCCAGCCCTTCTAATATTTTTTTTTGTGCCAAATCAGGAGTAGTCATCGGCACAAATCCTCGCTTGACTGCTATAGCCAAGGCGTATTGGATCAGGGCAAATTCCAATAATGCTAGATCATTTTTAAAATAGTAAAATTTTGCTCCGCTTACCTTGGTCGCTCGGTCGAAGTCAATTAAATCCAATTTTTCGGCGATTTCCACATGGTCAAGCGGTGGAAAGTCAAATTTAGTCGGTTGTCCATAGGTAAAGATTACCGGATTATCGTTTTCGTCTTGGCTGATTTTAACTTCAGGATGAGTTAAATTCGGAATCGCCAGCAATAAACATTTTAACTCACTTGCAGGAACTATTAAATCAGCTTCGAGTTTTAATATTTCATCACCTAGTCTTTTCATCGATTGTATCACATCCGGCGAGGGTTTGGTCCTGGATTGTGCGTTGCGTTCGGCTCTTAACTTTTCAATTTTTGTTTCTTGATCTCTGATTTTTTGGTCAAGTTCAAGAACTTCATCAATATTGATTTTTGCCAGACGATTAAGACAATTTTGCTGAACTAGTTCTTTATTATTGCGGATAAATTTTAAATCTATCATATTATTGTATTATATTAGCCTTTAATATTGATGATTTATAAATTGCGGGCTTGTAAGGCTTAAGTCGAATAATCTTAGTGTCTGCCAGTTCTAATTCTTTCAATTTTCTTTCGAGTTTGTGAGTAAAAAAATACCGATCATAGCCGAGACAGATTATATCTGGACGAAATTTTGCGATAACGAAAAACTTGTTAGACAAATTACCGAGAACAACATCGTTAGGAATTAGAGTGTCTTTGACTTGTTTTACTCGTTCATATTCTTTGATCGTTGGCAACTTGGCTTATAGCAATTTTACTGTTCGGTCGCGAGCGACCATCACCACCAAGCAATCACCATATTTTTTTGCTTGAGTTAAAAAAAATTTATGACCTTGGTGCAGCAAATCAAATGTGCCAAAAACCACTACTTTTTTCATATTAATTTTTTGGTTTCATTAGGGGGAATATTTGGCATTCTCTGATGTTTTTATTCATCAAAAAAGCAAATACTCGTTCTGACATCCCGAAACCGCAGACCGGCGGCATGCCGTATTCTAATGCCTCCACGAAATCTCGGTCGTTCATTTGAGCTTCCTCGTCGCCCGCTTCACGAAGTTCGGCTTGTTGTTGAAAACGGTTGGCTTGGTCTTCCGGGTCGTTAAGTTCGCTATAACCGTTGCCTAATTCTGATCCGGCAATGATAACATGAAATCGTTGTGTTAAGCTTTGGTTGGTCGTCAATTTTTTAGCCAAAGGAGATACGGCCAAAGGCTCGTTAATCAAAAATCCCGGTCCCGATAACTGCTTGCGGCAATATTTCCAAAGATTATCAATACCTCGCGTTAGATTGAATCCCTTGCTATCATATTCAATTTTCAGATCTCGCAGTTTGGCCTCAATAGTTGATAGGTCTGCTGAAAGAATATCAGCTCCGGTATATTGTTTGATAGTGGCGCAATAATCATATTCTTTCCAGTCTTGATCAAGATCAACTTGGAATTTTCCGATGTTAAATTGCATCGTGCCAAAAGTTTCTTGAGCTACGTGCTTGAACAAATCTTGAACCAATTTCATCCCCGAGCGGTAATCAGCGTAAGCCCAATAAAACTCCATTTGCGTATAGTCTTGCAAGTGTTCCGAATCCATGCCTTCGTTTCTGAATTGCCGACCGATTTCAAAAGTTTTTTCAAAGCCTGCGACCATCAGCCTTTTTTGCCATAATTCGCCCATGGAAATTCGTAAAAAAACATCAAGATTAAGCGCGTTATGATGGGTGATAAATGGTTTGGCATCAGCTCCGCCGGTAGAATTTTCTAAAATCGGAGTTTCAACCTCGAGAAATCCTTGTTCGATAAGAAATTCGCGAATAGCTTGCCAGAACTTAGCTCGCTTGATAAACATTTCTTTTACCTCTTGGTTGAATAATATATCTAAGTATCTTTTTCTTAATTTTTCTTCTTCGTCTTGGAGTCCATGCCATTTCTCAGGCAATGGTTTAATAGCTTTGGCCAATATTTTCCAAGTTTTAACATTTAAACTTTTTTCTCCGCGATGAGTAACAAAGCAAGTTCCATTAGCCTCAATAAAATCGCCGACATCAATTAAATCAGCAAATGTTTTAAAATCCTCAGCGCCAACCGTTTTTTTGGAAAGGGCAAGTTGAATTTTTCCCGTATCGTCATGCAAATCAACAAAATAAAGATTTCCATGAGAACGGAGATTGCGCAACCTGCCAGCGATTGTTATTTCTTTGGCGTCAACCAGACTTTCAAAATCAGATATTACTTTTCCAATCAAATAATCGCGCGATGTGCTGGCAGGATAGGGGTCAATCCTCTTTGCCCTTAGCAGTGATAGTTTTTTTAGACGCTCTTGGCGTTCGTTAGTATTTTTTTCCATTATTTAGTCAAATTTTAATATTAGGTAATCTGGTATTATTTTAGCCTATTTTGGCTATAAAGTCAAAGATATAAACAATAAAATAAAAATAAAAAGGCGGTCGTATAACCGTCCTTTTATCCTTTAAATTGTATATTATTCAATTTTTAGTATTTGGTATTCCACTATGCCTCTGGGGGTGTTAATATTTACCTTATCCCCCTTTTTCCTACCAAGAAAAGCTAGCCCCAATGGAGATTCGTTCGATATTTTGCCGGAACCTGGGTCAGCTTCGTTGAAGCTGACTATGGTATAAGTTTTTTCAACACCGTTGCTTTTTACCATAATCGTAGAACCCATGCCTATTTCATGACCGTTTGTTTGGCCGACGATTGTTACGTTTTTTAGGATTGAAGCTATTTCTATAACTCTGCCTTCATTGAAAGCCTGCTCTTCTTTGGCTTCAGCGTACTCGGCGTTTTCGCTTAAATCTCCAAGCTCCTTAGCTCTTTCTATCCTCTGAGCGATTTCTAGGCGTTTAACTTTTGTTAAATGATCTAATTCTTTTTTTAATTTTTCATATCCTTCCTGGGATATTATTTGCTCTGTCATATTTATTATAATTGTTTATTTTACATAACATAAAATATACACAAACGGAGAAATAAAAGCAAGCTTTTTTTGGGGATAACTTTTATAGTCTGTTTACTGGTTTTTCTAAAAAAATAGTTAATAAAATCAAACAACTGATTCCAAGCGGGTGGTTTAGATAAGGGCTGAAATTGTGGATACCGACAACAGCTAAAAGACTAAATCCAAGCGATAAATAAAACCAGTTGCCATCTTGCCAACCAGATTTTAAATAATCGTAGATAATTTTGCAACATAAGGCAAGATAAGACAATAAACCGATTAAGCCGAGTTTTAGCCAGATGTCTAACCAGCCCCATTCAAATGAGTAAGTAGTATAAAATCCGCTTGGATTATTCTCTAATATTCTAGGATCTCGCGTTTGGTAACTGACGGTAGATCCAAAACCATGCCCTAAAATCGGGTTTTGTAGATTTTTTTTCAGCAAAGGTGGTAGGAGTTGCCAACGAGAGGCAGCACCGGCCTCATCCGAGAATTGAGTCGCTCTTTGCTGCAGCAAATAACCGGCGTTAATATCCAGATTGGTCTTTGGATAGGGAAATTTAACAGTAAAGATCAATAAAAAAAGACCGATGGAAAAAATAGATAAAGTGAGAATAACAATTTTTAATATCTGCTGGCGATAATTATTCTTGGATATAAAGAATATAAATACCGCAAAAATAGCGCCTATTAGACCGAGCCAAAAACTACGGGAAAAACTAATCAGCAAAACCGCCAAACAACTAGAAGCAAACACAAGACCAAATAAAAAATTTCGATTGATATTTTTTGTCCAACTAATTTCTAAATCATTAATTGCTTTAAAAAGGGATAGAAAAAAGGCAAAAATTAGAAAAATTTGCGACTGGATAAAAATTCGGTAGAAACCATGGGTAATTTGAGTTATCTCCCCTACTCCGCTCTCCCTGACCCAACGGTAAATAAAATAAGAAAAGAATCCATTAGCATCATGCGAAAATATAAACAACAGGAGAAAAGTTTTTAGCACCAACCAACCCAGAGCCGCTAGGAATAAATTGGCAAAATCGGTTTGAGTTTTTTTGTTGTGTAATAACTGGTAAGCCGGCAGTAATAAAAAGAAAAACAGCCAGCCGTTAGCATCAAAAAAAATATTGTTAAATCCGTTATAGTTTAGCAAACCGTTAATAACACCCCAGCTTATAGATAAAAATAAAACAAGATAATAATAGAAATATTTACTAGTTTTGAGTGAAGTGAAAAATAATTTAAAAGCTGAAAGATTAACGACATTTTTTCCTAACCATAGTATTGCAAAAATTAAAAAACAAGCTATCCGAATGGAGATGAAGAAATTATCATTTTCAAAATAGAATAAATAGCCTTTTGAGCCGATGAATAATTCAGCAAAAATAATGAGTAATCCATATTCTATTTTTTTTAAACAAATCAAAAAAAACAATATCGCTATTATAAAAAATAAAAGTTGATTTATAATCGTAAAAAAGTACCCAACGTATGAAAGTAGTTCAATTAATATTATGATTAGGAATATTAGCCTAATTTTTTTCCAGTCAAGTATTGGCATTTTTAAGATTTAATGCTATATTTTTTAAAAATAATCGCAGGAGGGTAAAATGGGACTTTTTGAATATCGCTTTTGTTGTTTCTTGGCTTTTTTTGGGCTTAGCCAAGAGCAGAAAAAAATGCTGAGTTTATTTAAGGAAGGCAAGGCGATTTATGCCAACGTATTACAACTCTATGCTGTCGAGGAATTGGTTTATGGTATTTTTGGATTAAAGGTTGATATTTTAAAGTTTCTGGACGAAGCTAGAGAAAACCAAGAGATTATTAAAAAAACTTTAGCCATGGGTATCAAGCCTTGGCGAATTCGCTTGATAACTTCGGGGTGCCCCTAAGGGCGCCCTTTTTTTATTCAATTGCTACCTTATCACCTATTTTAAATTTATATTTATCTGATAAACCACCGTTAATTTCAAGTACTAGGTCAACCAGTGAATTGGAGGTATAGGTTGATTCTGGAAGATCTCCTTCTGGGGTCAGATTTTTGTCTATCTTCACAATTTCATTGTCTTTAATCCAGATAATATCTATCGGAAATTTCATTTTTTTCATCCAAAAAGATCGATTTTTTTTGTCAGGAAAAACAAACAGCATGCCCGTATTTAATGGTAGGTTTGCTCGCTCGCTTAAACCGATTTTCTGTTCATTCGGTGAGTCAGCTATTTCTACTAAAAAATATTGGTTTTTAATAAATACTTTTTTAAGTTCTGAAGTTGAGGAGCGATCTTGAGCTCGACAACCAGCAAGGATAAAGAGAAGTCCAAGAATCGTTAAAAAAAAATATTTTTTAGAAAAAAATTTTCTAAATTCCATGTTTTTCTTTAATAATTTGAACTGATTCGTGATATTTTTTCACCGAAGGCAGAAAAGGAAAAAATTTATAAAAAAACGATGGCAGCCAGTTACTGATAGTTCCTCCGGTGGCTACTTTAAATAAAAATTCGTTTACCCAGACGCCGCTTCTTCCTTGTTCAAGCATTGTCAACCACAGATCCCAATCTTGGAATCTTTTTATCGATGTATCAAAATATGGAAAATGCTCGCGTCTGATCAGAGAGGTGGTATGGATGTAAGGCATTTGTTTCAGCTTATCAGGGTCGAAAGAGTTTAAACCAAATTTTTTGTTACCCCAAAAAAAAGAACAATATGCATAACTAGCATTGTGGTTTGTCTCTAGCGCTTGGTGCATTTTTTCCAGCATCTTTGGGTAAAGTTCTATGTCTGCATCGCAAAAAAGCAAGAATTCTCCTTGGGCTGATTTAGCACCCCTATTTCTAGCGTTATTAGATCCTTGATTTTTTTGATCAATTATTTTTAGACGAAAATTGAAATAGTCCAGGTGTTTTTTTACAATCTCGCCAATATTATCAGTTGAGCCATCATTAACGATTATAATTTGGTAGTTGTTATAAATTTGATTTTTTATTGATTTAAGACAATTGTCTAGTTTTTTTGCTTGGTTAAAAACCGGAATAATAATTGATATCATAAAGATTTTCTTTCAATAATTTTGTAGATTTTATCAATTTGTTTTTCCCAATTAAATTCGTTTCGTACTCTTTCTTTTCCTTGAAGGCCTAATTTTTTTCTCCATTCATTGTTTTCCGCAAATCTAATAATCCCCTTGGCAATGCTGTGGCTATCTTCTGAATTTACAGTAATGCCGTTATATCCGTTAACTACCGCGTCGTTAACTCCGCCTGATGATCCGGCAATAACAGGTTTTCCTAGAAGATTGGCTTCAAGATATACTATGCCGAAGCCTTCGAAATCACCGTTGATGTCGCGCGAAGTCATGATAAAAAAATCGCAGATATCAAACCAAACCCATTTATCGCGTTCGCTTATTTCTCCCAGAAAAATCACATTTTCAACTTTTTTTTCTTTAGCTAAATTCTTTAAATATAATTCATCCGGGCCGGCGCCGGCGATAACATACACCAAATTGGGAACCGTCTTGTTGGCTTGAGGCAGAGCTTCAATCACCATATCAAAGCCTTTTCTTTTAACTAATCGTCCCAGGCTGAACATAACTAATTTATTAACTAACCGATATTCCTGTTTGATTTTATTGATAGTTGAATCTTCGAGCATTACCACCAAGTTGTCAACTCCCGGGTTGACAACTTGGATTTTGTGCCAGTAATTATTGCTCAAGACGTTTCTTAAAAGATTAGCCACATAGTAATTGGTGCAAATTAGGCTATCGGCTGATTTAATGACTTGTTTGGCGATCTGGCGCTTCAGCCAGTATCTGAAAGCGAAGCTTAGATCCATGCCATGGAAAAATACCGAGTAGTTGATTTCTTTTCCTCGAAAGTGATAATATTTTTTTAGCAAGAAAGCTACCGTCCCTAAAGGCAAGACATGACCAACCAGCACATATTCTATTTTGTGCCTCTTAATACGATCGTTTAATTCCCTGATAGCTGGCAGCCAGCGGAAAAAAGGAAGATAATTGCTTATTAATTCACCTTTGTTATTGTCAAGAACCGAGATATTGTCATCTAATGCTTCAGAGCGAATAATATTTTGTTTCGGGTGTTTAAGTTGTAAGTATGACTTCCAATAGCTAACCAAGTTACCGTAATAATTCGCCACTCCGCCCCTGAAAGGTGGATATTCCAAAGTGAAGAGTAAAGTTTTCATAAATAAAATCAATTAGTTTTGTTTTTTGGAAAAGGTACGCCAAATGCTGACAACATCGTCTTTCTTGATTCCTCCTAGGAAAAAAAGCAGCAAGAAGTAGATAAAGGCGCCGATAATCGTCACCAAGAAAATTGATAGTTGGCTTTTGAGCAACCAAACAGATAGAGCCATCAGTATACTAGCTGTTAATGTTTTTAAAAAAATTAAAATAATACTTTTGCTGCTATATTTTATAATTTGAGGAACGTAGGTCAAACCGAGAATAAGCATTAATGCATTGCTAAAGACAACCGTTAAGCTGGCGCCAACTGATTTGGCCTGAGGTATTAAAATAATATTTAAAATTATGCTGGCTATCAAGGTGATAAACATGTTTTTTGTATTAGTTTTTTGCCGATCGCAGGCGTTGAGAAGAGAACCGACTGGATAATTTAAAAAAATAAAAATTAAAGCCACCATATTAAGTTGCAAGGGAATAACAGCATCGCTAAAACCTTCTTTGAAAAGTAAAATTATCTTGTCAGCTAAAATTAAAATTCCGGCAGAAATTGGCAAAACAATAATTAACAGGTATTTAATCGAGCGTTCAAAGGTAATTGCCAGCTGTTCTCGATTGTTTTGCCAATATGAGCTCATGGCCGGATAAAGAGAGGCGGTGAAAGCTAGCGGCAAGAATTGCAATGCATTCACAATCTTGAAAGCAATTTGGTAAATGCCAACATCGCGATCCGTGGCAAGATGAGAAAGTAGAACAGTGTCAAAGTAAGCGTAAAAGCGCTGATAAATCGCGTATAAAGCAAATGGCAGTGATAAGGCGAGCAGATAAGTCAATATTTTTTTATCTAAACCGAAGGTTAATTTAAGCTTCCATTTAATTTTTAGAACTGATAAAGAAAAAAAGAAATTAAAGGTGCTAGCGCTTATCAGGGAGCCGATCAGCCAAATTAAACCAAGCTGTTGATTTATAACGACTAAACCAAATATCAGCACGATTAATTGAAAAATAACCGAGGCAATGCTTTCGTATAATAAATTGTGGAATCCCCTGGTAACGGCAAAGAAAGTTGAGCTGAAAGAATCAAGAATAACGCAAATCAAAGAAAAATAGATCAAAGTTTTTATTAAATCCGAGTAATCGCCGACGTTAACAATCAAAAATACTACAATAATGGTTATGAAAGAAAATAATGCTTTTATCAGCAGAGAGTTGGATAATAGTTGGCTGGCAGATTTATTTTTTTTGGGAATCTCACGGGTTAAAGCATTGCTTAATCCAAAATCAATAAAAACACTAAAGAGAGCGGCAAAGGAAATGGCAAAATAATATTTACCAAGATCTTCAGGTCCTAACGTGCGTGCTATTAAGGTGAAGTAGGTAAATGAAATAATTTTTTGCAAAATCAAAGCAAAAGTAAAAAAAGATGTATTACGCGCTATATTGTTGATTTTTTCAGGCATAAAAATTGCTTAAAACAGCATTTTTATTATACCATAAAACCACTGCATTTTAACAGTGGTTTTATAATAAATTTATTTTTTAACGCTTACTCCATTGTGGCGCTCTTCTCGCTTTTTTTAAACCAGGTTTCTTTCTTTCTTTCTTTCTCGCATCTCTGGTCAGCCAACCCTTGGCTTTCAAGGTCGGTCTTATATCTTCTTCAGTTTTTAATAGAATTTGGCAAATTGCATGCCTGCAGGCTTCAGCTTGAGCAATTTTTCCTCCACCATTAACAAAAATTGACAAGTTAACATCCTTGGTATGACTGGTTTGTTTTAATGGTTGAAAAACAGCGCTTCTTATATCAATTGTGAAATATTCATTTATATCTTTACCGTTGATATTAATTGTTCCGTTGCCGTTTTTATATAACCTGACTCTGGCAACAGCAGTTTTTCTTCTGCCGGTAGCCGATAAATATTTGCCTTTGAATTTTGCAATTTCTTCGGTGGGTTTGATATTTTTATCCTCTGCTTTCATAAAATTGATTAACTTTTTATAATTAAACGTTGCAAAAATATTTTTCTCATCTTGTTGGGCGCGAGCATTTGTTTGACCGCTCGATAAAGCGCCTCAGTCGGTTTTTTAATATTTAAATCACCCAGCTTGGTTTTCTTTAAGCCACCAGGATGTCCAGAAAAATGAAAGTAATTTTTCTGAATAGATTTTTTAATGCCGATTTTTAATTTAGAAGCATTTATCACATGGACTATTTGTCCCTGGTCTACATTTGGCAAATACTCAGGATTCTGTTTGCCTCTTAATAAAATAGAAATTTGAGTCGCCAGCCTGCCTAGCGATTTCCCTTCAGCGTCTATTTTATGAATGTTTAACTTGTTTTTTTCCATAATTTTAAACTAATTCTATTTGAGCGATTTCAGCTCCATCGCCTTGCCTTGTGCCTAATTTGGTAATCCTGGTATAGCCACCGATTTTTTTCGCATATCTTTTATTCAAGACTTCAAAAGTTTTTTTAACAGCATTCTTTTGAGCCAACATGGAAATTACGGCTTTTTTTGCAGTAAGGTCGTTCTTTTTTGATAGGGTAATAATTTTCTCAACCAACGGCTTCACTGCCTTTGCTTTAGCTTTGGTGGTTGTCACTTTTTCATATAAAATAACACTAGCTGCTAGATTATTCAGCATTGCCTTACGTGGTGCCTTTTGTCGATCGAGAGTTGTGCTTTTTTTTCTGTGTCTCATATAAAGATTGTTTTTATTTATGACTTTTTTGGCCTGCCTCGTTTTTTCTTTTCGACTTCATCATTGACATGGGTTATTTCTTCGCCTTTACTTTCGGTTTTTTCGGTTATTTCAACAGTTTCTTCTGTTGGTTGGGAGTCGTCTATTTTCTCATCATTAGCTTCTTTTAAGATTTCTTCCAAAGAAACAAACTGCTTAATTAAAATATCGTTTGTTTCACTAAAAGCGTATTCAGGAGTTATTGTTCCGTCTGTGATAATATCCATTATTAATTTATCCCAATTCGTCATTTTCCCAACTCTGACATTTTCTATTTTTATGCCAACCGCTAACACCGGAGAATATATTGAGTCTATTTCGATATAGCCTAGTTCATTTTTTTGGTTTTCACGACTTTCGTTCGTTTCATATCCCCTGCCTCTTGTAGCAAAAATTTCCATTACTAAACTACCAGCCATATCAGTAATGTGGGCGATTGTTAAATCAGGATTTATTATTTCTGCTTGGCTATTTTTGATAATATCTTTTGCGGTTACCTCTTTTTCTCCATGAACTGATAACTCGAGTTTAACAACTTCTTCATTTCCATGAATTTTTAAACGGAGTCTTTTTAAAGATAAAACAATCTGGAGCATATCTTCTTTAATGTGAGGGAGAGTCATAAATTCATGGCTGGCTCCTTTGATTTTTACACCTACCACCGCTGCTCCAGGCAAGGACGATAGCATTACTCTTCTTAAAGCATTGCCTAATGTGGCGCCATAACCAGGATAGCAAGGCCCTATAATTACTTGTTTATGATTAGGCTTCTCGCCTTCTATAAATTCGATTTTTTTTGGCAAGGCGATTTGTTGCATATTTTCACCTGGTTTAAGGGAAAATAAATATTATTCCCTGTTGACCTTTAATTAATTAATTTATCTTGAATAAAACTCAATGATCAGCTGAACGTTAATCTTGGCTTCTAGATCTTCTTTTTTTGGTAGATTTAATATTTTAGCTTCTAGATTTTGGGTGTTGAAGCTTAACCAACCTGGTAGGTTGTTTTTTTTGAGCTTCTCGCTTAAATTAGAAAAAATCTTTGACTTTTGGCTGGAGGTCTTGATAGTTATAATTTCTCCTGTTTTCACTAAATAAGAAGGAATTTTCACCCTTTTTTTGTTTACCAAGAAATGACCATGACTTACTAGTTCTCTAGCTTGGCTGCGAGAAACAGCTAACCCTAAACGATAGATCACGTTATCCAGCCTTGCTTCCAGCAATCCAAGCAAATTTTCTCCGACATCGCCCTTCATTTTGATCGCTTTATTATAAGAATTTTCAAATTGTTTCTCTAAAATATTGTAAATTCTCTTTGCTTTTTGTTTTTCTCTTAACTGAAGGCTATAACCGGTCGGTCTGCCTCTTCCCTTTGGTCCATGAAGTCCCGGCGGATAATTTTTTTTAACTAAAGCGCATTTGGGAGTAGCGCAACGCTCACCCTTTAACATCAGCTTTTCTCCTTCTCGGCGACATAATTTACATTTTGGGCTAAGATTTTTACTCATAATTTTGTTTATACCCTTCTTGGTTTTTTGGCTCGGCATCCATTATGTGGAATCGGAGTTACGTCCTTGATTAAATTAATATTTAAGCCGTTTGCATTCAAAGCCCTAATTGCAGATTCTCTACCTGTTCCAACTCCCTTTACGAAAACGCTTACTTCCGACAAACCGAAAGTTTTTGCTTTTTCAACGGCAATTTTTGTTATTATTTGAGCTGCATATGGTGTTGATTTTTTTGGTCCTTTGAATCCGGCAGTTCCTGCGCTAGCCCAAGAGATTATATTACCGCTTTGATCAGCCAAAGCAACAATGGTATTATTATAAGTAGCCTTGATATAAGCTTTGCCGATAGTTATTCTTTTTTCTTCTTTCTTCTTTTTACCTTTTTTGCTGGTAGCTTTGCTTTTTTTATCGGAAGTTTTTTTGCCTTCAACAGGAGCAACTGCAGGCTCAGGATTGCTGAGTTCGCCTGATTGATCGTTGATTTTGTTTAGTTCTTCAATCATATAAAATTAATTAGGTTTTTTGACCAGCCGGTTTTTTACCGGAAATCGCAGTTTTTCTGATATTTCCGCGAACAGTGCGATTATTAGTTTTAGTTCTCTGTCCTCTTACGGGCAAACCTCTTGAATGTCTTAATCCGCGATAACTAGAAATTTCTTTAAGCCTTTTAATATTGCTGATAATATCCCTTTTTAAATCACCTTCAACTCGGTATTGTTTTTCCACAACAACTCTTAATTTATTAATATCATCTTCCGATAAATCTTTAACTCTGCTATTTGGATTTACCTTGGTTTGCTTTAGGATTTTTTGAGACTGAGTTAAACCAATGCCAAAAATATAAGTTAAAGCGATTTCTATTCTCTTTTCATTAGGGATTGTTACTCCAGCTATACGAACTGCCATATTAAGATAATTAAAAATAAATTAACCCTGTCTTTGTTTGTGTTTAGGGTTTTTACAGATTACATGCAGACGATTTTTCCGCCTTAAAACTTTGCAATCTTTACAAATTGCTTTTACGCTTGCTCTTACTTTCATAATATTACAATCGATAAATAATCCTACCTCTAGTTAAATCATAAGGACTTATTTGCAATTTTACCCTATCGCCAGGTAATAATCTAATTTTATTCATTCTCATTTTTCCTGACAAATGAGCTAAAATTTCATGACCATTTTCCAGTTGGACCTTAAAAGCCGCAGCCGGCAATAGCTCCATTACTTCCCCTTGCATCTCAATAAATTCCTTGGAATTGATTATCGAATCTTGTTTATCCATTAAAATTTATACTCAAAAAATTTTGGTAAAATTTAAAAATTTACCAAAATTTTTGGTAAATGATTTACAATTAATAAAGCTTTTATTAATAATCTTTAGTTATTATATAGTCAAAATATTATTCTGTCAAGACGAGTATTTTTAGTTAATAATATTTTTACTTTTTATAAAAATTAATTTAATATTAGCAAAATTATTTTAAAATTGCCTTTATTCTCCTTATCCCGGAACTGGAACTCTCTTCTTTTATTATTTGAAATACGCCCAAGTTTTTTAAACTTTCAACATGTGGTCCGCCACAGATTTCCTTGCTGAAAGGAATATTGTTGATATTGGAGTCGGTTATGGTGTAAACTTTAACTTTTTGTCCATATTTAGAATTAAAAACTCCCATCGCGCCTTCTTTTTTGGCCTGTTCAATATCAATTTCTTGGCAAGTGACTGATAATTTTTGGATAATAGCTTGGTTGACCAATATCTCGACTTGTTTTAGTTGTTCCGGTGTCATTTTCTCCGGATGTGAAAAATCAAAGCGCAATCTTTCCGCGGTAATATTACTTCCCTTTTGCACGACATGTTCACCAAGAACTTTCCTTAGGGCCGCAAGCATCAAGTGTGCTGCAGTATGATATTTGATTGTTGCCTCGCTTGAATTCGCCAAACCTCCCTTAAACATGCCAGCCGAGGCAGTACGTGAGAGTTCTTGATGCTTTTGAAGATAGTCATTAAAGTCAGTTTCATCAATTTTAATGCCTTTTTCAGTGGCTAACTCTTTGGTCATTTCAAAGGGGAAACCGTAGCTTTGATATAAATTAAAAATTGTTTCGCCATTTATTGTTTTATTTGTTTTTATTTTTTCAAATTCCTTCAAACCCCTCTCAATAGTTTTTTTAAACTTTGATTCCTCTTCCTTTAGTTGCTCAATTACAAAATTGATATTTTTTGATAGTTCAGGATAAATATCGCAGTAATCATGGGAAACGATTTTTGCTATTTCCTTGGTCCATAATTCATTATAAATTCCCAATTGCATGCCGTATCTTATGGCGCGCCTGACTAATCGTCTGACCACATATCCTTGCCCAGTATTTGCCGGAGAAATTCCCTTGTCATCACCGATGATAAAAGTAGCAGCGCGCAAGTGATCAGCTATTATCTCGAATTCTTTCATTTGGTCACGGTATTTTTTATTCGATAATTGGGAAATTTTTTGAATAATATTAGAAAAAAGATCGGTTTCGAAAATATTATCAAAACCTTGGACAGCCATTGTCAGCCTTTCTAATCCTCCGCCAAAGTCAACATTCTGTTGTTTTAGTTTTTCAAATCCGGAATTTGTTTTTTGATATTCCATGAATACGCTATTGCCTATTTCAATAAATCGACCACAGTCGCAATTAACATGGCATGGCTTGTCTGACCAAATCGATTTTTCATGTTTTTTTAGACTTGCGCCCAGGTCAAAAAATATTTCACTATCAGGACCGCCTGGCTCCCCGATCGGCATGTTAGCTGGCAACCCCGATCTAGACCACCAATTTTTTTTTGCTGGATAATAAAAAATTCTTGCACCGACTCTCATCCCATCATTTTCGGCAAAGTCTTGCGCTTCTGCTATAAGGCCGGCTGAGGCAAAAATTTTTTTCAGCATGTTAACCGAATCATCGTCGCGGCTAATCCCAATTTCCGAATCACCTCGGAATACAGTAGCATAAAGTCGGTTTGGGTCAATTTTTAATTCATCAATCAAAAAAGAAAAAACCCAAGTTAATTGTTCTTGTTTGAAATAATCGCCAAGCGACCAATTACCGAGCATTTCAAAGAAAGTTGTATGTCGATTGTCTCCCACTTCATCAATGTCTTCAGCTCTGAATGACTTTTGCGAGTTGACCAAGCGGTTGCCTGAGGGATGTTTTTCTCCCAAAAGATAAGGAAGGAGTGGTTGCATGCCAGAGCTAGTAAACAAGGTTGTTGAGTCATTCTCGGGGAGAACTGAAGCGCTAGTGATAATCGCGTGGCTTTTGGCTTGAAAAAAAGATAAATATTTTTGGCGTATTTCTTTTGAGGTCATAAAAATTAACTTATAAAGATGTTTTCAGCATACAAAAAGATTAGATTTTTGGCAAACCTATGCAATTATCCCGCCGCCCAGTACTTGATCTTTGAGGTAAAAAACCGCACTTTGGCCCTTGGTTACGGCTCTTTGTGGTTCGTTTAAGGTTATTGTTAATTTGTTCTCGCAACAATCAACAATCTTGCATTTAACAGGCGGATGACGATAGCGGATAACTACCTCGCATGCAAACGGAAACTTTGTTTTTTGGTCAGACATCCAATTGAAATTTTTTACAGAAAATTTAGTTTTATAAAGCCGATTGTCGTTTTTTTTATCGGTTACCAATAAAATATTTTTTTGTAGTTTTTTTTCTACCACATAAAAAGGTCCCTTTCCGCCGATTTCTACGCCCTTACGTTGGCCGATGGTATAAAGGGGTAATCCCTGATGTTGCCCTACTGTTTCTCCTTTTGTGTTTTTAATTATTCCTGGTCTGAGTTTCAAATGTCGTTTTAAAAAATCATTATGACTTTTTTCAGGAATAAAACATATTTCTTGGCTTTCTTTTTTTTGAGCTACGGGTAAGTTGAATTTTTTAGCCAACTGTCTGACTTGCTTTTTTTCTAAATCAGCCAGGGGGAAAATTAAGTGTTTTAATTCTGATTGGTTCAAAGAATACAGAAAGTATGATTGGTCTTTTAATTTATCTTCAGCTCGGTAAAGCCGGTAGATCATGTTTTGTTGGTTTTTCCTTGGCGACTCTATATTTGACTCAAGTCGTGCATAGTGACCGGTAGCAACAAAATTATAGCCTAATTCTTGGGCTTTTTTTATTAGTAATCCTAGTTTGATTTTTTTATTGCAAATAACGCACGGATTAGGCGTTTCTCCTCGGTCATAAGATTCTAAAAAATCTTCTACTACTATTTTCTTGAATTTGCTGCTGAAATTCATAACATAGAGCGGAAAACCGATTTTTTGAGCGACCAATCTAGCGTCTTTTAGCGCGTTATTTGAACAGCACTTATTTTCTTTGGTAGATGCGCTTTCTCGCCAGAAATTTATAAATAAGCCGATTATTTCATGGCCTTGTTCGGTGAGTAGTTTGGCAGCAACAGCCGAGTCCACTCCCCCGGATAAAGCAACTGCTATTTTCAGTTTTTTAGAGCGGATCATGATGGTTTTGTATTTCAAGAAGGGAAAATTCACTAGCTCAAATTAATTTATGTTAGAGAGGAAATATTTTTTTTATTTCATCTTTATTTTTTTGATCTGGGATGCTATTCAACAAAATATCTAAGTTTTTTTTCAAATTTACTTTATCGCTTGGTCGGCAAGTCAAGCGCTGTTTTTTTTCCATATTAGCTCGCCCTGAAGCGCTAACTTTGCCGACCAAGCGTTAAAAGCTATTAGTAAAAGCGCGAAAAATAAAATTATTTTTTCATAACCATGCCCTTGCGAGGTTAACCCGGTAAAAAAATAGGAATGAAAAAAAGGATAGTGTAAATCAGGTAATCTATTGATGCATTCAAGAAGCGACGCGGTGATATTTTTTTCAGTTATATCAATATTAGTATTTTTACTTTCCATAAATATATGAGAATTATTATTTGTAATATTTATCAAATTTTTAATATTATGTCTATAGAGCTATATTTTGTTGTTTTTTATAAGTATTTGCAGATTAACCATCAGCTGATGATAAAATTCCAGGTTATTGATAGTAGCCAGCCTTGATGCCAATGGTTCATTTATTTTAAATAAATAATTCAAATAAGACTTAGAATGCTTAACCAGTTCGGGGAAACTAGAATGTTTATTAATCGGAGAATGATCAAAGCTATATTTAGCAAGCGTGATATCGCAGGTTTGATAGATCTTTTTACTGTCTAGAATTTTCTCGCCACAACGGTAATTCTGCCAAGCGAATAATTTACCGTGCCGTCCTTCTCTTGTTGGTATGACGCAATCAAACATATCGATGCCGTATTTAACTGCTTCAATGATATTTTCCGGATATCCAACCCCCATGAGGTAATGAGGTTTGTCTTGCGGGAGATGGGGAGATAAATTTTCAATTATTTGATACATTTCCGATTCCGTCTCTCCAACTGATAACCCGCCGATATTATAACCATCAAAATTCATTTTCGATAAACTAGCCAAACTTTTTAGTCGTAAATCAGGAAATAAACCCCCTTGGATGACACAAAAAAGCAAAGGCTTATTTCCTTTCAGTTTATTATGATAAATTTTGCTTCGTTTAGCCCAACGAGACGTTAATTCAATTGATTTTTCAAGATAGCTTTTTTCCGCTGGCAGAGATACGCATTCATCCAAACAAACAGCAATGTCAACGCCCAAGTCGACCTGAATTTGAACGATTTTTTCCGGCGTAAGATAATAAGATTTTCCGTCTAGATAAGATTTAAATTCAACTCCACTTTTTTTGAGTTGAATCAAGCTTTTGCCGGATTTATTTTTATCGCGGCTTAATGAAAAAATTTGAAAACCACCGCTATCGGTAAGTATCGCCCCCGGCCAATCAATGAATTTATGCAACCCGCCGACTTTTTTTATGAAATCATTGCCCGGGCGCAATAATAGATGATAGGTGTTACTTAAAATTATTTTATATCCGAGGCGCGCCAAATCATTGCTGCTGATATTTTTTACCACTCCCCTGGTCGCAACAGGCATGAAAAAGGGCGTTAATATATCCGCACGGCCAGTAGACAATGTGGCTATTCTTGCCCGAGATAAAGATGATTTTTTCAGTAGTTTAAACATTTTATTGGATTCGACCATCGATATTAGCTATCGGATCATCTTCCAATTTCGATGTTTTTGCTTTGGTTGTTTTAGTAATTTTAGAATTCGTTTCAACATCCGTGCCTTCAATTGAAGTCCCCGGCAATAAGACGATTATTTTATTGTAATCTTGCGGATCGGGTTTTAGGCTAATACTAAACTCCGCTTCACTTTTGTATGCCGATAGGGGGTATCTGCCGATATTCCATGTTACTCGATGATAGGTTTCGTCGTATGCTAAATTGCCCAAGGTGGTTTGTTTTTTGTTATCCCAATTTATATAACTAGGCAGATCAACGAATATTTTCAAATCGTTTAACTCGTGTAAATTATTGGATAAACTCCAGTAAACCTTAAAACTGGTAGTTTCACCTACATGGGGCGGTAACGGTCCTGTGCCGACAGCAATATTGTCTTGATTGAAATAAACCACTTGTTCTACAAGGTTTATATTAGTATTAATTTTGTTGGTAATAATATTACTCCTGGTATTTTCTGAAGCCTCGGCCGTTTTGTCGCCTACGTTGTATTGAGCGTAGCTTTTTATCTGAAAGTTTTTCTTGAAATCAGTTTCGTTGTAGTTTTTAACATTAATCGAAAAATCTATCGTCCCTTCATTGTTTTTTTCTAAAAGAGACAAGGCTTCAATCTCTGATTTACTCCAACTGATAGTATTGCCCCTTTTTTGTCCATTACTTGGATCGTCTATAGTGCTCCAATCCAGAAAATCACTTTCCAAGACTGCCATTATAATCACATCCTTCATCTCGACTTCTCCCTTATTGGAATAAACTAACGAGTAATTTAATTTTTGACCGAAATCAACTCCCTGATCAGACCTTGAGCCATTGATAATTATGTTTAAATTAAGATTATTTTGAATAATTGATAAATTAATTTTACTCTCAGCGAAAATATAATCTTTTTTATTTTCATCTTGCAAACCAATTTTTATCAATAGTTCCTGAGTATCATCAATTTTATTTTTTACCTTAAATCTAATCGGAAATTCCTTTTCTTCATTGTCAAGTTGGTTGATTTTCCATAATCCGGGTTTAACCATCAAGATAGCTTGGGCTGATTCTTTGGTAGGGGCAGCATTATTGTTAGCTAAAGTTAAGAAATCAAAATTTTCAGGAGTTGAAATCGAAACAAAAATTTCAGTTAAATAAGATACTGGCTGCAGTTTGTAAAAAAACGATACAGTGTTTTCCTCGTTTAAAATAACGTTGTTTGAATTTTCAATCCTCCAGTCTAGGCCTGACTCAGCTAAGTTTTTTTTAAAGCTGGCTGATTTTTTGAATTCACTGGTTATATTTGATGGAATATAAGTTAAATCAGATAACAGAATCGCGCTATCCCCCTTTTTGCCTATTAGCTTGCCTTTGATTTTAATTTCAAAAATATCGCGGGCTTTTAGGCTTGACAAAGACCAAAAATTATTATTACGCTGTGGCGATGGCTCGCTCTCTAAATAAATGAAGTTTTCGGGGTAATTAGCCTGAAGCTGCAAATTAGTTATTTCAGAATTATTTGTATTTTTAACAGTTATTAAATAATAAAATTCTTGATTTGCAACAACTTCTTTATCGCTATTGATAGATAATTCAACGGCTAATGCATCATTACCTCTAGGTAAATAAATATAATTATATCCGTACCAGACTGTAGTTGCGATCAAAGAAATTAAAATTACACCCCTGATAGTTCTCATAACAATTCCGCTTCTTTTTTTTATTTCAAGTCGATGCACATCGACGGTTTGGCCATTTTCGTCTTGATATATTTCAGCCAAGCTTTCTTTGATTTCCTCTGCCCGTACTTCATTGTTTATATTGCGTTCAATTTGATTTAATTCTTGAGCATCTGGTAGCGGTTTTTCAACAAAATTTTCGCTTTCTTCCGAGTTTTCTTTTTTGGTAATTTTTATTTTTGACATATTTTTATTCAATAATAAAAGCAAATAATTTATCGGAGTTTAATTCAGATATCTTTATCCAGCCTTGGTCGTCGGTTATTCGCAGGTCTTTCGGATAGTGCCAGACTGCAAGCTTTGAATTATCTAATAAAATCACTCTTGATTCAATTGATGATGTTTTTGCGCCAGATTGTTTCTGCAGGTAAAGGGAATAAGTGTATCTGGTTTTTTGACTTGGATATAAAAACTGTTCAAATTTGTTGTTATGTTCTATCGGCTTAGAAAAGATATTAAAGGGAAGTCGGTATCTTATGGTAATTACTGTTTTTTTACCCGGATCAACCATTGACCAATTGGCAAAAACGGTTTTATTGGATTCGCGGTAAATTCTTGTCCCACTGATTGTATCAAGGGTAAATTCTATGTTTTCATTATTTAAATCAGGATCAGACGAATAAAATAGTTCTGGTTTTTTGAAATAACTAAAACTAGGAGATTCGAAACCGTCGGCAGAAATCAACTTGCTTCCTTCCGGCACGTAAATTCTTAACCAATTTACATTTCTAACACCACTAAAAGGCTCGTTTTTTATTCCCCGATGTTCTCTGATGATAGTCAGGCTATCAATAACAGATCCATCGGATTGGATTTCCGCTTGATGGAAAATTTGTTGAGTTATTTTTTTGTCGCTCTTACCTCCCGCAATATTGGTGTTTACCACCATCAAATAATCTTTTGAAGTATTTACAACCTCACCAGACCAGCCATGATTTTTTATATAGTTTTGCAGTTGATCATCAGAAAAATAAAATAGGATATTTTTTTCTTTCATGGATTGTTCAATAATTCTAGAAAATTCAATAATGTTTTCACGTGATATTTTTTTTGGTATTATCTCAATAATTTTTTGGGCTAAATCCCCGATAATTTTTTTGGGTTGGTTGGTATTTTTCTGTTCGGTGATACTGCTTCGCGTATTCAGTAAAAAATTGTCAGCATTAATGACAACGCCATAGTTTTCGGTCATATCAATCGGACCAATGATTGATAATAAACGTTCGATCACCTCGGGAGTAAAACTAATAACGCCATCAACAGTCGGACCGTTACTTTTTTCATAAAACCACATTAATTTCTTAGCCGAAGTTGGCCAATCAGGCCACCAATTGGCATCCCAAAAAAACCAACGAGTTCTTATAAGATGCATAGGTTGTGGCGACAATATAAGTTCATTTAAGCCGGCTTCAGTGTCATAGCTACCGCCCTTTGGGACCTCGATGTTGATTAGTTTTCCGTCCTGAAAATCTATCAAGGCGTAGCTGCCGATAAATCCTCCGGTAGCCCTTATTTCAGTATTATTTTGGAACACCGCCAAATACCTTTTTTTGGTCTGAGTTTTTATCCCATCGCCAACTCCAGTAAAAGTTATCAATTGCTTTGTTAGTCGATTAATATTTTCCGTGGTTTTAGTAATGAATCCAGAATAGCCCTTGCTAATAACAAACAATTCAGCATATTGGTTTGGCAGTGATTCGATATTAACCTCACCTATCAGTTGCTCAAGTTTCTTAGTCAAAATCAAAGCTTCATCGGATACGTTATTGACGGTTAATAGTTTTAATTTAAGCTCATTATCCGATATTACAGCATTTAAAATTGAAACATATTTTTGAGCTAACAGCGAAGTTGTTTTCCCGATAGCTAAGAGATTTTCTGCTTCAGAGGCCATGCGCAATTCCTTATTAGGAGTTAAGGCGGCCAACGAAGCGACCATTTTATTAATATGCCCGATTTGTCGTTCTGCCAAATAAAAATTTTCACTAGCTTGAAGAAATTTTTGCCCAGCAAAATCAAAATTTGACTCTTTGACCAATCTCCCGCCGAAAAAAAGATCATTGAAGGCGATTTTACTTACGCCCAATACTCTTCCCTTTAATTCGTTTAACTGATTATACCAACCGTATAATTTGAAAGGAATAATCATTATAACCAAACAGGTAGTGAAAATAATAGCAGATTTTAAAGATATTTTTAGATCTATTGGTGTTTTGTTGATTGTCTTTTTAGCGATATCGCAATTCGGTGATGAGCTAAATTTTTTCATTTTTAGCTTATATAGAAAAATATATAAAACTTTTCTCACTTTATCGGCAAATAATATAGCCCAAGAGATGATTAACGCCTTAATTATACGATAAACATTTTTCCAATTTGTGAAAATAATTAAATAAACAGCCGATAATAGCTTTGCAAGATTTACAAAGAATAAAAAAATAAATCTGATGAAAAAAATAGCTAGCCAACCAATTTTTTGCAACAATAAATACGCTCCGAGCGCTATCTTTTTTATGATTACAGAAAAAACTGAAAATAAGGAAATCAAGGCTATTTCCCGAAGAGCATTTTTAGGAGATAGTAGTGTCTCGTTATAAAACTCAGGTAGTTTAGAAAATAAAAAATTAAAATCTTTTTTTTCGGTTTTTTTTCTTTCAATAGCTGCAAATTTTTCCTTTAAATCAACCACAAATCTAGAAGGACAATCCTCTTCTATATAGAATAAATAATTTTTTGGTGCATGGGGCATTTATTTTGATTGAGAGTTGTAGATATGCAAAGTTTGTTTTACGCACTCTGACCAGTTGTATTTGGCAATTTGCTGAAAACCGAGAATTTTAAGATTGCTTTTTAAGCTCTCGTCTCTAATGACAAGTTCAATTTTGTCAACCATATCTTGAACGTTTTCTGGGTCAAAATAAACCGCGGCCGAGCCAAGAATCTCGGGCATGCTAGCGCGATTAGATGATACAACCGGACAACCGTTAGACATTGCTTCTAGGGGCGGCAGGCCAAAACCTTCATATAACGATGGAAATATATAAGCTAAGGCATTTTGGTATAAAAGTTTTAATTGTTCATCTTGAACAAAACCGGTAAACATAACCTTGGATTTGGTGTCATTGGTGCTGGTAAGTTTAATTTTTCGACAATAATTTTTAACTCTGCTATAAAAAAAATCTTCTTTGCCCACCAACACCAATTTTAAATCTTCGTTATCTTTAAGTAAAATTTGAAAAGCGTGAATCAAACGTTTTAAGTTTTTGTGTGGATAGGCATTCCCAACATAGAGCAGGTATTGATTATGTATATTATTATAACCTAAATTTATTTTTTTGTCATTTGTGTCTGTATTATTACTCATATTACGCCAAGCTTGATTTGATAAATCGGAAGCACCTTCGTATATGACAAATATTTCCCCCTTTTTGATTTTTAGTTTTTTTATAATATCATTTTTGGTAAAATTTGATACGGTTATTATTGCTCTCGATCTCATTGCCGCTATTTTGATGACTATTTTATAACAAATTTTTTTTGCCTGGTAAAACAATGGACTCAAAGTGGAGGCGCGCAAAGTAGGATATCTGGTTAAAATCAAATCATGGATAGTAACAATAAATTTGCAAGGGCACATTATCGGCACATTAAAATGAGGAAAATGCATTAAGTTGATTTTTTCTCGGAATATCAAAAACGGGAAGAAAAATTGTTCCGCCATGGTATACCAGCCAAAATTTACTAAAACCTTTTTTACTTTTTTATTCTTCTCAGATGAAAATGATAAAAAATTTTCTGGTCGCAAAAAAACAACGTATTCATTTGTATCGTCTAGGCTTGTGATTCCATCGGTAATTTCTTGGGTATAGCGCCCCAATCCTTTACCGATCGGTCCGTAAAATCTCGCGTCTATGCCAATTCTCATAAGTTTAATATTTAAGGTCTTTATTATAACATATTTAACACAAAATAAAAGGCTTCTTCCCCTGTTCAAATTATAAAACCGCTGTACGTTCTGGTGCTAAATTTTGAATAAACGATAAAGAGAGAAATCACGGTTAATCCTTTGGATTAATTCAATTGAAAGACCGAACTTCGGAAGTTTTGTTTCAAGATAGAGCAAATCTTTTTCAGGAAAAGTAAAATTATAATAGTAAACCGGAAGATGTTTGGCTAATTCCGCATATCTGATTATCATATTGGAGTCATCGAACAAACCAATTATAACTTTTCTTTCAGGGAAAAAAAGTTTGTCATGATAACGAGTAATTATTATTGAATTATTTTCGGTTAAAGCTAAAATTGAATTTAACTCCTGTTCTGCAGATTTTGATTTCGCAAAAGAATATGCCAAACCCTCTTCCGATCCCCACCAAGTGAAACAGAAGGACATAAAAAAGACGAATCCAATAATAGAGAACTTGAAAAAAATACCTAACTTTTTATCTTTCAGGTTTGTTATTTTATTAATAAACATTGCTGCAAACGGAAGTAAGCCAAGATATATCGGAAGCCAATATCTAGTATAAGAATTTCCAATGGTTGTTTGTTTGGGGTCAGGGTTGTCGTGAAATTCCCAGCTGCCGTAGTAGATAACTAATATCAAAGACAAAACAGATAAAATTATCAAATAAAGAAAGTGCTTTTTGCTCAGTTTTTTAAAATTAAGAAGTAGCAATATAAATCCAATAATAGCTGGTATTAGATACCAATAAAACATTTTAAACACATAGTAATAAACCATTTTAAATGATTGGTACGGATGAAAACCGAAATAAAAAATATTTTTTATGACGAGATTGAAAGTTGACTTAAGTTGGTTTAGCCTCTCGCCATTGTGAATGCTTAGGTTTGAGCTGGAAACGGCGATATCGGAAATCGCTTGATTGATCTCGGAGTAACCGCTCAGCCATGGAGAGCCATATAAAACAGTATTCCAATGAAGCAACGGTATTAGCGAGATGGCGCTAAATAATAAAAAAATTGGAAGATTCTTGAGAGTCCAATTTTTCCAAAAACTGATAAGCAAAATCGAGCAGACAGGAATAAGCCAGACGATTTCCGATGTTCTGGTCATAATAGATAGGCCTAAAAAGGTACCAGCTAAGGCTGAAAAAAGGGGAATTTTCCAAGATTTAAAATCGTTTTCTTTTTTGTGGCTAAAACTTAAAATAAAAAAATATAAAAAAATTACCACCAAAACAACGAATAAAATATTATGGAACATACTTCGAGCGCTATAGTAAAAATATACCGGAAATGAAGCGAGTAGAATTGTAGCGACAGTAGCGTTGGCTCCGCCAAAAATTTTTTTTATTAGTAAATAGTAAAAGATTAATCCTACAGCTGCGAAAATTGGGGTCATGAAAGGCAACAACGAAACCGAAGTTTGTTTTGCCAGAAAGCCGAAGATCAGGATTATTCCTGGAAAACTAACCGGTTTTAACCACCCGTTATCAACGCGAAAACTTCTTGGTCTGATAATGCCATCGGCATAAAGATTGTATTTTTCATAAATCTGCATTTCACTCTTTTGGCTGTAGAGTTTTGTAATGATATAATTAGCGGTTTCGTCAGGAGAGAACCACTTGACTGAAGTGTTTGTTTGCAAACAAAATATATACCCAGCAACGGCAAGAAAAAATAAGACAGACAGCAAAAGAATCAGTAGTGTCGATGAATAATGTTTTAAAATATTTAATCTCATATTATTGGGTTATCTTAGCAAATGCCCTACTTTTTAGCAAAAATATTAGCGCAGTATTTTTTTATTTGGCAATACTTGATAAAATAATAATATATGCTTCAAAAAATATCTCTTAAAATTTTTATTATTCTTTTGCTTATTTTTTTAGCCATTCTATCATTAATTGGCGCTATAATATATAAATTATACGCTTTGAATTTTTTAGGCATTGCCCTAGCGCTTATACTTTCTGTAGTTGCTACTTCAGTTTGGTGGTATTTTTATCAACGGATAGAAAATACTGACGATAAGCCAGTGGAAATAAAGAAGATGGATAACCATTGGCTTACTTCATTGTTTTTTATTTTGCTTGCAGTTTGTTTTTGTATTTTATTAAGTTACCGGACTGATTTGGCAATTAATTCTCCATGGCAGGTACTTCCTATCTTTTTTTTCGTCGCTTTCTTTTTATTAACAACCGTCTTATTTATTAACATTCTGCGACAGGATGGTTGCAGAACTATCATTGTCAGTTTTTATTTTTTACTTTGCTTTTCCGTCGCGCTAATTATTTATAAAATAGGATATGGCTTTGATCCGTTTATTCATCAAGCAACCGAAGATTTGATTGCTAACCAAGGATTTGTTAACCCCAAGCCATGGTATTATCTTGGCCAATATTCCTTGGTGGTGATTTTGAACAAAATTACTTTTATTCCTATCGATGTTTTGGATAAAATTTTAGTACCTTTTTTGGCGGCTGTTGTTCTGCCAATATCCATGCTAATCAGTCAAAATTATAAAGAAAAATATAACAAAAGCTTATATTTTGCAACTATCTTTTTAATGATTTGGCTAGCTCCTATATTTATTGTTACAACTCCGCAGAATCTTTCATTTTTAATTTTAATTACTGTAATTTTTTATAGTTTAAAAATTAAAAATTTATTCCAGCTTATAACGCTTGGAATATTGGCTCTGAGCGCTTCGGCAATACACCCGCTTACCGGCATTCCCGCTATTTTCCTGGTTTTTCTAATTTACATTATTAAATTTTTGAAGCTAAAATATATAAAAATTGCCTATCTTCTTACTTCAATTGTTGCCGCAATAACGCTTCCCCTGCTTTTCTATTGGATTGAATCAAAGAATTTATTATATTTCTTTGACTATAGAATTGCTGGTGAAAAAATTATTTTACTTCTAGCTAATTTTAAAAAAATTAATTTTTTTGCCTATTCTGAAAACTGGCTGCTTAATACGATTAATTTCTTTGATAATTTTAAATGGATTGGTTATTTTTCCCTGATTGGAATGGGTTTATTCTATAATAGAAAAAATATAAATAAATATTTACCGCACTTATCCATGGCGCTTGCCATGTTTGTCGCTTATTTACTTAGCCTCTTGCTTCCCTTCTCCTACTTGATTGATTATGAACAGTCAGCTTATTCTCAAAGAATTTTTTTTATAAGTTTAATATTTATGCTGCCGATTTCGTTTGTTGCGTTAAAAGTAATGTTTTATAAAATTTTGCAACAAAATCTAATTGTTAAATGTTCATGGTTGTTTTTTTTGCTGGTTATTGTTACTGCGGCTTTTTATCTGGCATATCCTCGTTCCGATAATTACCAAAATTCACATAATTATGCAGTTTCCGCTGATGACATAGAGGCTGTTAAATTTATTGAAAATGATTCCATGGGGGCTGAATATTTAGTATTGGCCAATCAACAGGTTAGCGCCGCCGCCTTAAGAGTATATGGATTTAGCCGGTATTATCAAGATTTCTTTTATTACCCCTTGCCAACAAGCGGAAGGCTTTACCAACTTTATCTCAACATGGTTTACGACAATCCAAGCAGAGAAACAATGGTCGAGGCGATGAATCTCCTCTCGGTTAATCGGGCATATTTAGTATTAAATAAATATTGGTGGGCTTTTGATAAAATAAAAGAGGAAGCAAAAATTTCCTCTGATCATTGGTTTGTTTTACCATCGCAAAATATTTACATTTTTAAATTCCAACAAAATTAAGCATAGAATATAACTACGATACTATTATGCTAAGCAGCTTGAGGCAATATTCAGAAAAATTACGATACGGTTGAACAGCGGAAGTTTGGTAAAATTTTTTATCGGTTGCAAAGAAATTATCAATAACTTCTATTAATGATTGTTTATTTCCAGCTTTAAATAATTCTCCATTATCAGGATTGATTATTTCGCTTATGCCACCGATGTCCGCTCCTAGTATGGGAAGCCCTAATCCCTTAGCATCGTAAATTACAGCTGGTGAATTTTCATAACAAATAGAAGGAACGATCAAGGCTCTGGCTTGAGACATGGTTTTCAAAAGGCTTTCTTGATTTAACAGCCCTAAGAATTCTATAATGCAAAAATTTTTAAACAAAGTTTTAGCTTTCTGCAACTGACTTCCCTGGCCAGCTATTTTCAAATTATATTTTTCACCATAAATTTTATTAAGATCTCTGAATACTTCTAATAAAAAAAATATTCCCTTATGGCTCTCTATTTGTCCTGCGTATAAGAAATAATTTGATTTATTTTTTTTTTCTTGTTGAATTGCAGATACGCATCCCTTAAAAGGGAATGGCAAAACAAAGCATTTTAAGTTTGAAAAAAATCCGTTTTTTTTATGTAATTGAAGCAGCCAGTTTGATGGTGATACAATATAAGCATTTCGGTTAAAAAACGATTTTATTATAGCTTGATAAATTTTTGCAAAATTTGAATTTATTTTTTTTTCTTCGCCAAGCATCATTAATCCCGATGGGTGAATAAATTGTATGTCATGTAAAAAATGTATTTGCGGAATACAATTCTTTTCCAACAATTTTGACAAGTAATAACATAGACCAAATAAGTTATTGGTAATAACAAGATCTGGTTTATTTTTTAGTATAATTTTGTTTAATTTTAGATAGATAAAGGGATTAAAAATGTTTCCAATTAACCAAAAGATCCTGAAAGATTTAGGAAGTCTGTTTAAGTAGTAAAAAAAAGTTCTAATAGTGATATTATTAGTATTAGTCTGGCTAAAAAATGGTTTAGTGCTTAAAATATCAACTTGATGCCCTAAGCATTCGAAATTATTCTTCATTTTTTCAACTACAGTTTCAGCGCCACCCCTATTAAACGGTTGATATAAATTGTTTGCTATTAAAATTTTCATTTAATTATATTGAGTACATAACATAATGGTAAATCCTATCTAATGTTTCTCCTACTTTTTCCCATGAATATTTTTCTTCGACAAATTTTCTGGCATCTTTTCCCATCTTTTCGGCTTTTGTTTTATTTTTTAGGATTAAACTGATTTTTTCAGTTAAATCTTCGATATCATTAGGTTTGGTCAAAAAACCGTGCAAGCCATTTTTAAAAACGCTTCTTACGCCAGGAAGGTTTGAGGCGATAACCGGCTTGCCACAAGCCATTGCTTCAAGCAAAACCAAGCCAAAAGCCTCCCCTTTTGTAGTGGATGGCAGGACGACGACATTGCAATAGTTATAGAAATCAACTAATTTGCTATCATCGACACCATCAATAAAAGCGGTGATATCGCTAACGCCAAGTATCTTGGCTTGATTTTGATAAAAATTTTTCAGTTCGCCATTTCCGACAATTTTAAGCTCAAAATCAAATCCCCTGTTTTTTAATAATTTGGCTGCTGACAATAAATTAACCAAACCTTTGAAATAATGCGATTTATCAAGAGCGCCGACGAATAGCACTACCATTTTTTTTCTAACTAAATTAACATGATCATGATAGATAACAAATTGCTCTAAATTTACACCGAAGGCAGTTTGTCGAAATTTTTTAGGATAATAATGAAAAAATTTTTTAATCTGAGAATGCTTGATATAGTCAAAAGAGGCGCATGTTATAAGTTTGGAAATTTTTAACAACCAATTTAAAAATAAAAAATTGTTAAATTTAAATAAAACCCCACTTAGTCCTTCAGCTATAGCGTCCATATGATAATGGGTGATTAGTTTAAATCTCTGTCTGAAAAAAAATTTGGCAAAAATAATTAAAAAATCGCATCCAAAAAATGGGTGATGAAAATGAACAATATCATATTTTTTTAATTTCCATAAAAGCTGAGGCAATATCGCCGCATTTCCGTAAGAAAAAATAGGATTTAGTTTTTCTATTTTAAAATTATTATTTGTTTCATAATCAAACAAATTATCCCCTGATTGGTCCGAATATTGTCGGCTATTTTTTTTATATTCCGGAGTAAATACAGTTACTTTGTGGCCAAATCCGGCATATATTTTAGAAAAACCTAGTACGCTATTCCCCATACCCCCTTTATAAGGAGGAAAAACGCAGACGACGTGTGCTATGTTCATATTATTTTTTACTTTGAGTATTGTTCAATGCTATATCCCTGGTGATTTCAGTTATATTTTTTTCAACTTTTTCAAATTTAAGCCTTAGTTTAAACACTAGGAAAAACAATACCAGCACTCCTAGATATAACAACAGCTCTATGCCTGACGCCGAAAAACCCAAGGCTGAAACAAATTGATCGATATAGCGCAAAAAAATTATTAAAATAAGAGAAACCAGCCAAAAAATTAACCAAAAGAAAAATTCCTGAGAAGAAACTTTTCCAGATTTTTTTTGCTGGAATAATTTGTATAAAAAAAATAAAATTACAATTAAAGCTATAAATTTCTGCATCATAAATTTATATTTTATTTAACAAAAAACTGTAAAATAATTCTTTGATAATACCAAACCCTCCCGATATTTTTTGCCCATAATGATGATAAATGACAGTAATCGGGACCTCTTTAATTTTCAAATTTTTTTTTCTAGAGTTAAATAAAATCTCCGAACAGTGCGCCATTCTGTCTTGCTGCCAATCAATTAAAGCCGCTGATTTAGCGGTCATAGCACGAAGACCACTTTGCGGATCGGTCAAATGAATGCCAAGAAAAAAATTACTAAATAAGCGAGCTAATGGGAGAATGATTTTTCTTTTTAGCCAAGGTATTTTTTTGATTGACTCTTCCAGCATGAATCTTGAGCCAAAGGCAATATCAGCTTCTCCGCCTTCGATTGGTTTGATTAAAGCTTGTAAATCCGAGGCTTGAAACTGGCCATCACCGTCGAAATGAATTATTATTTCAGCGCCTTGCTGCAAGCAAAAATCAGTTCCTGTTTTTAGGGCTGCTCCTTGTCCGCGATTAGTGGCATGTTTTAATACGAAAATATTCATTTCAGATACCAGTTGGTAGGTTTGATCGCTTGATCCATCATCGACAACCGCTATGGCGGAGATAAATTTTTGTTTTTTCAATTCACTTATCACGGATAAAATATTCGCCTCTTCGTTATATGTTGGTATTACGCAAAAAATTTTCATTTAAATTTTGCTTATAACTGATTTTAAATCTTTGTTGGCCTTGATAAAGGTTATTGTTTTCTCTAAACCCTTGTCCAAAGTTATAATCGGCATCCAACCAAGATCGTTTCTTGCTTTTGAAATGTCAGGCAGGCAAAGTTCGCTCATAAAAATCAGTTTACCAATAAATTTTATTTTCGAATTTGATGTTGTCAAATTGATTATTTTTTTAGCAATTTCTGTAATTTTTACATCGATATCAGACCCAATATTATATGGACCAGGCAAATTACCAGCTTCCATTAATTTGATTGCTGCGTCAATAAGATCGGAAATATAACAAAATGAAGAAGAGAATGATTCATCGCCCAATATTTCTAGATCTTTATTTTCAAGAGCGTTAACTACAAAATCAGGCAACATATGGCCTTCTTTATTTTTCATTCTTGGACCGTAAATGCGAAAAGGCCTAATAATTTTAGTATCGATTCCATACAGAATTCGGTAATTTTCTACCATTGTTTCAGCGAACCGTTTGCCCTCATCATAAGAGCTTCTGCGAGATAATAAATCGACTGAACCCAAATCATCTTCTTTGATTTTTTGAGCATCATCTCTTCTTGGGCCATAAACCACAGACGATGAAAAATGCATAAATTTAGCTTGGTATTTCTTTGCCAAATCAAGAGAATTTTTTACCACATAAGAATTAGCTAATAAATTTGGGATTATATTTTTTTCAAAATATTTGGGCGAGGTTGGGCAAGCAAGGTTATATATTTCTTGGATGCCTTGAAATTCGATCTTAAATTTTTGTAAGTCCGGTAGTATTTCAAGATTCAATGGTTCGCTTAGGTCATGTCTAATAAATTCAAAATCAGGTTCGGCCAACAAGTGGTCAATGTTTCTTTCATCGCCAGTAGAAAAATTATCAAGGCAAATTACTTTTGAGTTTTTGATCAACTCGTCGCAAAGATGCGACCCGATGAAGCCTGCACCGCCCACCACTAAAACATTTTTTTTATCAAAAATTACTTTTTTAAACATAAAATTAATTTTAGTT